>NZ_WKZJ01000003.1:0-338730 GCF_009679715.1 Faecalibacterium sp. BIOML-A1
TCTCGTTTCCGAAGAAAACAAAAAATCCGAGCCCTTCTCCTATCGAGAAAAGGTTCGGATTTTCATGGTTTGGTGCGGATAAGAGGACTTGAACCTCCACCGAGTTGCCCCGATTAGAACCTGAATCTAACGCGTCTGCCAATTCCGCCATATCCGCATATTCTGTTGTATTCGTGAGCTGTGACGCTTGGAACGATAGTTATTATACCAGATATGGCAGAATTGTCAAGCATTTTTTCAAAAAAACTTTTTCCCCACTACAAAACGTCATACTTTCGCGAAAAAAGCCCTCTGCAGGCCGATTTTCCGGCGGTGCAGAGGGTCGGAGTTTCTTTGTTTTTTCTTCAGCAGGCAGCCGTTCCGGAGGCCAGCAGATCAGACTTTGCCCCACACCAGCCACAGGTACGCATAGCCTGCCAGCACGGCGGCCAGCGTAAAGGGCACGCCGATGCGCAGGAAGTCGCGGGTGGTGACGGTCTCGCCGTTTTTGCGCAGAATGCCAATGGCCGCGATATTGGCCGAAGCACCGATGGGGGTCAGGTTGCCGCCCAACGTTGCACCGGTGAGCAGGCCGAAGTAAAACACATAGGGTTCCACGCCCACGCCATCGTTCATCAGGGCGGCGATGCTTTGCACCACCGGCAGCATGGCGGCCACGTAAGGGATGTTATCGATGAAGGCCGAAAGCACCACCGACACCACCACCAGCAGCGTAAACAGTCGGAAAGGGTTTTCCCCTGCCACGGCATGGAACAGCCGGGCTGCTGCGTCGATAACACCCGCCGCGTGGATGCCCGCAATCACGATGAACAAGCCAAACAACAGCAGCAGGGTGTCGCAGTCCAGCTCGCCCAGCACATGCGCCAGCGGCTTTGCCGACCCTGCCCGCAGGCAGGCGCGCGCCACGCCAAACAGGCACAGCCCCATGCACACAAGGCCGCTGCGCAGCTCGTACACCGTGTGCAGCGGCCCGGCTGCAGGCTCCGGCAGGAAGGATGCCGCAATGAGCAGACCCACCGTGAGCAGCATCAGGGCAGTGGGCACATCGTCCTCCACCTCAGTCTCCACCTTTGCGGCGATAGGCTGGGTCTCGCGGCGGAACAGCCACAGCAGCACTGCCAGCGAAGCAAGTGCGCCCAGCTCCACGCCCCAGAAAATGCCCGGACGGCCCCGCATCCAGAAGAAATCGAAGAAATTCATGTCGGCAAAGCTGCCCAGCAGGATGCTGGTGGTGTCGCCCACCAGCGTGGCCGCGCCCTGCAGGTTGGAGGACACCGCAATGGCAATGAGCACCGGCACCGGCGAGATCTTCAGCTTGCGGGCAATGGCAAGGCCCACCGGTGCCACCATGAGCACGGTGGCCACATTGTCCACAAAAGCACTGATGATACCGGCGAACAGCGCCAGCATACACACCGCCCACTTGACATCCGGCACACAGACGATAAGCATTTCCGCCAGGCGGGCAGGCATTTTGCTCTCGATGAACAGTGCCACCGTACCCATGGTGCCCGCCATCATGAGCAGCACATTATAATCCACGGCCTGCAGCGCGGCGCGGAGTGAAAACTCGTAGACCCCTGCCTCGCCCAGCACAATAAAGAGCACCGCACTGCACAGTGCCACCCACGGGCGGTACTGCTGCAGCCACAGCATCAATACATAGGTAACAGCAAACAGGATCAGTGCAAGTATCATTCGTTGATCTCCCCGCTGCGGGCATCCTCGTCGATCATGCGGTAGCCCACGCCCAGCTCATTGAGGATATAGGCATTGCTGCCCGGACGGCTGCCCAGCTTTTTGCGGATATTGGCCATGTTCACCTGCAGCTTTTTGGTGCTGCCGATGTCGGTATCGCCCCAGATGGCCTTGACGATGGCCGCATAGGTCATCACGCGGCCCGCGTGCTGGGAAAGGAACGCTACGATGTTGTATTCGGTCTGGGTCAGCTTGATCTCCTGCTCGTCCACGAACACCTTACGGCGGTCATAGTTGATGCGCATTCCCTGTGCGCGGAACTCACCCGCCGGGGCATTGCCGCCGTGCATGGCACTGTAGCGGTTCAGCCGCAGGGCAGCGCGCACGCGGGCCAGCAGTTCGCCGGTGCTGAAGGGCTTGGTGATGTAATCATTGGCACCCAGATCCAGCGCTTCGATCTTATCCATCTCGTCGGTGCGGGCCGAGAGCACCACGATGGGGGTCATATACTTCTGCCGCACGGTGCGGATGAATTCCAGCCCATCCCGGTCCGGCAGGCCCAGATCCAGAATGACCAGATCCGGGTTGTGGGAGGCGAACAGAGTCAGGCCCATGGTACAGGTATGAGCCACCAGAGCCTGATAATCGTTGGTGGTGAGCAGCGTTTCGATAAAGCTGCAGATATTTGCCTCATCCTCTACGATCAGGACCTTGAATTTGTTATTGCTCATCTTCTGCATCCTCCATTTCAATTTCTTCGGTCTCCAGCCAGAAGCGGATGGTCGTTCCCTCACCCAGACGGCTCTCGGCCTTGATCTCGCCGCCGTGCGCCTTGATGATGGCCGCACATACCGAAAGGCCGATGCCCATGCCGTGCTTGCGGCTGTCTGCCGGTACATCCGGGTCGGTGCCGCCGGTGCCCGAGAACAGCGTTTTCAGCCGTTCTCTGGGGATGCCGCAGCCATCGTCCGTCACCTCGAACACCGCACGATTGCCCACCGTGAACACCTTCAAGGTCAGTTTTGTCATGCCCTCGGCGTGCAGAGCGGCATTTTCCAGCAGGTTCATCAGCACCTGCTGGATCAGCATGGAATCCATGGGGATCACGATAAAGGCATCCGGCGTTTCCAGCTCCACCGGGATCTCCGGGTAGCGCTTGCGGAACTTGACCAGCACCGTATCCAGCAGTTCGTCCAGCACAGTGGGGGTCTTTTGCACCGTCACCTTCTCGCTGTCGATGCGGGTGACGGAAAGCAGATTCTCCACCATGCGGGTCAGCCACTGGGCATCACTGCAGGCTTCGCCAAGCAGTTTAATGGTCTTTTCCTTATCCAGCGAGTCATAATTTTCGATCACAGTGGAGCAGGCACCGTAGATGGAGGTGAGCGGGGTGCGCAGATCGTGAGAAACCGCGCGCAGAAGGTTTGCACGCATCTTCTCCTTCTCGCTTTCCATACGCAGCTGTTCCTGCTTTTTGATGCGGGTGGTGAGGGTGCTGGTCATGATGGACACCACCAACATCACAAGGCCGGAGAACAGGTTTTCCGACAGGGTAAAGTTGAAGGCGAAATACGGTGAGAGGAAGGCAAAGTTCACAGCCAGCACGCTGATGAGCGAAGCCGCCACGCCCCACGCATAACCTTCTGTATACATAGAGGTGACAAATACCGCCAGCATAAAAATAAGCATTGCTACGCCCTCAATGCGGCCCATAACGGCCTGTGTAAGCATCACCATGGCATAGGCGGCGAACAGAGCCAGCAGCATTACGGTGGCATCCCGCACAAGCGTCTGTTTTTTCATGCACATTCCCCTTCCCAAATAATATATTCCGTTTCCCGCATTATACCATAGAAAAACTAAAGATACAGTAAAAATCCTTTGCCGTAAAGAGGGACGCGATTTGACACTCCCTCTCCCCCGTAGTAGAATAGCCCTATCAACACTTTATCTCACTGGATCAGGAGTAACGATATGCTGTATTTCGAGAACGACTACTGTGAGGGTGCACACCCTGCCATCCTGCAAAAGCTGGCCGAGACCAACTTTGAAAAGGTGCCCGGCTATGGCACCGACCCCTACTGCGCCAGCGCCAAAGCAAAGATCTGTGCTGCCTGCGGCTGCCCGGATGCAGACGTGACCTTCATCTCCGGCGGCACCCAGACCAACGCCATCGTCATTGCGTCCATGCTGCAGCGCTGGCAGGGCGTGATGGCTGCTGCCACCGGCCATGTGGCTGCACACGAAGCCGGTGCCATTGAGTATACCGGCCACAAGGTCATTGCCCTGCCCGCCCACGAGGGCAAGGTGAGCGCCGCCGATGTGCGCGACTGGTGCGCCACCTTCTATGCCGATGCCAACCACGACCACATGGTGTTCCCCGGCATGGTATATATCTCTCACCCGTCCGAGTACGGCACCCTGTACACCAAGGCTGAGCTGGAAGAGCTGCACGCTGTGTGTCAGGAGTACCACATGCCCCTGTTCATGGACGGCGCACGCCTGGGCTACGGTCTGATGGCCAAGGGCACCGATGTTACCCTGCAGGATATCGCCCGCCTGACCGATGTGTTCTATATCGGCGGCACCAAGGTGGGCGCGCTGTGCGGCGAGGCCGTGGTGTTCCCCCACGGCGCACCGGCCCACTTTATGACTATGGTCAAGCAGCAGGGCGCGCTGCTTGCCAAAGGCCGTCTGATGGGCCTGCAGTTCGATGTGCTGTTCACCGATGATCTGTACACCCGCATCAGCCGGAACGCCATCGAGACTGCCGACCGTCTGAAGGAGGGCCTTGCTGCCAAGGGCTACCGCTTCTATATGGAGTCGCCCACCAATCAGGTGTTCCCCATTCTGGAAAACAGCCAGCTGGAAGCGCTGGAGCCACTGGCAAAGTTCGGCTTCTGGGAGAAGTACGACGACACCCACACCGTGATGCGCATTGCCACCAGCTGGGCCACCCGCATGGAGGAGATCGAGCAGCTGATCGACCTGATGTGATGCCGCCAAAGATTTTTGGCTGTTTTATGCGGGATACCAATTGCAATTTCTTTCACAATGTGGTATCTTTTGGGTAGACCAATGGGTTGGAGACGGTGGGCCTTGCAGGACAGCGTTTCGGCCGGCTGGCTCTATGAAATGATCGGAAAGAAGGTATTTTAACATGGGCTTTTTTGATAAGCTGTTCGGCGGCAAGACCGAGCAGGAAGAGACTGTCAAATTCTTCGGTCAGAGCAAGACCGTTCTGACCCCCATCCGCGGCAAGGTGCTGGCACAGGCCGACATCCCCGACGAGACCTTTGCACAGGGCATCCTTGGCCCCGGCTGCGGCATCGAGCCCACCGGCAAGACCGTGTATGCTCCGTTTGACGGCACCGTGGAACAGGTGGCTTCCACCCTGCACGCCGTGGGCCTGACCAGCGAGGACGGCATTGAGATCCTGATCCATGTTGGCATGGACACCGTGGAGATGCAGGGCAAGGGCTTCAAGGCACTGGTCAAGGTGGGCGATAAGGTCAAGGCCGGCACCCCGCTGCTGAAGGTGGATCTGGACGCCATCCGCGCCGCAGGCCATCCCACCGCTACCGCCATCATCGTGACCAACGGCGATGACATGGGCGAGCTGAAGATGCTGGCCGAGGGCGATGTGCTGGCAGGCACCCCGCTGTTCAAGTTCTGATCGTAATCGTAAAAGGCGTGAGCTTCCATTCGGAGGCCCACGCCTTTTTGTTATTCCTTTTCTTGTTTATATTTCAGCGCCTTCTGGGAGAAATGTCCATCGAAGAACTGGATGAAGGGGCCAAAGGCGATGATGATAACACCCACCACCATGCCGATGATGCGCCGTGCCGAGGGAGCCTGCCGGGTCTTGTTCATGACCTCCTTCTCTTTCTCCTTCTGTTTTTCACCATTCTGTTGTTTTTGTGTTGAAAATTCAGGCCTTAAGCCGGGCTTCAATGGCCGCTTTGTCCAGTCCTTCGCCAATGACGATGAGCACATCCTGCCCCTGCGGGATGGGTTCCAGTGTTCTGCCGGCAGCGGTGGCGTTCAGCTCCAGCCAGCCGGTGGTGCCCTGCGGGTCCGGTGCAAAGCCCTTCACCCGCAGCACATGGCCGCAGGCGGCATCCGCAAACAGATGGTCGGCAGCGGCCTGCAGCTGCTGCAGCGTCAGGTGCTGCTCCAGAAAGCACAGAGAGCTGAAGGCTTCGTGCTCGTCAAAATGCAGCTTTTCGCAGCTGGCCTGCCTGCAGCCGCAGGCCGCAATGGCGGCAAGGTCGGCATCGGTAAGCCGTGCCCAGTCCTTGGTGATGATCTCTTCCGGCGCAAAGCGGCGGGAGCACTTGCAGCCCTCCAGCGCACGGGTCAGGTGGGCCACGGCGGCAGCGGTCTGCTGCTGCCCGGCCAACTGGGTACGGCTGACCAGCACCCGGCCCGCGTTGGCCGTCTCGGATGCCAGCACATACTCAGCCTGCGGCGAAAGCGTTTCCGGCAGCATGGCATCCACTATGGCGATCACATTGCCGATGTGATACCAGCGGTCCAGCGGGTCGTCCCGCAGCACATCAAAAAACTCGTCCACATCAAAGATGCCGCTGGGTTCCACCACCACCCGGTCGAACCCGCGCATGGCCATGGCAATGAGCTTGGTGCGCATCCGGCGCTGGTGGGTGTCGCAGTCGCATCCGCCGCTGATGGTCTCAAGGTCGCAGTTCGGGCCAAGAAGGTCCTGCACCAGCATGGCATCCACATTCACTGCGCCGAAGTCGTTTTCCAGAATGCAGACATTGTGGCCCTGTGCCACCAGATACCGGACATACCGACGCAGAAAGGTGGTTTTGCCTGCGCCCAGAAAGCCGGTGATAAGGTCTACCTGTACCATAATAAAAAAGCACCTCCTGTGCTGTTGTTTGCCCGGTTCCAGTATACCGCAGCAAACTGCAATACGCCAGTGGCAAACAAAAAAGCGTTCTGAGAGATCTCAGAACGCTTGGTGGTTGCGGGGGCCGGATTTGAACCAACGACCTTCGGGTTATGAGCCCGACGAGCTACCAGACTGCTCCACCCCGCGATATTTACTTTGTGCTCTCAGCGGTTCTCGCTGACTGCTCAAGTATAATACCACAAGGGCGGGCGGATGTCAAGTATTTTTTTGATTTATTTTTTCTTCTTTTTCCAAACCACGAACCCTGCGCAGGCGGCGGCTGCGATCACCACCACCGGCCATGCACCGGCAAGGGCAACGATGACCTGCTGCAGGCCACCCACAAAGTTCTGCCAGCCAGCGGAAAGGGCGCTGACAAAGCGGCTGCCGAAGCCCTCGCTGGGCGGCGAGTAGGTGCTCACCTCGCTCAGGCTCACGTACACGGTGCACTCTTCCACCTGATCGTTGTACCAGTCCATCTGGCTCTGCCAGCTCTCGATCTGGCTCTGCACATCCGTCAGGCTGGACTCGATCTCAAGCAGGTCGGAGAGGTTGTCGGCCTGCTGCTGCAGCTGCTGCAGGCGGGTTCGCTGGTTCTTGAGATTCTCAAGCCGGGTCTCCACGTCCATGTACTGGGCGGTCACGTCGTCGGCCTGCTGGTTTTTGTAGGTCACGTTGCCTGCTTCGGCCACGGCGGCAAGAAAGTTCTCGTAGTTCTGCTGCGGCACCCGGTAGGTCAGGCTGACACTGCGGCTGTCACCGGCATCCGAGTATTCACTGCTGGATTCCAGATAGCCGCCCGCTTCAGCAAGGGCAGCATCCAGCGCAGCGCGGGCTGCGTCGTAGTCCTTGCTTTCCAGGCTGAGGTTCGCGGTGTAGATGATCTTTGCGTGGTCGGTGCTATGGGCCGCTGCTGCCGCGTCGTCCTCCGAATAAACAGCGGTGCCGTTGTCTGCGCCGCTTTCCAGCGCCATGGTGTTCAGACTGTAATCGGCTGCCATGGGGCTGTCCACAGCGGCGCGGTCCGCGCCGCCTGCCGCCATCACCGCCGCAGTGCTGTCCGCAGAATAATAGACCGCCGGGCTGCTGCTCTTTGCGCCAAGGCCGATTTGTCCGGTGGCAAAAGCACCATAGCCTACCACGCACACAGCAAGGCAGGCCGCCAGTACGCCCACCCGCTTTGCGGGGAAGCGGATCAGTTTCTTCTTCGGCTGCACCGGGGCGGACTGAGCTGGTACCGGTGCGTCGGTTTTCATCATGGGCTGGGCCTTTTCTTCTTCGGTCAACTGGTCTGTCATGGCCAGCAGCTTTGCCTTCAGATCGTCCGGGGCGTAGAGGTCGTCCGTCTCCATCTTGTACTCATACCACCTCATCTTCGATCTCCTCCTTCAGCATCGTATGTAACTGCGCCCGGGCACGCCGCAGCCAGCTCAGCACCGTGTTGGACGGTGCGCCCATCATCCGGCCGATTTCCGCCGCCGTGTATCCCTCGTAGTAATGCAGATAGATGGCATTGCGGTAGTTTTCCGGCAGGGCGCGCACTGCGTCCAGCACACTGCCGTCCTCAAACGCATCGGGCGCGGGCAGGTTCTCGTCCAGCTCGGTGTCCTTCTGATGGGCTGCGCGGGTCAGGTCCCGGCAGCGGTTGATGGCCACCCGCAGCAGCCACGCCTTGAGGTGCTCCTCACTCTCAAACGTACCATTATAATGCAGGAGCTTCTCGTAGACATCCTGCACCACGTCCTCGGCATCGGCTGTGCATCGGCTGTTGTGTATGGCAGCGCGGTAAACAGCATCGCTGTATTTCTGCACTGCCAGCGTAAATACTTCGTTTCTGGTCAGCTGTCCCATAGTTTCAAGCTCTCCTTTACCGCCTGTACAGGGCTGGTGGAATTCGTGTTCCACGGGGGACATTCACCCTATACACGGCTGAACGCCCCCGAAGATTGCATTGCAGGAAAAATTTATGAAAATCACCTTTTATATACTCTCTGCAGCAGGGCCACCCGTTCTGCAAGGAAGGTCTCGGCCTTCGGATGGTGCAGCCAGCGCTTGTTCGCCGCTGTGCCAGCCAGCTTTCTGCCCAGCGCTTCCGGGTCGGTATCGGCCTGCATCACATCCTGCATGGTCAGCTGCAGCGTCAGCGCCGCAGGGGTGTCCGGCAGCGGCGGCAGCGGGTCCTCCCACACAAAGGGCGGCAGCAGCTGCACCGCCACCGTGGCGCGGGTGCACTCCTCGGTGAGCAGCAGGGCTGCAGGCGTGCCGTCCGGCTGGACGTGCAGGGTACTGTACAGCAGCTGCAGACTGCCCTCGGCCAGCAGGCGGATATCCCCCTCCCGCCCGGTAGGCGAAAGGCTCAAATATTCCCGCGCCTCGTCCAGATAGATGTGCCGGGCCGGTGCCTGCACGCGGGCATACAGCGCAGGCAGCGCAAAGCGGCCCGCTTTGTCCAGTGCGTGCTGCAAAAGCAGGTAGAACTCGGTCAGTGGGTAGGCCGGGTCCGGCTGCGGCATCCCGAAATCGGGGCGCGATACGTGTCCTCCACCCATAGGGAACCTCCTTGACAAATAACGCTGATGCGGTATAATAAATACAGAAGGGGCGCTGACTGCAAGGGTCAGCTTTCCATCCCGCTTGTCAAAAAGATTGACCGCACAGTTTGGAAGCAGGACGGTCAATCTTTTTTGTTATCATCTTACCATATTCTACGACGCATTACAACACGCCCTATTGTAAACCCTGCTGTAACTTCATTGTTGACCGTCTTCCCTCTGCCGCGTTATACTCGGGCACAGATGCCTTGTAAATTTTTAACAGAGGGGAATTCTATTCTATGAAAAACAAAAAACTGACCACCTATCAGATGGCCGTCACCGCACTGATGGCCGCCGCGCTGTGCGTGCTTGGCCCGCTGAGCGTGCCCATCGGAGCCATTCCCATTTCGCTGTCAAACTTTGTCATCTGCCTGACCGCATGGCTGCTGGGGCCCAAGTTCGGCACCCTGAGCGTGGCGGTGTACCTGCTCATCGGCCTTGTGGGCGTGCCGGTGTTCTCCGGCTACGGCGCGGGCATTGCCAAGCTGGCAGGCCCCACCGGCGGCTATCTGGTGGGCTACCTGCTGCTGGCCTTCATCGGCGGTCTGTTCATCGAAAAGAGCAAGGGCCAGCCGGTGATCTCCGGTGTCGGCCTTGTGCTGGGCGATGCCGCCTGCTACGTGCTGGGCACCGCATGGTTCGTGTTCCAGATGCAGTGCGAGCTGGGCTATGCGCTTTCGGTGTGCGTGTACCCGTTCATTGCGCTGGACCTCGCCAAGATCGTGGTGAGCTGCATCGTGGGTGCACTGCTGCGCAAGCGTCTGGTACAGGCTGGCGTGCTGAAGCTGAAGGAAGCCTAACAGGCAAAGCAAAAGGGAGACTGCAAACGCAGCCTCCCTTTTTTATTTGTGATCCGTTATTTTACATAGCCAAGGGTCGCAGCCATCACGGCCTTGATGGTGTGCATCCGGTTCTCGGCTTCGTCAAACACGATGCTCTGGGGGCCTTCAAACACTTCATCGGTCACTTCCATGGCATCGCGGCCAAAGCGCTCGCCCATCTCCTTGCCCACGGTGGTCTTGTGGTCGTGGAAGGCGGGCAGGCAGTGCATGAACACAGCGTGCGGGCCTGCAATGTCCATCAGCTGCTGGTTGATCTGGTAGGCGGCAAGGTCGTTGATGCGCTCAGCCCACACCTCCACCGGCTCACCCATGGACACCCACACATCGGTGTACAGCACGTCGGCACCCTTGGCGGCCTTGGCGGAATCCTCCTCAAAGGTGAGGGTGGCACCGGTCTCGGCAGCGATCTTCTGGCACTCGGCCACGAGGGCAGCGTCCGGCTGGTACTTCTTGGGTGCACAGGCGGTGAAGTTCAGGCCCATCTTGGCGCAGCCCACCATCAGGCTGTTGCCCATGTTGTAGCGGGCATCGCCGAAGTAAACGAAGTTGATGCCCTTCAGGTGGCCAAAGTGCTCCCGGATGGTGAGGAAGTCGGCCAGGATCTGGGTGGGATGGAACTCGTTGGTCAGGCCGTTCCACACCGGCACACCGGCGTAGTGGGCAAGGTCTTCCACGATCTGCTGGCCATAGCCCCGGTACTCGATGCCGTCGAACATGCGGCCCAGCACACGGGCAGTGTCGGCGATGGACTCCTTCTTGCCGATCTGGCTGCCGGACGGGTCAAGGTAGGTCACTTCCATGCCCAGATCGTGGGCAGCGACCTCGAAGCTGCAACGGGTGCGGGTGGAGGTCTTTTCAAAGATCAGGGCGATGTTCTTGCCTGCCAGCTGGTCATTGTGGCGGATACCGGCCTTCTTTTTTGCCTTCAGGTCTGCGGCAAGGTCCAGCAGTTCTTCGATCTCGGCAGGGGTGTAGTCCAATAGCTTCAAAAAGCTGCGGTTCTTCAGGCTCATTGTATATTTCCCTCTCTATGCAAATTTCATTGTATATTTATACTTATATTATATATTATACTGGGATTCTGAAAAAATTGCAATACCCTGTCGGATATGCTATACTGGCTGTGCTGCCCTTCTCCATTCTGGCAACAGAAGGGGGTGGATACCATGGACACCATTCTAACCAATTTTCTGGTGGCTGTCGCAGCACAGGTAGCTGCACACTTCCTGTGCAAGTGGCTTGAGAGTCACCGCAAGGGCAAGTAAGCACAAAAAGAACCCTCTCGGAGCTGCAACTCTGAGAGGGCTCTTTTTTGTGCGTGGATACAATGGAATGTTCTAACCAACTTCCTACCCTTAGTATATGCAATCCCACACAAAAGTCAAGATGCTATGAAAAAAGTTCACAGCTCCAGCTCTGCCTTCCGTCCGGTGGACTGATAGGCAGTCAGCTTCACGCCGGCCTTTTTGAACATGAACCGCGCCGCCACGCTGGAATCGCTGTCGTGGTACTTGTCGCCGTAGTACACCACCTCGGCAATGCCCGACTGGATGATGGCCTTGGTGCACTCGTTGCAGGGGAACAGCGTCACGTACACCCGCGCACCTTTCAGGTTATTGTGGGCGCTGTTGAGGATGGCGTTCAGCTCGGCGTGGCACACGTACATATACTTGGTGTCCAGCGGTGCGCCCTCCCGCTCCCAGGGCATCTCGTCGTCGCTGCAGCCAATGGGCATACCGTTGTAGCCCAAGGACAGAATTTTGTTTTCCGAGCTGACGATGCACGCGCCCACCTGACTGTTGGGGTCCTTGGAGCGCATGGCCGTGAGCAGCGCAATGCCCATGAAATATTCATCCCAGTTGATGTAATCCGTGCGTTTCATTTTGGTATGCTCCTTGTGCCTTTATTCTGCCTTTTATTATAGCGTATCGCTGTGGATTTTACAATAAACTTTGGCACTGCCGTGCAACTTGCACAAAACCTTGCCCCGAAGTTTGGCGCTTGATTCGTCAGAATTTTCAAACGAAATATTTAAAAATCATTTTAAGTGTGGTATTATCTTTGTAAAATATGCCACAAAAGCGGAGAGAATGCTCCGTGCGGCGGAAATGAGGGAAAAACCGATATGAAATACGCAAGCAACAACATCCGCAATATCCTGATTGCCGGTCATGCCGGCAGCGGCAAGACCACGCTCACCGAGGCGCTGGTCTATTTTTCGGGCGCTGCCGAGCGTATGGGCCGGGTCGAGGACGGCACCACGATTTCGGACTTTGACCCCGAGGAAGCAAAGCGCAAGGCCAGCCTGTCTGCATCGGTCGTCCCCGTGGAGTACGAGGGCATCAAGTACAACCTGATCGATGCGCCGGGCCTGTTCGACTTCGAGGCCGGTGAGTACGAGGGCATCCGCGCAGCCGAGAGCGTGCTGGTGGTGGTGTCCGGCCGCAGCGGCGTGACTGTGGGTGCGGAAAAGGCGTTCCAGCTGGCCCGCAAGAATGGCAAGGCTACCATGGTGTTCGTCTCCAAGTGCGATCTGGAGAATGCCAACTACTTCAAGATCCTTGAGGATATGAAGATCAAGTTCGGCTCCACCGTCTGCCCCTGCGTGGTGCCCGCCAAGTTGGACGACGGCACCCCCGTGTACATCAACCTGTTCAGCCAGAAGGCCTTCAAGTACGAGGGCGGCAAGCAGATCCAGGTGGACCTGCCGGACATCGGCCACCGTTTTCAGGGCCTGATCGAGGCCATGAGCGAAGCCATTGCCGAGACCGACGATGAGCTGATGGAAAAGTTCTTCGGCGGCGAAGCCTTCACCACCGAGGAGATTGTGGAAGGCATGCGCAAGGGCGTCAAGGACGGCCTGATCACCCCCGTGTTCTGCGGCAGCGCCGTGAACCAGCAGGCACTGGATATGCTGCTGTTCAACATGCACAAGCTGCTGCCCAGCCCGGAGCACGAAGCCAGCACGCTGGCCGAGGATGCCGCCGGCGAGCCGGTGGAACTGCACTGCACCGTGGACGAGCCTACCGCCGCCTACGTGTTCAAGACCGTGGCCGACCCGTTCGTGGGCAAGCTGAGCTATCTGCGCGTGGTCAGCGGCAAGGTGACTGCAGGCGAACCCCTCACCAACGCCCGCACCGGCGATGTGGAGAAGATCTCCAAGCCCCTCACCGTCATTGGCAAAAAGCAGGTGGATTCCGACGGCATCATTGCCGGTGACATCGGCGCAGTGGCAAAGCTGGTGAGCGCCAAGACCGGCGACACCCTGTGCGACGCTGAGCGCGTGGTCAAGCTGCCCGCCCCCGTGTTCCCCAAGCCCAGTCTGTTCATGGCCGTCACTGTGGCCAAGAAGGGCGACGAGGGCAAGATCAGCAGCGCGCTGGCCCGCCTGATGGAAGAAGACCCCACCCTGAGCTACGAGAACAACGCCGAGACCCATCAGCAGGTGATCGGCGGTCTGGGCGAGCAGCATCTGGACGTGGTGAAGGCCAAACTCAAGAACAAGTTCGGCGTGGAGATCGGGCTGGAAGCACCCCGCATCGCCTACCGCGAGTCCATCCGCAAGGCCTGCCAGAAGCAGGGCCGTCATAAGAAGCAGACCGGCGGTCACGGCCAGTTCGGTGATGTTATCATCAACTTCGAGCCCTGCGACAGCGAGCAGGTCGTGTTCGAGGAGAAGGTGTTCGGCGGCAGCGTGCCCAAGAACTTCTTCCCGGCTGTTGAAAAGGGCGTGCGCCTTGCCGCCGAAAAGGGCGTGCTTGCAGGCTACCCCGTGGTGGGCCTGAAAGCCACCCTGCTGGACGGCAGCTACCACCCGGTGGACAGCTCCGAGATGGCCTTTATTATGGCCGCAAAGCTGGCTTACAAGGCCGCTATGCCGGAGGCCGGCCCGGTCATTCTGGAACCCATCCACACCCTGAAGGCTCATGTGCCAAACGACAACACCGGCGATATCATGGGCGATGTGACCAAGCGCCGCGGCCGCGTGCTGGGCATGGAGCCGGACGAGGACGGCATGCAGACCATCATTGCGGAAGTGCCGCTGGCAGAGCTTGCAAACTTTACCACCTTCATCCGGCAGACCACGCAGGGCCGCGGCTGGTTCACCACCGAGTTTGCCCGCTACGAGGTTCTGCCCGAGATGCTGGTGCCTGCCGTTGTGGAGCAGGCCAAGAAGCTGGGCAATCTGGACGAGAGCGCAGACGATTAAACGGTAAACGTCAACTTCCCCAGTCTGCTGCGCAGACAGCCCCCTCACCGAGGGAGCTGGCAGAACCGTCAGGTTCTGACTGAAGGAGTTCCCACCGAAACACGACATCACCCCGGCCCCCGTTGACACTTTTCCCTCTGTCAGCGGGGGTTTTTGCGGGCCATTCCAACGGCAAATTGTTAATTTTCATCTGCCTGCTTGACTTTTGCGCGGGATTGCATATACTAGAGGTAGGCAACGCGATAAGGCCTATTTCCATGGGATTCCATGCAAAAACAAAACCCCCTCGGAGCGGCAACTCCGAGGGGGTTCTTGTGTTAGTGCTTACTGCCCTTACACATCAGGCTGTCAAGCCACTTGCAAAGATAGTATGCTACTACTTCTGCTGCGACAGTCTGGAAAAACGCGATAAGATTATCCATATGGGATTCCACCTCCTTTCCACATGTTGTGAAGCGGAGAAGGGCCGCAGTGCCAGTATAACACATGCTCTAACACAATACAACAAAAAGCCCCCCGGTATTCCGACTACCGGGGGGCTTTGCTTTGTTCATTGCATGAACCCTATGGATAAGTTCTCATCACCTTATCTATCTCTAGTGTATGCACTTTGGTGCAAAAGTCAAGGATGTACGAGAAAATTTACAATTTACTTTGCCTTGGGGAATGCCCTATTCCAGGTTTCGATCACGTTGAACTTCGGTGTCCAGCCTTCGGGCTTGAAGGTGTCTGAGCTCTTGGCTTCCATGATGCCCTGCTCCGCGCACCACTGTGCAGCCTTTGCCATGTCAGCGTCGGCCACATCCGCAAACGCGGGCTGTGCGGCGGGTTCGGGCCTGCCTGCACTGTTCCATACCAGCAATGCCAGCTGGCCGCGGTTTGCGGGGATGGCTGCACCCTCGGGCAGCAGTTCATTCAGGATCACCCGCGTCACCACCTCGTAGCCGCCCCACACGGCTGCGCTGCCAAGGACCACGGCGGCAATGGCACCGCCTGCGTCGCCTTCAGGTGCCGCGCCGATCTCGACAATGTCGCTGGGCAGCAGGCTGCACAGTGGGCAATTGAAAACGAGCTGATGACGCTGCGCAGCAGTGAGCATCCGGACAAATTCGACCCCCATGTGCCGGTCTCCACCGTAAAAGCCATTCGCGCGTGGAAAAAGGCACAGCAGATGAAACCGTCTACCAAGTAACACCCAATGGAATCAAAACAGCCCGTTCTCCTTTTTTGAAGAGCGGGCTGTTCCTTTATTTGCTCCAGCCGACACATTTTTCTGCCCTACCGCCGCCTTTTTTGTTGACAAAGCAGCCGCCTGCTATTATAATAATGTAGTCAAAATGGCATTCTTGTGCGGCTTTGCGGCTGCACAGCACAAATAGAGACAAGGAGAGATTCTCAAATGGCACAAGAGATCAAGATGTCCGCTGCCGGTCTGAAGGCAATGCAGGAAGAACTGGAATACCTCAAAACGGTGCGCCGCAAGGAGCTGGCCGAAGAGATCAAGGAAGCACGCAGCCACGGCGACCTTTCCGAGAACAGCGAGTACGACGAGGCCAAGAATACGCAGGGTCTGGTGGAGAACCGCATCACCGAACTGGAGCAGATGATCAAGAACGCCGTCATCATTGATGAGAGCGAGCTGAGCGTGGACAATGTCTCTGTGGGCACCCACGTCACCATCCTCATGACCGGTGAGGACGAGAACGAGGAGTACGACATTGTGGGCCGCACCGAAGCCGACCCCCTGAACGGCAAGATCAGCGACGAAAGCCCCGTGGGCCACGCTCTGCTGGGCAAGGCTGTGGGCGACAAGGCCGAAGTGCTGCTGCCCACCGGCCACACCGTGGAGTACACCGTGCTGAACATTACCCACGCTGCAGGCTGAGCAGGCCAAACGAATAGGAGAAACCATGGAAGAACAAAAGAAGAACCCGGCGCAGGGCCTGTCCGAGAGCGAGCAGGTGCAGGTGCGCCGCCAGAAGCTGGCCGACCTGCAGGCTGCAGGCCACGACCCCTTCACCCTGACCAAGTACCCGCAGGATGCCTACTCTGCCGACCTGAAGGCCGAGTTTGCCGACCTGCCCAACGAGACCGACAGCGGCAAGACCGTGGCGCTGGCTGGCCGTATGATGTCCAAGCGCGTAATGGGCAAGGCAAGCTTTGCCCACCTGCGGGACGATAAGGGCGACATTCAGCTGTACGTCCGCCGCGATGAGCTGGGCGAAGAGCCTTACGCCGCCTTCAAGAAGCTGGACGTGGGCGATATCATCGGCGTGAAGGGCGAGGTGTTCCGCACCAAGACCGGCGAACTGAGCGTGCGCGCCACCGAGCTGACCCTGCTGGCCAAGAGCCTGCGTCCCCTGCCCGAGAAGTTCCACGGCCTGACCGACACCGAGATGCGTTACCGTCAGCGCTACGTGGACCTGATTGCAAACCCCGAGGTGAAGGACACCTTCGTGAAGCGCAGCCAGATCCTGAAGGAGATCCGCGCCTATCTGGACGAGAAGGGCTTCCTGGAGGTGGACACCCCCATCCTGACCCCCTTCGAGATCGGCGCATCCGCACGCCCCTTCTACACCCATCACAACAGCCTGAACATGGACATGGTGCTGCGCATTGAGACCGAGCTGTACCTCAAGCGCCTGATCGTGGGCGGCATGGACCGCGTGTACGAGGTGGGCCGCATCTTCCGCAACGAGGGCATGGACCCCAAGCACAACCCGGAGTTCACCAGCATCGAGCTGTATCAGGCCTTCACCGACTTCCACGGCATGATGGATCTGGTGGAGGAGCTGTACAAGCGCCTTGCCCAGAAGATCTGCGGCAGCATGGTCATCCCCTATCAGGGCAAGCAGATCGACATGGGTCACTGGGAGCGCCTGACCATGGTGGAAGCCGTGAAGAAGTATTCCGGCGTGGACTTCAACGACTGGAAGTCCGACGAGGATGCCATCGCCGCCGCCAAGGAGCACCACGTGGAGCTGCCCGAGGTGCCCACCAAGGGTTCCATTCTGGCCGAGTTCTTTGATGCCTTCGTGGAGGACAAGCTCATCCAGCCCACCTTCATCTACGACTACCCCGTAGAGATCAGCCCGCTGGCAAAGCGCAAGCCGGACGATCCCGCCTTCACCGAGCGCTTTGAGTATTTCATCGACTGCACCGAGTACGGCAACGCCTTCAGCGAGCTGAACGACCCCATCGACCAGAAGGGCCGCTTCGAGCGTCAGGTGGCCGAGCGCAAGGCCATCGAGCCCGACTGCAAGGCACAGGTGGACTACGACTACGTGAACGCACTGGAGTACGGCCTGCCCCCCACGGGCGGTCTGGGCTTCGGCGTGGACCGTCTGGTGATGCTGCTCACCGACAGCGCCTCCATCCGCGATGTGCTGCTGTTCCCCACGATGAAGCCGATTGAGCAGTAAAATGCAAAAATTGGCTTATATTCGTTAAAAATCACGATATGTGATACTGGAGCAACGTGGATTTACCACCAACTTACCACCAAATTTGATAATTTGCATCAGTAAAACGGAAAGCAGCCTACAATAAACACAAGCACCCCTGTCAATGAAATGTGTGATAACACATGGATTGGCAGGGGTGCTTTTCATGTTTGGAAGATATTAAGAGTATTTCGGAAAAATACTGGTATTGTCTTGTTGCCCACCGAATCAAGTCGTGGTATAGTAATAATTGGAGTAGTTTAACCTTAAAGGTCGTTGCGGCATACAACTTCCGATAATATTGATTATCTGGAAGTTTTCGGGATTCTACAATGCAGGAGGTTGTCTGTATGGCGGTGCTTTCAAAGAGTCAAATGTCCGAAGAAGATATTAAGTTTCACTACATCACACCCGCAATCACGGCAAAGTGGAACAACCAGCACATCACGCTGGAAACAAAAATTACGGATGGCCGTATCAACCTCAAAGGTAACGTTGTGGCCCGTGAAAAGCCGAAACGTGCAGACTATGTGCTTTACCTGAGCGCGAATAATCCGATTGCCATTGTTGAAGCAAAAGACAACAATCATACGGTTTCCCATGGATTGCAGCAGGCCATGACCTATGCGCAGATGTTGGATGTTCCGTTTGCCTTTAGCTCAAATGGGGATGGTTTTGCGGAGCATGACTTTTTGACAGGTAAAGAGCGCACCTTTGGCCTTGACGAATTTCCAACGGAAAAAGAGTTGGTTGAGCGGTACAAAGCAGGCGCAAACAATGGAACTGGTCTGACGGATGTACAGGAGAAAATGATTGCACAACCGTATTATAGCAGCCAAAACACTTACCCGCCGCGCTATTACCAGCGCATTGCCATCAACCGCACGTTGGACGCGATTGCAAGAGGGCAGAATCGGCTTTTGTTGGTAATGGCAACTGGTACAGGTAAAACTTATACGGCGTTTCAAATTGTGTATCGTCTGCTCAAAAGCGGCTTAAAGAAAAAGATTCTCTATCTTGCGGATCGGAACAATCTTGTTGACCAGTCTATCCAACAGGACTTTGCGCCGCTGGAAAAGGTCATTCATAAGGTGAATTTTTCTAAGGACGACCCTCGCACGATTACTTCTTATGAGGTCTATTTTTCTCTCTATCAGCAGCTCGCTGGAAAGAACGAAGAACAAGACGAGAACGCTGAAAATGCACTCGATAAGCTGTCACAGCTCTTTAGCCCGGATTTCTTTGACCTGATTATTGTCGATGAGTGTCACCGTGGCTCGGCGAAGAAAGAAAGCAACTGGCGCAAAATTCTGGAATATTTTGCTTCTGCTACGCAAATCGGCATGACCGCTACGCCTAAAGAAACCAAATATGTTTCCAACATCGACTACTTTGGTGAACCCATCTATACTTACAGTCTGAAAGAAGGAATCGAGGACGGTTTTCTTGCACCTTTTAAGGTAATCAATGTTATGACTGATATTGGTGAGGGATGGCGTCCTCGCAAGGGCCAGCGCGATATTTACGGAAATGAAATCGAAGATCGTATTTACACAAACAGCGATTACGACTACAACATCATTATAGAAGATCGTATCAATCAAGTTGCTGCTGAAATCACGCGGTACTTGAAAAGTACCGACCGTATGGCAAAAACCATTGTGTTCTGCCCAACCGAAGAAGCGGCAGAGCGTATGCGGATGGCTTTGGCAAACCAGAACGCTGACATGGTGAAGCAGAATCCCGATTATGTTGTCCGCATTACAGGCAGCGATACTTATGGAAAGAGTAAGCTGGATTATTTTATCTCTGTTGGCTCGAAATATCCTGTTATTGCGACTACCTCCAAGCTGCTCTCCACGGGTTCGGATTGCAAGATGACAAAGCTGATTGTTTTGGATGAAATGATTGGCTCTATGACTGAATTCAAGCAGATCATTGGCCGCGGAACCCGTCTGCGCGAAAAAGAAGGCAAGACCCATTTTGTTGTGATGGATTTCCGAAATGTGAGCCGACTTTTTGCGGACCCGGATTGGGATGGTCCGATTGAAATGAACGAGGACTTCGATTCCGAAAAAGAGAACGATAAGCCCGTACCGAAAAAGGGCTCAGGAACATCTGACCCTCCCACGCCGCCAGACCCCAAGAAACCCAAACCAATCGTTGATAAAGACGGCTGTCGGGTGGAGATCATCTACAAAACGGTTTCTATTTATGATGCAGGCGGGAAACTGCTCCGGCAGGAAAGCATTATTGACTACACGAAAGAAAATATCCGTGGCTCGTACGCTTCACTGGACAATTTTATCCGTCAATGGTCTGCTGAAGAAAAGAAAGAAAAAATCCGGGAGCTTCTTTTGGAGCATGGTATTGACCTTGAAGCACTAAAGGCCGACCAGAACATGACGGATGTGGACGACTTTGACTTTATCTGCCATGTTGCGTTTGATAAAAAGCCTTTGACGCGCAGAGAACGAGCAGAAAATGTCAAAAAACGCGACTTTCTAAGCAAATACAGCGGTGCAGCAAGAGATGTTCTGGAGGCACTTCTGGACAAGTATATGAATACTGGCATTTATGAAATTGAGAAAACGGAAATTCTGCGGCTTGACCCGTTCCTGAAAATGGGCAAGCCTCAAAAGATTGCCTCTTACTTTGGCGGGAAAGACGGGTATCTGAAAGCTGTTAAGGAACTGGAACAGGCAATCTATGAAGGAGAAATTGCATAACAATGGGAAATTTATCGAATTTTGTGAAGCGTGTCCGCGATATTATGCGGAACGATGCAGGTATCAACGGTGATGCGCAGCGCATTGAGCAGATTGCATGGATGCTCTTTTTGAAAGTGTACGATGCCAAAGAGAATGATTGGGCGTGGGACGAAAAGGATTACCAGTCAATTATTCCTGAACCCTGCCGTTGGCGTAACTGGGCACACGATGAAAACGGTAAGGGCATAACGGGTGACACACTGTTGGAATTTGTCAACAATACGCTGTTCCCTACTTTGAAAAAGTTACCTGTGGACGCTTCTACGCCCATCAAAAAAGCAATCGTGCAGACTACCTTTGCAGATGCAAACAACTACATGAAAGATGGCGTTTTGCTCCGACAAGTTATCAATGTGATTGATGAACTTGACCTGAGTGATTATGCAGAAAGTCATGCGTTTGGTGAGATTTACGAAACTATTCTAAAAGAGCTGCAAAGTGCTGGCTCTGCAGGTGAATTTTATACGCCGCGCGCCGTGACTGATTTTATGGCGCAGATGATCAACCCACAAATCGGGGAGAAGATGGCCGATTTTGCCTGTGGCACAGGTGGTTTTATCACCAGTTGGCTGAAAGCTCTGCATAAAAAGGTCAAGACAACAGAGGATGAAGCCCTGTATGCAAACTCCATATATGGCATTGAAAAGAAGCAGTTCCCATATATGCTGTGCATCACCAATATGCTGCTGCATGACTTGGATGTGCCGCAGGTGTTCCACGATAACACGTTGCTTCGGGATGTTCTGGACTATACCGAGGACGATCAGGTAGATGTTATCTTGATGAACCCTCCCTATGGTGGTTCTGAGAAAAACGATGTTAAAAATCACTTTCCGGCTGACCTTGCCAGCAGCGAAACAGCAGACCTGTTCATGTCCGTCATTATGTATCGACTGAAAGAAAATGGCCGCGCAGCAGTCATTCTGCCGGATGGTTTTTTGTTCGGCACAGACAATGCCAAAGTAGCAATCAAAACGAAACTGTTCTCTGAGTTCAATGTCCATACCATCATCCGTATGCCGGGTAGTGTGTTCTCCCCATATACGTCGATTACGACCAACATTTTGTTCTTTGACCATACTGGCCCGACAGAGGAAACCTGGTTTTATCGTCTGGATATGCCGAAAGGCTACAAGCATTTCAGCAAGACCAAGCCCATGAAGCTGGAACACTTTGCTCCTGCGGTAGAATGGTGGAGTGACCGCAAAGAAATTCAGCTGGACGGGTTTGACAAGGCCAAAAAGTACACCGTACAGGAGATCAAAGACCGCAACTATAATATTGACTTGTGTGGCTATCCGCATGAGGAAGAGGAAATCCTACCGCCCAAAGAGTTGATTCAGCAGTATCAGGAGAAGCGCGCCAGCCTGAACGCAGACATTGACCGAATCCTTGCTCAGATCACGGAGATTCTGGGCATTGACCTTGATGCACAGGACTGAGCTACATAGATAAGGAAGAAAAAATGACAGGACAGCAACTGAAAAATTCCATTCTGCAAATGGCAGTGCAGGGCAAACTTGTTCCGCAAGACCCCAATGACGAGCCTGCTTCTGTGCTGCTGGAACGCATTCGTGCAGAAAAAGAACAGCTTATCAAAGAGGGCAAAATCAAAAAGGAAAAGAATCCGTCTGTGATTTTTCGTGGAGCCGATAATTTGCCTTATGAGAAGGTCGGCAAAAATGAGCCTGTCTGCATTGCAGATGAAGTGCCGTTTGACATTCCGGAGAGCTGGGAGTGGGTACGATTTTCAAATATTATTGAACTGCAATCTGGACAGGATATGACTCCCGATAAGTACAACAGCACGCAGTTGGGAATACCCTATATTACAGGTGCATCTAATATTGCAAATGGAAATGTCGTTATCAATCGATGGACAGAATATGGAAAGGCTTTTGCACATAGAGGCGATTTGCTATTAACCTGTAAAGGAACTGTGGGTTCTATGGCAGTATTGAAAGAGCCTCAAGTTCACATTGCTCGACAGCTTATGGCCATTCGTTCACTTTCAGATGATATAGAGATTTCATATATAAAGATTGTCCTAGAAACGTTGATTCCTATATTAAAGGCTGCTGCTAAAAGTATGATACCGGGAATTGCAAGAGAAGATGTACTTCATTCATTATTGCCATTACCTCCAACTAGTGAGCAAAAACGAATATGCGGAAAAATAAAAGCTCTGCTTCCACATATAGAAATATATGATATCAAAGAAAAAACTGCTGCACAATTAAACAGCTCATTTCCAGATACCTTGAAAAAGTCTGTTTTACAAGATGCTGTTCAAGGAAAGCTCGTTCTCCAAGATTCTGCCGACGAACCAGCATCCGTTCTGTTAGAGCACATCCGTGCAGAAAAAGAGCAGCTCATTAAAGCCGGAAAAATTAAACGGGACAAGCATGAATCCGTTATTTTTAGACGGGATAATTCTTATTATGAGAAGGTTGATGAAATTGAACGCTGCATCGACGATGAATTGCCGTTTGAGATTCCCGAAAGTTGGGGATGGTGTCGTTTGAAATCTTTGACAGAGAACATTACCAGCGGTTCACGCGATTGGGCAAAATATTACTCAACTACGGGTGCAGCATTTCTTCGCATGGGAAATCTGTCAAAAAATTCTTTTGACCTGCGGCTAGAACATATCCAGCGTGTTACCATCCCCTCAAAGGCCGAGGGAACACGAACTTCATTACAAAGTGGCGATTTACTGTTCTCTATAACAGGCGATGTCGGAATGCTTGGTCTGATACCAGATGGATTTGAGAAAGCCTACATCAACCAGCACACTGCGATGATACGTTTTCTTCCAGAAATGCGGAATAAATATATTCCATATTTGCTTCTGACTGACTACGCCCAAAAATTCTATAACGCAAATCAACATGGCATAAAAAATAGCTTTCGACTTGATTCCATAGGTGAATTATTGGTTTCTATTCCACCGGAAAAGGAACTGTTCCGCATCCTTCAAAGAATCTCTCTAGTCCTTTCAAAAATAGCGGTTCTATAACTCTTTTTGTATACTCATGGTGAAAGGAGGTCTTTCACTATGATTGAAGAATTTGAAAGACACTTGAGAGGAACAAATCTCTCAGAAAACACTGTAACATCCTATTTGTTTGCTGTGCGGCAGTTTGGGGAACGGCATGAGGCCATCACCAAACGCAATTTGAAAGAGCACAAAGCCTGGCTGATTGAGCAGTACAAGCCCAAAACAGTTAATCTACGAATCCGCGCTATCAACTGCTACCTCGAAAGCATCGGAAAGGATTCATGGAAATTGTCATCCATCAGGGTGCAGCAGAAAGCCTTCCTCGAAAATGTCATTAGCGAAGCAGACTACATCTACTTCAAAAACTGCCTGAAGCGCGATGACAATATGCTTTGGTATTTTGTCATCCGCTTTTTGGCTGCTACGGGTGCGCGCGTCAGCGAGCTGGTGCAAATCAAAGTTGAACACATTAAGCTTGGACACCTCGATCTTTATTCTAAAGGTGGAAAGCTGCGCCGCATCTACATTCCCAAATCATTGCAAGATGAAGCCATTGTCTGGTTGGAAGAAAAACAGCAGGACAGCGGCTTTATCTTTTTGAATCGCTTCGGCGAACGAATCACCACAAGAGGTATTTCTGGACAGCTGAAGAAGCTGGCGTTAAAGTATGGCATTGATCCTGCGGTGGTTTATCCCCACTCTTTCCGGCATCGGTTTGCAAAAAGCTTTTTGGATCGGTGCAGCGACATTGCATTCCTTGCAGACTTGATGGGTCATGAAAGTATTGAAACGACGCGAATTTATTTGCGCAAAACCGCAACAGAGCAGAGGACTTTAGTAGATAATATCGTAGACTGGTAAAAAAAGGCGTCTGTTCTCAAAAATGAGTTCAGACGCTCTTTCTTATCAAATCGATTTTAGCACATTAGCTAGACTTGCTTGTATTCTTTTTTGTTCTGCCAATGGTGGAATACAGATCAACGTGTTTGCAATATCACGCATCACCCAATTTTTATTTCCAACCCCTTTTGTGTTTTCTCTACATTGAGTTTGTACAAGCGGTGACTTTAGAAGATAAATCAAGAAAAATTTGTCTAGCAGTTCTGTTGAAAATCGAAGCTGCGCCACACTCACAAAAATGCTAAAAGGCCTATCGGTATCAACCAATACTGGGATTCCAGTTGTTCCCACTTTAGTAAGTAAAATATCATCTCGATGTGGGTCACAACGAGACGCGAGAAGTTCATGTTCTGTTTTTGAAATGAATTTTGTTCGTTCAAAAGAAATTTTACCAGAACTTATATCTTTTACAGATATGAATGGAATGCCTCTAGCAGTGTATTTGGGTGTTGAATGTGTACCATCTGTTAGCTTTTGCAGAATTGTACCGAGTCTGCACCATTCCCAACTTTCGGGAATCTCAAACGGCAGCTCATCGTCGATGCAACGTTCAATTCCATCGACCTTCTCATAATAAGAACTCAAACTTATTTACAAATGCTGAATAAACAGTTTTGTATTTATCAACAATTCGATTTTGCTCGTTTAATGGTGGAATCGGAATCAAAAACTTTTTCATGTTGCTCTGTGATATATTGACCTGTGATTCAGCCATTCCCGACATTGCCTTAACAACCATATTTTGAATTGCGGGGCTTGATAGTGCAATCTGAAGATAGTGCGGATTGACATTATTACGAATGTAGGCTAGCCGCACAGTCTTATCCGATAGAATCAACTTCTCACATTCCACATCAACAACGCATAATACTCCAGTCCTATTACGAGGTCCAGCGCGCGTAATCAGCAAATCCCCCTTTCTAATTAGCTGATCCTTTTGTATTGTAAATGATGTAGGCAATACTTTATTTTCGTTCGGAAGAAAATATCCATCTTGTACAGCCGTTGTTTTAATAACACCAGCTTCGCCTTTGTTACAAGAGCGATCCTCACATTGTGGACTTTTTCCTGCATCAGTAGAGGCTAATACATTTCCTAATCTTGTCCACTCCCAACTTTCAGGAATGTCAAACAGGATTTCGTCATCAATGCAAACTTCTTTTTTACCAGAGATTTCGTAATAAGAATTATCCCGTCTGAAAATGACCGATTCGTGCTTGTCACGTTTGATTTTGCCCTCTTTGATAAGTTGTTCTTTCTCTGCACGAATACGTTCCAGTAGTGCGGAAGCTGGTTCATCGGCAGGGTCTTGGAGAACGAGCTTTCCTTGAACAGCATCTTGCAAGATAGACTTTTTCAGTTGCGCTGGAAATGTATCGTTTAGTTTTTCTAAACGCTGATGCGTTATGTCATACATCTGAATGGTGGGGAGAATTTCTAATAGCTGTTTCAAAATTCGGCGTTGCTCAGAAACTGGCGGAATCGGAACCAACGCCATACTCAGTCGTTCATCGTTAATCGCCGGATATGCGACCCCTTTTGAGTTGGCAGTATCGTTAGCATAGCTATCAAAGTCGGGAGACATCATATAGTAAAACAAAAACTCATTAGAATAATCTGCACAACACTTTAAAACAGCAAATCCTGTACTAGCGATTGCCTCTCTTGAAAATTCACGGTTTATAATGCACATATTATGTAGATAGGGACGAACTGTAGAATATAAAATATCCCCCTCATTCACAATTTTTCTTGCTCGTGATGCAGCTTTTTCAGGCACGACAATAGTTTCCTGTTCATTTAGCTTCTGATGTTTATTGTCAATCGAGCCTATATCAATATAACAAAATTCTGAGGTTGGTTTCTTTTGACCGTGATTGTAAGTAAGAGTTTTTAACCTCACCCACTCCCAGCTCTCCGGGATGTCAAACGGCACTTCATCTGCAATGCAGACAGGCTCATTTTTGCCGACCTTCTCATAAGGCAAATTATCGGAAAAGCCAAGGCAGTAATTTACGTGTATCGCGCTATCGACACAAAACGGTAAAGTGGATTTTATCTGCTTTGCCGTTTTTCTTTTTTCTTAAATTGAAAAATTTTCAAAACTGTATTCCAAAACGGCTCTGCGGATTCCTATTAGTGTAGGGGTTTTCAAAATCTTTTGTGAAACGGCTTTCCTCTAGTTTTATGAGCGGAAAATAAACAAAATCCATATTCTAAAATTAGTCAGTTCAACAAAATTTGAAAATCTGGTTGCCAAACAGCCATTTTAGATTGTTATAGGTAGAGGGGAACGTTGGAAAAATGAATTTTCTTTGAATTTTCAAAAGACCCGGTTTAAAAACACCCCTCAAAGTTTGTATAAGGTATAGGAAGTGTTTTCAAAAGTAAGCCAATTCGCTACGGCATCACTTCTGAAAATTCCTGATTCCTTACAAAGTCACATCGCACCTTGAAAATTTCATGAGCCACCCCAGCAGGATAACTCTGGTACTGAATGTGCATTCTGCACGTCTTACCGGAAAATACGCCGGAGAAAATCGGGCAGGAACGGGCCGGGAGAGAGTGGACGGTAGTTAAGAGCAAGATTCGCCTTTGTATACGAAACCGCTCCTACGGACGATTTCTCCATGGCGGCATCTTGATGGGGATTGCGCTCCCCATACCCTCACATCGTGCAAAATCACATGATTTTGCCTATTGGTGGCCTGCGCAGCAGGTCACAGCCGGAGTGCAGATGCACTGCCGGGAAAATCAAATTCTTGATTTTGGAAAGGAGACCCCATGCCACGAACAAAGAGAAAAGTGAAATCTATCGTAAAGACAAAAGTAATCTCCGCACGAGTAACAGAAACAGTACATGAACTTTTACACCAGCAGGCAGAAGATGCCGGAATGACCCTCTCTGAATTTGCAGCACAGATGCTGATGAAAGGCCGCGTGGATACCTCGTATGTATTCTATGTCCACCCGGACGAGATCGAAGCCATCACACGGGAGTTTGCCGCCATCGGAAACAACCTGAACCAGATCGCAGCTTTCTTCAACAGCGGCGGTATCCAGTCCCATGCGATGCACGAAAACATCAACCATGCGATTGCCTGTATTTTTGAGATGCGGGAACAAGTCGCAGAAATGGCAGGAAAGAACTATGGCAATCTTAAAGCACATCGCAAGTAAGAGTTCCAACTATGGTGCTGCGCTGGAGTATCTGATTTTCAAGCATGATGAGCTTCGGAAAACTCCGATCCTTGACCAGAACGGAAATCGCATCATGCGGGATGAGTTTTATCTGGACGGTCTGAACTGTGAACCCTATTCCTTTGATGCGGCCTGCCAGCAGTTGAACCGCGAGTACCAGAAAAACAAAAACAAGAATGAAATCAAAAGCCACCATTACATCATCAGCTTTGATCCACGGGACAGCACAGAAAATTGTTTGACGGGGAAGCGGGCGCAGGAGCTTGGACTGGAATACGCAAAAGCAAATTTTCCGGGGCATCAGGCATTGGTCTGTACGCACATGGACGGTCATAATGGCAGCGGCAACATTCATGTACATATCGTAATCAACAGTTTGCGAAAACTGGATGTGCCTAAGCAGCCCTTTATGGAGCGGCCCATTGACTGCAAGGCAGGGTACAAGCACCATGTGACGAACGAATACCTGAAACACCTGCAGAAATCCCTCATGGATTTGTGCCGCTGCGAGTTTCTGCATCAGGTCGATTTACTGTCACCATCCAGAACGGGTGTGACCGAAGCGGAGTATTGGGCACAGCGGCGGCTGGATGAGAAAAAACAGAAAATCGAAACGGAAGGATTTACGCCCAATCCGACAAAGTTTCAAACGCAGAAGCAGCTTATCCGGGATGCCGTTGCCGCTGCTCGTGAGAAAGCAATCTCGTATGAAGATTTTCAAGACATCCTGCAGGATGAATACAACATTTTCGTCAAAACCCAACGTGGGCGTTATAGCTATCTGCCGCCGGAACGGAACAAGTTCATATCGGAGCGTTCTCTGGGAGAAAGCTGCAAAAGAGAATGTCTGGAAGGATTCTTTGTTCAGAACGCCGAGAAGAATCTGCGGTACAAGGAAGAACCCATACTGATCTTTACAACCAGAACCAGGCTACGGCTCGTTGTGGACCTGCAGGAGAATGTCAAGGCACAGGAAAATCTGGCCTATGCGCTAAAGGTCAAAATCAGCAATTTGCAGAAAATGGCTGAAACGCTGGTATGGGTACAGGAGAATAACATTAACGACCTGACAGAACTGAACGATCTGTGTAAAACTGCGCAGGCCAATGCGCAGGCAGCGTATGAACGACTGTCACAGGCAGAGGATGAACTGTACAAAATCAATGAACAGATTCATTATGCGGGGCAGTACCTTTCCACAAAAGAGGTCCAGCAGCAATTTACGAAAGCAATTTTCAAGAAAAAATTCCGCGCAGAACATTCCAAGGAATTGGATGCCTATGCGGAATCCGTGAAATACTTCCGGGAAGAAAACGATGGAAAGCTGCCATCGCTGAAATCCTTGAAAAAACGGAAAGAAGAACTGATGAAAGAAATTGCGGAGAGGAAAAAGGCTTATGCTCCTCTGAGGGAAGAATCCAAGCATCTGGAAATTGCATCGGATAATGTGTACAGCATCTTCCGAAAAACCAATGAGATGAAATCCGACCTTGCATGGAAACGCGAGTGGGAGGCCAAAGTCCGCGAAAAGGCAAGGCAGGAGCAGGCTCGACAGGAAAAGCGCGAGCGTCAACCGAAACGCAAGAAGCGCAGCTATGATATGAGCCTGTAATCAGCAGTGTCTTCCACCCCGCACCCCGGAACCCTGCCGGATGCGTAAGCCCGTACAGGACTTTCCCATTCGGCAGGGACTTTTGAAAATAAGAAGGAGGTCAATTTTCAAGAACAACAATTTATTTGAAATCGTAAAACGGAATATCACTACTCGACAGGCTGCAGAAGCCTATGGTTTTCGTCCAAACCGCAGCAGCATGATTTGCTGTCCATTCCATGCAGACCGCAATCCCAGCATGAAAGTGGATTTTCGATTTCACTGTTTTGGCTGTGGCGCGGATGGCGATGCAATCGACTTCACCGCAAAAATGTTTCAACTGTCCTTACGACAGGCGGCGGAAAAGCTGGCCGCAGACTTTGGACTTTCTGCAACGGAAAATTTCCCACGGCAGCACTTGAAAATCGTGGAATACAAAGATCCAATCCAAATATTGTACGAGTGCCGTGCAATCCTAGCTGACTGGCGCATACGATTTGTACCAAAATTATCGGAGGAAGAACTGCATCCATGTTTTGCTGCCAGCCTGCATTATACGGATTACATCCAATATCTGATAGAGAATCGACATTTTCTCACCGAACATCGGAAGGAGGTTCAACAGATTGCCCAACGAATCCGAAAATACCAGACCGACCATTTCCAACATCCGCAAAATGCTCTCGCAGGCTGAAAAAGGTGGTGTTCAGAACACGATTCAAAACTGTGTGACTGTTTTGCAGAACGACCCGATTCTTGCTGATTCCATCCGGCTGAATCTGCTGAGTGAACGCATTGATATTGTAAAGCCGATGGGCTGGCAGCGTTCTGGCCCTACACTGACCGACACGGATATGATGTACATTCTTCGTAGAATGGAAAAGTATGGTCTGTACAGCGAAAAACGAGTGTCTGCGGCAATTCGCATTGTTGCCAATGAGAATCATTACCACCCCATCCGGGACTACTTGAATGAATTGAAGTGGGATGGCACAGCACGGATAAGCCGCGCCTTGCATCGCTTTCTCGGTGCCGCAGAAGATGAGCTTACCACAGAAGCGTTGAAAATTTTTCTGCTTGGAGCGATCAAACGGGTGTTTCATCCCGGCTGCAAATTTGAAATGATGCTTTGCTTGGTCGGTGGGCAGGGTGCAGGAAAATCCTCTTTTTTCCGGCTGCTTGCTATCAAAGATGAATGGTTCTCGGATGATTTGCGGCGACTGGATGATGATAACGTGTTCCGCAAGCTGCAAGGCCACTGGATTATGGAAATGTCGGAAATGATTGCGACTGCCAATGCCAAAAGCATTGAAGAAATCAAGAGCTTTCTCAGCAAGCAGAAAGAAACCTACAAAATCCCGTATGAAACACACCCGGCAGATCGTTTGCGGCAATGTGTCTTTGCAGGAACGACCAATCGACAGGACTTCCTGCCCCGTGACCGCACGGGAAACCGCCGCTTTATCCCCATCCCGGTGGATGCAACACAGGCTGAAGTACATATTCTGGATAACGAAGCGGAATCCCGTGCCTATATCGACCAGCTTTGGGCAGAAACCATGACGATTTACAACAGCGGTGATTATAAGCTGACATTCAGCCCTGCCATGCAGGAAGCCTTGCAGATTTGCCAGAAAGATTTTATGCAGGAAGATACACAGGCGGGCATGATTTATGCGTTTCTGGAGGATTACACGGGTGACCGGGTATGTTCCAAACAGCTCTACGCTGAGGCACTGGGCAATCTGAATCTTCCTGCGGAGTGGGAAACCCGTGCTATCTGTGAGATCATGACTGCAGGAATTGTGAATGGCGAAATCAAGGGGTGGACAGCCCATAAAGCAGCCAAACGCTACCCGAAGTATGGCGTGCAGAAAGGATGGGAACGTGTAACCGCTGCAAAAGTGGAGGCAGACGGTTTTGTAGAACTTACAGACGAAGAAGCTCAGCAGATGGGATTTCCGTTTTGAAGGGCCATTTTACACAGTTGGTTACAGGTTTGGTTACACCCTGTATCTGCCAAAAAGCAGCATCATTCCACGTGATTTTCCTATCTGTAACCATGTAACCTGTAACCGATAAGAAAAATAAATACAGAAAATTGCCAGCATACCACCGTAGAAAAAGTTTTCTGTGGCGGTTACAGTCTGCTGGTTACAAACAAAAATACGGAGGTTTTGCCTATGAAAGAAGTCCCGATTTGGGAGAAAAGCAATCTGACGCTGGAAGAAGCCGCAGCCTATTCCGGCATTGGTATCAACAAACTGCGCGAAATGAGCGATTCCAAGGACTGTACCTTTGTTCTCTGGAATGGTACGAAGCGGCTGCTGAAACGCCGCAGGCTGGATGAACACCTTGACCGATTATTTTCGATTTGACAATAAAAATGAAGTCGGCAGTTGAAAGCACCTCGGCGGTATGGTATGATTAAGCTGTAGGTTGCTTTCTGCCAACAATGGAGGACATAACGATGGCAGAAAGAAGAAAAGACTCAAAGAATCGTGTTCTAAAGGAAGGTGAATATCAGCGCAGTAACGGAACGTATGAGTACCGCTGGCGCAGTGAAAACGGCAAGCGCAACAATGTGTACGCCAAAAGTCTGGAAGAACTTCGTGAGAAAGAAGCAGAGATTCAGCGTGACCGCAGTGATGGCATTCGTTCGGAAGCGCGGAACGCGACCATCAACGACATTCACGAGCAGTGGCTGCAACTGAAAAAGGGGCTGAAAGCCAACACACTGGTCAATTACGAGTATATGTACAAGATGTACGTACTCCCGGAGTTTGGAAAGCGGAAGGTCGGAAGCCTGAAAAAGTCGGATGTGCGGCGGTTTTACAATGGCCTTGTGGATTCGCAGCGTCTGAAAGTGGCAACGGTGGAGAACATCCATACAGTGCTGCATCAGGTGCTGGATTTTGCGGTTGAGGACGAGTATCTCCGCATCAATCCATCCGATAATGCGTTGAAAGAGTTGAAGCAGACGCACAATCTGGACAGCGAACGCCGCAAGGCTCTGACCGCAGGCCAGCAGAAGCTGTTGATGGACTTCTTGAAAAACAGTGAGAAGTACAATCACTGGCTTCCCATCATTACTGTGATGGTGGAATGTGGTCTCCGTGCTGGTGAGGCAACGGGTTTGCGCTGGGAGGACATCAACCTTGATACGGGTGAAATCAGTGTAAATCACACGTTGATTTATTACAGCCACCGGGAGAAAGGTTGTCTGTACGGAATCAATACACCCAAAACGGAAGCTGGAAATCGAATTGTGCCTATGACTCCGGCAGTCAAGGCTGCTTTTGTACAAGAGCGAGAGTATCAGAAGAAAACTGGAATTTCCTGCAAGGTGACGATTGATGGCTATACGGATTTTATTTTTGTAAACCGTTTTGGCGAGTGCCAGCATCACAGCACCATCAATAAAGGCATTGACCGTATCATCCGCGACTGCAACGAGGAACAGCTGGCAAAATGCGAAAGCGGTACAATTAAGCCGAAGAACCTTGTCCTGCTTCCGAAGTTTAGTTGCCATTCCTTGCGGCACACCTGCGCTACCCGGCTTTGCGAGGCCGGAATCAACATGAAGGTCATTCAAGACGTACTGGGCCACGCCGATATTACCACTACCATGAACATCTACACTGAGGCCACAAAAAATCTCAAGAAAAAGGAAATCGACAAGTTTGCAGAGTTCTTATCTGCAACCACGACATTTGAAGGAAAGGAGGAAAATGACTGATGGAAAATAAATCTGTAACCCTCGCAGCGCAGGTTCTTGCCCCGGCAGTGAGCGAGATTCGTTCTCTGCTGGAAGCTTCCCGTAAAAATGTAGCACAGCAGGTCAATCAGGAACTGCTGTCAACTTATTGGAAGATTGGTGAGATCGTTGTTCGTTGTGAACAAAATGACAGCATCCGTGCTGCATATGGTGAAAAGACCTTATCGCAGCTTTCCAGGGCGTTGACAAAGGAGCTTGGCAAGGGCTTTTCGCGCTCGAATGTTTACAATATGCGGCAGTTCTATCTCAGCTATCCAATTTTCCAGACAGTGTCTGGAAAATTGAGTTGGTCGCACTACTGTGAGCTGTTATCCATTTCCGATAAGGAGAAGCGCAGCTTCTACGAAAAAGAAGCGGTCAATTCTGGCTGGTCTGTCCGTGAAATGAAACGTCAGGTTGAAAGTTCCCTGTTTGAACGGCTGCTCTTGTCTCGTGGGGATGCCAACAAGGAACAAGTTTTAGCATTGGCTGAAAAAGGTGTGGACTACACAAAGCCTGAGGACATCATCAAGGACCCGTATGTATTCGAGTTTTTGGGACTGCCGGAAGAAAAGTCGTTCCTTGAAAGCGATTTGGAAGCAGCACTGGTGCGACAAATCGAAGATTTCTTGCTGGAACTTGGCCGGGGCTTTATGTTTGTCGGCACACAGCAGCGTGTCACAGTGAACAACACCCACTACTATGTGGATATGGTGTTCTACAATAAGATTTTACACGCCTATGTGCTGATCGAGTTGAAAACCACCAAGCTCACGCCCGAAGCCGCCGGACAAATCAATATGTATCTGAACTACTACGCCGCAGAGGTCAACGACCCAGAAGATAATCCTCCTATCGGCATCATCCTCTGCACCGACAAGGACAGCGTAGCAGCCGAGTATGCGCTGGGCGGTTTGTCAAACCAGATTTTTGCATCCCGGTACGTCTTATATATGCCGAACAAGGAGCAGCTTATTAGGCAGGTGGAAGAAGTCCTGAAGCGTTGGCACTCTCACGAGGACGAATAAGTTTACCACCAGCCTTACCACTGACTTACCACCAATTTGAGAATAGCTGTAAACAGTTGCGTAGAGTTGCGAAAAATAAGACCTTTTTATCTTGCACAAACAAAGGCTTATGAACACTTGTAAACAGCTATAAATCACCACCAGTCAAGCTCCCCACGATGAAGCCGATTGAGCAGTAAAATGCAAAATTAAAACGCAGATACGATGAAATTATGAACGGATTTCAGACGACATCTGCGGTACTACACCACAACTACACCAATTTTGGGACGTTTTCCCGAAAAGGAGCCTTACAAAGCGGTGTGGTGTAACAAGTGAATCAGCGGATTGGTGTAGTAGGTACACTGAACCCAAATACGACAAAAGGCAGGCACACTGTGGAAGCATGGTGTACCTGCCTTTTTATCTGGGATGCAGAGAATCAATAAGTCTTTCAAACAATTCTCGAAGTTCATAGTGCGCTACAACAAGCCCTTGGAGTACGCTCAGCTTGTGCTGGGTGGTGAAATTGAGCATTATCTCTCACTCGGCTGTGACCACGGCAGAATGGAAGATTGACAAAGGCAATGGCTGCGGCACAAAACAACGTGTCGCAGCCATTGCCTGCTTTTATAATACCATAAACGAAGTTCCTGTGGCAATGAACGCACAGCCGATCAGACTTTTGGCTGTAAACAACTCATGCAGGATGAAAAAAGCCAGACTTCTTACAAGTGCTCTTCCTCAAAAGCCTTGTGTGTGCAGCCTCTTGTCTGCCCAATTTCCGCCGCACAGTGTCAGTGCCCCGATGCCAAGCCCCAGAATCACAGCCCCCAGTATATCACTGGGGAAGTGCACATAAAGGTACAACCGTGAAAAGGCGATGAGTATCGCCAGCGGAATCGCAATGATGCCAAATCGTCTATCCGCTGCGGTCAGGATCGTTGCACCGATAACAGAGGCCAGCGTATGACCGGATGGGAACGAGTAGTCGTTCGGGACAGCAATCAGAAGCGGTACGCTTTGATCCAGCCAACAGGGGCGCGGACGGGCAATCAGATGCTTCAGGAATACATTGCCAACCAGAACACCCATGGCAAGACCTGCCAGCAGAATGATCCCATACTTCCGGTATTTCTTTGTGCAGAGCAGCCCACCCGCTGCCAAGATCCAGACGGCACCACTGTTTCCCAGCATTGTGATCTTTGGCATCAGCATATCCAGCAGCGAGCAGGTCAGAAATGCCCGGATCTCATGTAAAATCGTCCAGTCCAGTCTCATTTGTTTCCACCATCCTTTTTCTCCATGGTTTTCTTCAAGCCTTCCAGCGCGAAAAGAAGCACAATTCCCAGCAAAAATGCAGGAATCTGAAAATTCGTGAAACTCAGCGGCGGCAGAGGAGTGTCCAGACTGGCCGGGCCGTTTGCGATGGCATAAAGTGAGCCCAGCATCAGTCCCAAAACCAACCAAACCATAGCACTGCGGTGATTCTGCAAGGCGGAGCGGATAGCGCGAATGGACAGTCCGATGCCTGTCAGCACTCCCAGCCCCAGTGCGCACAGTCCCGGAATGACAACAAGCTGTAAGCCGAGCAGGCTGTGAACAGCCTGAATGGTAGGCAGATAGACACCGGCGATCAGCAGGACGGATGAGCCGGAAATTCCGGGCAGCACCATAGCCGTAATGGCTACCGCACCGGAGAGAAATATCCAGCCAAATTGCAATGGCTGAAGCTGTGCGTAGTTGATAGCTCCCAGCCCAACGGCACGGGTGCGGAGCAATGTCAGCCCAACCACAGCTGCAACTCCCACCAGCAGAAACCCGCTATTGCGCCAATTTTCAAGTGCTTCCTGCTCTGCCATCGCAACAAATGGGATGGAACAGACGGTCAACCCCAGAAAGAGAGAACTCATGAAATAGATATTCTGCTCAAACAGACTGGACAGCAGCACCACACAGCTTACCATGCCAATGCCCCAGCCGATACCCAATTTCAACAGGTACGTCAGGGCAGCTTTTCGTTGCTTCCAATTGCCCCGAAACAACCCGTGGAGCGCATTGATAAAGCGATCGTAAAAGCCCAGAATGAAGGCGATCGTTCCCCCGGACACGCCGGGAACGCTGTCGGCCAGTGCCATGCAAAAGCCATGAAATGCGGTTAAAATCATAAAAGTCCCTCCAAGTAAAAAAGTTTCGATCACTGCTTAGAGTGTACCGAAACTTTTTTAAGAGAGATCGTTTCAACCTTAAACCGTTCTTAAACTACATGGAGTCGATAGCCCACACCCCACACCGTTTGCAGAAGTTTCGGGTCGGCAGGGGTATCTTCAATTTTCTCCCGCAGGCGATTGATGTGGACTGCTACGGTAATGTTGTCTCCCATCGACTCCAAGCCCCAGATCAGTTCGTATAAGTCCTCTCGGCTGAACACCTGCTCCGGGTGGCGCATCAGGAAGAACAACAATTCGTATTCTTTATTTTTCAGAGGAACCTCTACGCCATTTTTCGTGATGCGCCGGGCGGCGGGGTCGGCTGTCAGCGGGCCGACCGTGATCGTTTTAGGCGTGTCAGCGCAAGGTTTCAGGCGGGCATATTGCGCCAGATGCGCCTTGACCCGTGCCACCAGAACGCTGGGCGAAAAGGGCTTTTCAATGTAATCATCCGCACCGAAGCCAAGGCCGCGGATCTTATCCACATCCTCGCCACGGGCGGTCACCATAAGGATGGGAATATCCTTTTCGGCGCGCACCTGTTTGCAGATGGCAAAGCCATCGATACCGGGCAGCATCACATCCAGCAAGATCAGGTCAAACGGCTGATGCAAGGCGGCATCCAGTCCTGTGGTTCCATCCGGGGCAATGGTCACGGCGTATCCGCCCAGCTCCAGATAGTCCCGTTCGATGGCCGCAATGTCGGCATCATCTTCCACAATAAGAATTCGTTTCAGCTCCATATTACCCTTCCTTTGCCATTGGCAGCTGCATCACGATACGCAGTCCTCCACCGGGAGCATTCTCCGCCCGGACATTTCCGCCCATTTGCTGCATAGATTTTTTGACGACTGCAAGCCCTAATCCGCTGCCTGCACCGGGTTTTGTGCGCGCAGCATCTCCACGATAAAACGGTTCAAAAAGGCACGGAAGCTGTTCTTCCGGCACACCGGGGCCATTATCCTCCATCCAGAGGGTAACGGTATCCTCCTCACACACAGAGCCAAAAGACAGCGCATTTGCGCCATATTTACGGCTGTTATCCACCAGATTGTTCAGAACGCGCTGCAAAAGTTCCCGGTCGGCCAGAACGGTGCAATCGATGACTGCATCGCAATCCACCGATATTCCCTCGTGATCGCAGGCGTTCAGGATATGGTGCAGCGTCTCTTGCAGCGGCAATGCCTTCAGGTGCATCGGGTATTCACTAGCCCCCAGCTTTGCCAGCTCAAACAAACGATTGACAAGAGCCTCCAAGTCCGTTTCTCTTGCATAGATGGTCTGTAAATACCGCTGCCGGGTGGGTTCGTCCGGGGCAACTCCCTCCAGCAACGCTTCCGTATAAGCCCGGATGGTGGTCAGCGGGCTTTTCAGATCATGGGACATTCCGGCGATCAGCTCTTGCTTTCTCTGCTGCTCTCTTTGCTGCTCGGTCAGAGATTTTTTCAAGCGTACTGCCATGGCATCCACTGCGTCACAGGCCATACGAAATTCATCCTGTTCTTCATAGGCGATGGGCGAATCCAGATCGCCGTCCTCGATCCGCTTGACCCCCTGCATCAAAGCGTCCAACGGTTTTTGGATATGTGCAAATAAATTCCGGGTCAGGTATAGGTTGGTAAACACCACTGTCGCCAGCAATGCAACGAGAACGATGGCTGCGTACAACAGAACACAGAATTTTAGACCCTGAAACATCGGTTCCAGTTCTTCTCCCATATTGTGCAGCTCGTGCAGGGTCAGGCCCATCCGGGGCAGGTAGACCGATTCCAGCAGGACGATCGCCCCGCCAAAGCCAAGGATCAACAATATCCCTGCGATCAGAATTGGAATCACCAGCATAATGATGTTTGAGCGCCTGAGCCGTTCTTGAATCGTCATAAAATTCCCTCCTGCTTTTGATAGGTCTATCATATCACAAAAAGGGACAAGAAACTTAAACCAATCTTAAAACTTCCGCTTAAAAATCATTTTGCTGTCAAGAGGGCTGGCCTCGTCCAGCCCTCTCTCTTTTTGCCAAAGTTTCCCTCGCTTTTTCTTGCAAGCTGCCGAAAGTGGCATATTCTCAAAACTTTTTGTTGACACGGCTCGGTTTTTGTGGTAATCTATCCCAACAATTGAATATAACATATTTTTACATATTCGTTCAGACCCTGCGGGGCTGAACATCTTGGCTTTCAGCCGTTACATAACCGACTAGCATGACCTTCCAGAAAAAGCGAAGGCAGGGCTGGTCTGTTTTGTGGCGGCTTTTTTGTTGCTGTTTTGCCCGTTGCACCTTGAAAACCGCATGACCGTCTGCATGGGATACCCGGCGATGATCCCCAAGTGGGAGAGCCGGAAAACGCCGCCGGAAGGGGGCAGGAAAGCCATGCAGGGAGAACGGCAGAACGTTTATTTCCCAGTTGCGGAGTAAAACGATGTGGTCAAAATGACCACATCGTTTTTCCGTAACGCCAATGAAAGGACGGAATGCCTATGAGCAATTTTACCCCTGCATGGTTTAAGAAAGGATTTTTCAACGAATCCCTGTTCTGTGACGATTTTCTGAGCACCCACCAGCTGCTTTACTCGAATGGCGCATTTTTCACCCCGGACGGCAGAATGGTGGACCCCATGCCCCTGCGCTGCGAGATCTTTGAGATGATGCGTGAATACGTTGGGGCGAACCTTGCTAAGAAGGTCACCAATGTGGTGGACGTGCTGAAGCTGGCGGCACAGGTGGAGGACTTCCCACCTGTCACCGACCGCATCGCACTGGCAAACGGCACCCTGTATCTGGACGGCACCTTTCAGGAGGGTAAGCCGGAGATCGTCCGCAACCGGCTCCCGGTCAGATATGACCCGAAAGCTGCACAGCCCACCCATTGGCTGCGGTTCCTGTCCGACCTGCTCTACCCGGAGGACATTCCCACGGTGCAGGAGTTCATCGGGTACTGCCTGATCCCCAGCAACAAGGGCCAGCGCATGATGGTCATCAAGGGCAGCGGCGGCGAGGGCAAATCGCAGATCGGCGTTGTGCTGTCCCGGCTGTTCGGCTGCAACATGAAGGATGGCAGCATCGGCAAGATCTCGGAGAACCGTTTTGCCCGTGCCGACCTCGAACACACCCTGCTCTGCGTGGACGATGATATGCGGATGGAAGCCCTGCGCCAGACCAACTATGTCAAGTCCATCGTGACCGCACAGGGGCAGATGGACTTGGAGCGCAAGGGCAAGCAGAGCTATCAGGGCTGGATGTATGCCCGCCTGCTGGCGTTCAGCAACGGTGATCTGCAGGCTCTGTATGATCGCTCGGACGGCTTCTACCGCCGCCAGCTCATCCTGACCACTAAGGACAAGCCCCTATCTCGTGTGGACGACCCGGACATTGCCGAGAAGATGGCGGCAGAGGTCGAGGGCATCCTGCTGTGGGCATTTAAGGGCTTGCAGCGGCTGGTGAAAAACGGCTTCCAGTTCACCGAGAGTGACCGTGCCAAGCGCAACCGGGAACTGGTGAAGCGGGATAACAACAATGTGTTCGATTTTCTCGAATCCGAGGGCTACATCCGCTTGAAAGCGGATGCCAGTACCAGCTCGAAAGAGCTGTATGAGGTCTACCGGATGTGGTGCGAAGAGAACAGCCTGAATGCGATCAAGGCCAGAGGGTTCAGCGATGCGCTGATTGCCAACCAGCGCAGGTATAATCTGGAATCCACCAATAACATCGTCAACTCGTCCGGACGGCGTGTCCGGGGCTTTGTCGGCATTGAAGCCCTTGTGCAGCCCGACCTTGCACCCAATAACTGGCGGGCATGACCCCCTATAAAGGAGAATTTGGGCGTTTTGCTGCGTACGTGCGTACACGGCAGTCGGCTTTCTCTGTACGCACGTACGCAGCGATTGACCGAAAACGCACCATATAGGGGTGTTGGCAAAGTGTCAGGTTGGCAGTTTGCCAAAATCAGAGGGTCAAAATGACCCTCTGAAAAACCGGACAAGCTGTCCATTCAGGACAGCTTGCCCGGTGCAGGAGTGCAGAGGACGCAGTCCTTTGCCCCAGTGATATGATGCTGTGCGTCATATCCTACTGGGTATTATCTGGCGCAAAACGGCGGCAGATCCAGCAGCTTCGCTGCTGCGTTCTCCCCCACCAAGCTGTTGAAACGGAGGAATGTCTATCTGAAATTAACACGACACAACGGACGAGCCGGAACCCACGGCACCTATAACCCAAAGCACAATGACCGGAGTTTCAACCTTGCCAACAGTGAGCACATCGACCCGGAACGAGCCAAGGGCAACATCTACTGGGACTGTTTCCACGGTTTCCGTTCGGCTCTCACTCCACCTGACCCGGACGATTTAGCCGCGACCTTCTCGGATGTGGAACGGCAGTTCTACGAAAACCACTACACGGATTTTGTCGAAGGCCAGAACGGGCGCAACGCCAAGAATCGGCACACAGAGCGCAACCGTTCCATTCCAGACCTGTTGTCCAGCCGCAAAACCTGCCCGGAAGAAACCATTTACCAGTTGGGAACGCTGAATGAACACGCTTCGGCAGAGGATTTGCTGAACATCGTCACGGAGTTCATTGACGAGTTCAAGGCCAAATTCGGCAAACACGTTCATGTGCTGGACTGGGCACTGCATCTGGACGAAAGCACACCCCACATCCATGAGCGTCATGTGTTCGACTGCGAGAACAAGTACGGTGAGGTGGCACCCCAGCAGGAAAAGGCACTGGAAGCGCTGGGCTTTGACCTGCCCGACCCGGATAAGCCCCTCAGCCGCCGGAATAACCGCAAGATCACCTTTGATGCTGCCTGCCGGAAGATGCTGTTCGAGATTGCAAAACGGCACGGGCTGGATTTGGAGGAAGAAGCAGAGTACGGCAACCGCAAATATCTGGAAAAGCAAGACTTCATCCTTGCCAAGCAGAAAGCACAGCTTGCCGCCCAGCAGAGCAAGCTGGACGAATTGACCCTCAAGGTCAACGACATGGAAACGCTGATCGACGAGGTATCGGCTGCGGCTTACGACAAGGCGGTGGAGGTCGTGACGGACGTGGTACGCACCGAGACCCGCAAGGAAGATATGCGGATGATCGAGGACACGAAGAAGTGGGTGCTGTCCCCGGAACGCAAGGCTCCGCAGGCCACGAGAGAGTATGCCGCTCACCGTTTGGATGGCGTGCTGGACAAGTTTCTCAAGACCATGCAGACCACCGCCGCCCGCCTGCAAGAGAAGCTGCTGAAGCCGGAAGTCCGGCAGAAGGGCAAGGAGCAGGTCAAGGAGAAAGCGCGGGATTCCGTTCTGCAACTGCTGAGCCGCTTGCAGGTAGAACAGGCGCAAAACAAACCATCGGCACAACCCCGCACACAGGAGGGACACTCGGAAATCTGAACCTCATCGGGAGCGTTTGGGGCCGAAAGCTGGCACCTTCTGCCCCGGCACCCGGTTACAAGGAATTGGAGGTGCAAGTGAAAGAAGTTTGCGTTTGCGAAGCAATGAAGTCCCCAGTGGGGACTTTAAGCAATGGAACGGTCTTGCGTCAGCAAGATGGATGGACTAAGTCCCGACAAGTTCCGATTTGGCAAAAGAGTAATCTGACCTTGGAGGAAGCGGCGGCTTACTCTGGGATCGGTATCAATAAACTGCGGTCAATGACCGATAGCGATGAATGCAAGTTCGTCCTTTGGAACGGAACCAAACGGCTGATCAAACGCCGTAAGCTGGACGAATATCTGGACACGGCATTCTCGATCTGATGCGGTTCAAAAATTGACTGTTTGATGTTGCAGGGAGTCTTGCGTCATGGTATACTCATGGCGTAAGGCTCCTTTTCAACATTCTGTGCATGAAAAGGAGCGTTTATATGCAAAGACGTAAAGACAATAAAGGCCGTGTTTTGAAGGATGGCGAGGTCTACCGCAAGAGCGACGGGCTGTATATGTACCGTTGGACTGCGAAAAACGGAAAACGCCATACCATCTATGATGCAACCTTGGAGGGGCTGCGCGAAAAGGAAGAGAAGATCCAGCACGACTTGGCAGAAGGCATCCGCATTCCGGAGTGCAGTCTGACCTTGAACGACCTGTTTGAACTGTGGCGTAAGAACAAGGTGGGCTTGAAAGAGCATACCTTCGCCAATTACGTCTATATGTACAATCGGTTCGTCCGGGATGAGATCGGCATGATGAAGCTCAAGGACATTCGCAAGTCGGATATCCGCAGCTACTACAATGGCATCGTCCGCAACGGCAAGATGGCGTTGAACACGCTGGAAACCATCCAGAATGTTCTCCATCAGGTCTTTGCGGTGGCGGTGGACGATGAGTACATCCGTGTGAATCCCACGGATGGTGTCCTGACGGCCATTAAAGCCGCCCACCAGTACGAAACGCCCAAACGCCACGCTCTGACCCTGCCCCAGCAGCAGGCGTTTCTGAATTTCAAAACGCCGAAGTTCCAGCACTGGCTCCCGATGTTCACCTTCATGCTGGGGACCGGATGCCGCATCTCGGAAACGGTTGGCCTGTGCTGGGGTGACATCGGCTTCGAGAGTGGGTTTATCATCATCCAACCTGAAGATCATTCAGGACATCATGGGACACCGGGACATCAGCACCACGATGGAGATTTACGCGGAAGCCACCAAGGAAGCCAAAGCCCATTCCTTTGCAAATCTGAACGGCAAATTGGGCATTTCGGTCTGAAATCCACTACACCAACTACTACACCACTTTTACACCAAATTGCCGGTAAGTTGTGGAGAGTTGCGTAGGGAGATGTGCGGGAGCAGGAAAAAGGAAGCCGCATGGATAGGCTTATAAAGGAAAATAAAGCCATTTGTGAGCCTTCCTTGACCTGTCCCCACGATGAAGCCGATTGAGCAGTAAATTCCGCGTTTGCGCAGCAATGAAAGCCCCAGTGGGGCTTTTAAGCGGCCGAGCGGTCTTGCGCCAGCAAGATGGAGGGGCCTTGCCCCGACAAGCTCCAATTTAAGCAAAACAAAGCCTGAAACTTCTTGATGTACCGAGAAGTTTCGGGCTTTTTCTTTTGGTGAATTTCCAGTAAAAACTACACCATACGCCAAACGTGGAGGACGAATACGGCAACATCCCGGCACAGCGGGCAGAGCTGGACTGGCTGCTCTACAACAAGCCCTTGGAGTATGCCCATCTTGTGCTGGGTGGGGAGATTGAGCATTATCTCTCGCTTGGTTGCGACCATGGCAGGCTGGAAGAGCAATAACATAACAAACACAGCCCCGCTTTGGCGAAGGAGAAGCCAAAGCGGGGCTGTATTCAATGAAGGAGAAATGAAAGGAATATCAGGTTACAGATTCAACTCAAACTGTTCCACCGTAACAGTTGCTTTGCCATCGGCGGCAAAGGTGATGCCATCGGCAGACTGGGGGGTGTAGATCCATGCGGTCATGGTCTGCTCACCGTCGTTGGCGAAAACTTCGATGCTGTTTTTATCCAGCAGGATGCGGAGTTTCAGGGCACCGTTCTGGCTGCGCACCTTGCAGCTGCGGCGGTGAACAATGTCGGCACGGGAACCGGCATAGCTGCGATCCAGCGTCAGCTCGGAGGTGTAGGGGTCGTAGGTCAGGCTGGTGTGATGGTCTGCATCGGCGGCCAGCTTCAGGGTGAAGGAGCGGTATTCGCCGGGCTGCACCGTAACGGTCAGGTCGGCCACACGGCCCTTGATGCCTTCCAGAGAAGTTTCGCTTTGCACCGTTACATTTTCGTGGAAGGTGCGCTTGCCGTGGACGGCGTCCAGCTCCCGCACCGGGGCCTGAACAATGCGTCCATCCTTGATGTGCAGCTCGCGGGGGCAGATGGTCTGCCCGAACCACTTGCAGCCCTTGGGCTTATCCTCGGTGTCCGACCATGTCTGCAGCCATGCGGTCATGATGCGGCGGCCGTCCGGGGCAAGGGTGGTCTGGGTGGCGTAGAAGTCGATGCCGCCGTCCATCTGCTGCACGTTTTCCCTGGTGAAGGTGTGGGTGGCTTCGTCGTAGCTGCCAATGAAGGCAATCACGTTGTGACCGTTGTGGAACTCGCCCTTGGGCAGCATCTCCATGGGGCCGAGCATCAAGACCTGCTTGCCGTCCAGCGGGAAGAAGTCCGGGCACTCCCACATTTTGCCGTACTGATTGTTGCAGCGTTCCAGCACCGTGACAAAGTGCCAGTCGAAGCCGTCCTTGCTCTGGAACAGTGCTGCTGCGCCGCTGCCGTCCTCGGCCAGGCAGACGGTGACGGCGGAGTAGGTGCCGTCGGCCTCACGCCAGATCTTGGGGTCCCGGAAGTCGAACTTGCTGAAGCCTTCCGGCAGGTCTTTCTGGGTCAGCACCGGGTTGCAGGCAGGCTTTTCGTAGTTGAGACCGTCACCAATGGCAATGCTCTGGGTCTGGATGTCCCGCATCTCCCCATTGGGCTGCTTTTCTGCCACCACGCTGGTGTACATCAGCAGCTGCTTGCCGTCATCCATCTCGGTAGCAGAACCGGAGAAGCAGCCGGGGCCGTTGTCCGCCGGGGAATCCGGGGCGAGTGCACAGGGCAGATACTCCCAGTGCAGCAGGTCGGTGCTGACCGCGTGACCCCAGTGCATGGGCGCCCACCGCACATCGTAGGGGTTATACTGATAGAACTGGTGATACTTCCCTTTATAATAAGAGAAGCCGTTGGGGTCGTTGAGCCAGCCCACATAGGGAGTCATGTGGTAAGCAGGGCGTTCTTCCGGGGAGATCGCTGCGCCGTGCTCGGCCTCGTAGGCACGGGCTTTTTGTAAAGTCAAATCGTTCATGGAATCCTCCAAAGGAAAGAATTCTTATGCGTAGTAAGCATCCAGATATTTCTGCATAATGCCCAGATAGTCGGACAGACCGTAGTCTTCCAGCTTGCTCAGATATTCGTTCCACTCTGCATCCTTCGTGCCGTTCATGATCCAGTTGGCCTTCTGCGTATTCATGTAGGTCTGCAGATCTGCCTGTAGGTTAGAGACCTGCTCGGTGTCCTCGCTGCTCATAAAGACATTGGGATAGACATAATCGTTGTTCATATCCGGGGTGTAGATCTCCTTGATCCAGTCCAGACGATACTGTGCATCGTCCGGGCAGGTAACGTATACACCATAGTAATCATCCAGAACCGCCAGAGGTCCACTGACACACTGCGCTTCACGGACTTCCACGGGAGAAGCATCGCCCAGAGGAGCGTGCTTCAGCATGGGCTCGCCCTTATCGTTGGTGGACAGTTCAAAGATGTTAAAGCCTTCCGCATCGCCGTAAGTACCCCAGTTGTTCTGCGGAGACTGGAGGGGTGCGTACATCTGATCCAGCCATGCGCAAACCAATGCGGGGTTATCCGCCTTTGCGGTGACAACGCATCTGCCGCGGGCAAAGCCGCTGGTGAAAGAACCGTTCTGCGGAGTGATATTTCGGGTATCGGCGGTCAGGGCGGGCAGCGGCTCCCAGTCGGTCAGGTTGTCAATGTTGGCAACATCCCAGCTGAAGCAGACACCATAGCGGCCAGCCTTGCCCTTGGAAACATAGGTGGACCACTCCTGCGTGAAGCACTCCGGGTCGATGAGCTTCTCGGCATACAGCTTGTGCAGCCAGTCCAGGCCATCACGGTAGCCCTGCTGGGTGGCGGCACAGATGACTTTCCGGTCGTTGGTAACGGCAATATGGCGGTCTTTGTCTGCATCGCCGTAGCCTTCGCCAAAGCCATTGATGAGGATGCTGGGGTCCTGATCGCCGTTGTTGACGATGCAGGACATGGGGATGATGTCGCCGTCAATGCCATACTCTGCCTTGATAGAAGCGGCGTTATCACGGAATGCAATCAGCACCTGCTCAAACTCGTCCACTGTGGTGGGCATCGACAGACCGAGGAAGTTCAGCCACTTGGTATTGATGAAGCTCATGTTGCCAATGGTCTGGATGGCGGTCTTTTCTGCGCCGAGCTGCTCGATCCAGGGCAGTGCCCAGATGTGGCCATCGCTGTCGGTGCACATGGTGCGGTACTCCGGGTACTGCTCAAAGACCTTCTGGAGATAAGGCATATTGTTGTCAATGTAGTCTTCCAGATTGAGGATGACACCCTGATCTGCGTAGCGCAGCAGATTGCTGTCGGTAAAATCAGCAGTAAAAACAAAATCCGTCAGGGTATTGGGGTTGGACATATTCAGGGTGATCTTATCGCTCCACTGGTCGGACTGGATGGCGGTCCAGTCGATGTGCACATTGGTCTGCTCTTCCAGACGCTTGAAGATGGTGCGGTTGTTCGGTTCGGGTTCGCTGCCCACAGGGAAGCTGGTCATACCGGTAAAGGTGACCTTTTCGGACAGCGGAAATGTAACGGCACCGGTCACGTCCACAGCTGCGGCAGCAGAATCGCCGCTGCCGGTGGATTTGCCGCCACAGGCAGACAGAGCAGCGGCAGAGCCCGCCAGAGCGCAGACCTTGAGGAAGTTGCGGCGAGAGATCAGCTTTTTCATGGTATTTTCTCCTTTTTCATGTTTCTTTTTTCGTGTAACAGATGAGCGTACCGGCTTATAAAATTCTGGAATATTCTCAGCCTTTAATGGAACCAGCCATGATGCCGGCATCAAAATACTTCTGGAAGAAGGGATACATCACCAGCAGCGGCAGACTGGAAATAATAATGGTTGCATATTTGAGCAGCTCTGCCATCTTGGCACGTTCGGCAGTGCTCTGGATATCTGCGATCATGCCGGATTCCGGCTGGCTCTGGATCAGGATGGAACGCAGCACCAGCTGCAGCGGCTGCTTCGATGCGCTGTTCAGGTAGATCATGGCGTCAAAGTAGCTGTTCCACATTGCCACGAACTGCCACAGAGCCAGAACTGCCACCACCGGCATACAGACGGGCAGCAGGATCTTGAAGAAGTAAAGCATCTCGCTGGCTCCATCCACATCCGCAGCTTCGCGCAGCTCACGCGGGATGCCTTGATAATAGGTACGGGCAATGATCATGTTCCACACGCTGAATGCTCCCGGCAGAATGACCGCCCACATGGAATCCAGCAGACCCAGATTGTTGATGAGCAGGTAGGTGGGGATCAGACCGCCGCTGAAAAACATCGTGATCACAAACAAGGTGTTGAAGATCTTTTTGCCTTTGAAGTCCGGCAGCGACATGGGATAAGCGGCAAGCATCGTCACAGCTACCGAGATGATGGTGAAGATGATCGAGTAAAGCACTGCGTTCCTGAAGCCGACCCAGATCTGCTTGTCCGAAACGACACGCTGGTAAGCATCCAGACTCCACTTGCTGAAATCAAAGGAGATGCCCTTGTTTTGCAGAGTGACCGGGTCCATAAAGGACGCGATGACGATGTAGATCATCGGAACGATGATCGCCAGCAGGAACAAGCCCAGAAGTGCGTAGCCGCAGTACAGGATGATCTTATCTTGTCTGGTGTAGAGGGCCATTTTTGATTTTTTCTGTTTTGCCATGGTAAACCCCTCCTTACAAGCCCTTGCCATCGTTCATTTTGGCAACGATCTTGTTCACTGCGATCAGCAGGATGACGTTGACAACGGTGTTGAACAGACCGACTGCCGTGGAAAAGCTGTAATCTCCGTCCAACAGGCCCTTTTTATAAACGTACGTTGCAATGATCTCGGCAGTGTTCAGGTTCAGGTCCGTTTGCAGGGCATAGGCTTTTTCAAAACCGATGCTCATGATGTTGCCTGCCTGCAGGATAAACTGAATAACGACCATATCCTTAATGGCGGGCCACTCCACCGTCATGATCTGCTGGATCAGGTTTGCGCCGTCGATCATCGCAGCTTCCTTCAGATCTTTGCTGGCGTTAGAAAGGGATGCGGTGTACATGATGGATGCCCAGCCGGCGCCCTGCCAGATGCCGCTGATAATGTAGATGGGGCGGAACGCTTCCGGCAGCGTCATAAAGTTGATGCTGGTGTGAAGCAGGCCGTTCACCGGACCGGTGACACTCAGCAGCACTCGGACGATGCCGCACAGCACGATGACCGAGATGAAGTTGGGCATATACAGCACCAGCTGCACCTTCTGCTTGATCTTCTTGCTCTCGATACGGTTGAGCAGGAATGCCAGCAGGATGGGGATCGGGAAGCCCCACAGCAGACCGTAGACGCTCAGCTTCAGGGTGTTGATCAGATAGCGCTGGAAGTCCGGCGAGGACATGAAGCGGGTAAAGTTTTTGAAGCCTACCCACTCGCTGCCCCAGATGCCCTTGAAGGGATTGTACTTCTGGAACGCGATCAGCACACCGCCCATGGGAGCGTACTTGAACACCAGCGTCAGCGCCACGGCAGGCAGCAGGAACAACAGGTAAAGCTGCCAATGCCGTTTGATGTAGACCCATGTGTTGTGCAGCTTGCGTTCTGCTGTCAGCACAGCCGTTTCCGGCGAGGCCGTCTTTGCTTTCATGAATCATTCTCCTCCTTTTTGATTTGCTTGCCGTTTGATTCGCACTTTACATTTGCACCTTTGAATTTTACGTTTTTCACTTCGTTTGTGCAAATGTAAAACTCTGTAATTCATTTATACCACTCACGCAAGCGAATGTCAACGATAATTCATGGTATACATCAAAAATTATTGTGGATTTGTACAGATGCACAAATCCAAAAGTGCGCAAATATGCAAAATGATGATTTGCATTTTTGCATTTGACTAATTTGTGCATTTGCACTATACTGGAGTCGCAAAGAATAAGATCCGTCACCAGACTTTATTTATAAAAGGAAGAGGATGACTTATGGCAACCAAAGTCACCATTCAGGATATTGCAAACGAACTGCAGCTTTCCCGCAACACAGTTTCAAAGGCCATCAACAACACCGGTGTGCTGGCAGATGCCACACGGGAGAAGATCCTGCGCAAAGCCGCCGAAATGGGCTATAAGCAGTTTGCCTATCTGCCGCTGTTTCAGGAAGACACTGCAAAAGCAGCAGAGCATTCCATTCTGCCGAGTGACAAACGGGAGATCGCCATGCTGACGACCCAGTTTCTGAGCAGCTCTCACTTTTCCTCCATGATGCTGGATCGTTTCCAGTCGGAAATCGAGCATCTGCATAGCTGTACGACCATTCATCGCATTTCTCCCATAGAGCTGAAAGAGAAAAAGCTTCCATCTTCTCTCAACATCCAGCGCACAGCCGGCATCATCTGCATTGAAGTATTCGACTATGACTACGCACAGATGCTGTGCGATCTGGATGTTCCGCTGCTGTTTGTAGACACCCCTGTGATGGATATGCGTCCTCCCCTTAAAGCCGACCGCCTTTATATGGAAAACCGCATTGAGGTCCAGAATGCGGTGGCCCACATGGTCCAGCGCGGCAAAAAACGCATCAGCTTTGCGGGGGATAAAAACCACTGTCAGTCCTTCTTTGAGCGTTATATGGCTTATAAGGATGCAGTGGAGTACTTTGGTCTGACAGAAGGCCTGAGCACCTGTGCGATGCCATCCGGACAGCAGAACTATCCGGTATCCCTGTACGAAACCATACGTCGGTTCAAAACGATGCCGGATGCCTTTGTCTGCGCCAATGACTTTGTTGCCATGGATCTGGTCAAGGCATTGAATGAACTGGGATATTCGGTTCCCGATGATATCTGGGTCTGCGGCTTCGATGACAGTCAGGAGGCTTCTTACTTTGCCCCCCATCTGACTTCGATCCATATCCATGGACAGATCATGGGCTACACCGCTGCCAATCTGCTTATGACCCGCATCGAAGAGCCATCGCTGAACTATCGCACCGTCTATACGGAAACCAACCTGATCCTGCGCGAATCCACAGGAGATTGAGCGAAAGGAGAACCCCCATGCGTGACCTGTGCAATACGGACAAGCCGCTGTTTGCTGTGCTGACGAAATTGACTTACAGTGCTTACCTGAACATCTTATGGCTCGTGTGCAGCCTGCCCATCGTTACCATAGGAGCTTCTACGACCGCATTGTTCTACGTCACGCTCAAAATGGCGGAAGATCGGGACGATGGTCTGACCCGGATGTTTTTTAAGGCGTTCCGGGAAAATTTTAAGCCTGCCACAAAACTCTGGCTGATCCTGCTGGCAGTCGGCAGTTTGCTGGCTGTGGATGGCTTTGTGCTGCGCCGAATGTGGAGCGAAAACATTTTCTGGACGCTGCTCACTGCAGTGCTTATTGGTGCGGCAGTTCTGTACGGCATCGTTCTGCTGTATGCCTTTCCTCTGCTGGCACGGTTTGAAAACACCACCTTCGGCATCCTGAAAACAGCGTTTCTCGTGGGTGTCCGGTATCTGTTTTGCACCCTGCTGATGGCGGCGATCTATGGCATCATGGGGTACGTCATAGTGTTTGTGTTCACGCCTGCATTCCTGCTGGGCATGGGCTTCTGCGCAATGCTCTGCTCCTTTCTGATGCTTCGGATCCTCTATCAGATCGGTGGAGACCCTGATGCAGTACATGAGGAATCCGACCATGACAAAAACTGACCGGGATACGCTCCGCTCCCTCCATGGGCGCAAAAAGTGGGAGCACATCTGGGCATATTACAAGCTGCCCATTGCGATCGTGCTCATCGTCGTCTATATCCTCGGGTATGCAGCCTACCGTCATGTGACGAAAAAAGAGGATGTGCTTTACCTTGGTCTGGTAAATATCACTGCCGGGTCTGATCTGACGGAACAGCTTACCACCGGCTTTGCCGAGGCGCAGGGTCTGACCAAAAAGCAACAGGTCGATCTGCTGTCCGGCTTGCTGCTCAGCGAAAGCGAACGCGCAGAGGAGCAGTATGTATATGCTTCGGAGATGAAGCTGCTGGGTGCAGTCAGTGCCCAGCGGTTAGATGTTGTTCTGATGGACGAATATGCACGGGATCGACTGTTGGCAGATGATTATTTTCTCGATCTGCGGACACTGGATGCGTCTTTCCATGCACTGTCGGGTCTGAACGCCGGTGGGACCGTGCTGGATATTTCGGACACGCCGTTTGTCAGGCAGGCAGGTTTTTCTGGCAAGGTCTATCTTGGGGTAGTGCAGAATGCACCGCACCCGGAGCGTGCAGCCGCTTACATTCATTATCTGTTCCAGCGGTGACCGTTGGGTTTTAGCTTATAGGATAAAAATAAGGAGAAAACGCATGGACATTTTAACGATTGGTGAAGTTTTGATCGACCTGACCCAGACCGGCAAGGATGCGCGCGGCATCCCCCAGTTTGCCGCAAACCCCGGCGGTGCACCGGCCAATCTGGCTGTGGCTGCTTCCAGACTGGGCGCACAGACCGCCTTTATCGGCAAGGTGGGTGCGGATGCCTTTGGCCGCTACCTGAAAGAGGTTCTGGCAGAAAACAAGGTGGATGTTTCCGGCATGGCGGTGGATGCAGACCACCCCACCACCATGGCGGTGGTCTCGGTGGATGCCGCCGGTGAGCGGGATTTCAGCTTCTACCGCAGCGCTAACGCTGACGTGATGCTGTGCAAAGAGGACATTTCGGACGAGGCTCTGAAAGCTGCCAAAATCGTCCACTTTGGTTCTGTCAGCCTCACCGCTGACCCCTCCCGCACTGCCACGCTGGATGCTGCCGCCCGCGCCAAAAAGCTGGGTGCTGTCATTACTTATGACCCAAATTACCGTGCAAACCTCTGGAAGAACAAAGAGGACGCCATTGCCCAGATGAAAGCTCCCCTGCCGCTGGTGGATATCCTGAAGGTGTCCGATGAGGAGTTGCCCCTGCTCACCGGAACCACTGACTGCGAAAGCGGCACGGCACAACTGGCACAGAACGGCATCCGGCTGATTTTCGTCACCTTGGGTGCAAACGGCGTATTCTACCGCTTTGGGGACAAGACCGGCCATGTGGCAGGCGTCCCCTGCAAGGTGGGTGATACCAACGGCGCAGGCGATACCTTCTTTGGGGCGGCGCTGTCCAAGCTCTGCAAGGAGAAGCTGGACACCCTGACGGTGGACAAGCTGGAAGGCATTCTGGCTTTTGCCAACAAAGCGGCCAGCATCACCACCAGCCGACATGGTGCTATCCCCGCCATGCCCACCCTTGCAGAAGTGGAGGGCTGAACCATGGCAGCAAAACAGGAATTTGAGTCCCGATTTGCCAAGCACAAGGACGAGCTGGAATGGCTGTTCATGGAACTGTACCACAACCGGGAAGGGCTGGAAGTTCTGGAGCGGGAGATGGCAGAAGCCTACAACGCCCGCAGCGCCGAGCTGAAAGCACTGGACAAGGCACGCACTGCCGACCCGGAGTGGTACAAGCGTGGCAATATGTTCGGCATGACCATGTACACCGACCTCTTTGCCGGAAACCTGAAAGAACTGGCAAAGAAGTTGCCCTACCTCAAGGAGCAGAAGCTGACCTATCTGCACCTGATGCCCCTGCTGCAGATGCCCCATCCCCACAACGACGGCGGCTATGCGGTGGAGGATTTCGACACCGTAGACCCGGCCCTTGGCACCAACAAAGATCTGGAAAACCTGACCCGGGAGCTGCGGAAAGCCGGCATCAGCCTGTGTCTGGATTTTGTCATGAACCACACCGCCAGCACCCACCGCTGGGCCATGGCGGCAAAGGCGGGCGACCCGTGGTTTCAGGCCTATTACCACCTCTACGAGGACCGCACCATCCCCGACCAGTACGAGCAGACCGTGCCGCAGGTGTTCCCCAACACCGCGCCCGGCAACTTTACATGGTGTGAGGAAATGCACAAGTGGGTGCTGACCACCTTCCACGACTACCAGTGGGACCTGAACTACGCAAACCCGGCGGTGTTCGTGGACATGACCAAGAGCATCCTGCACCTTGCAAATCTCGGTGTGGAAGTGTTCCGCATTGATGCGGTACCCTACATCTGGAAGCAGCTGGGCACCACCTGCCGCAATCTGCCGCAGGTGCACACCATTGTGCGGATGCTGCGCATGGTGCTGGAATGCGTCTGCCCGGCGGTCATCCTCAAGGGCGAGGTGGTCATGGCTCCCAAGGAGCTGGCCGCCTATTTCGGCACCCCGGAAAAGCCGGAATGCCACATGCTCTACAACGTGTCCACCATGGTCAACCTGTGGGGTGCCCTTGCCAGCCGGGATACCCGGCTGCTGAAGGCGCAGCTGGATGCCCTCCACGCCCTGCCGGACAACTGCTGGTTCGTGAACTATCTGCGCTGCCACGATGATATCGGCTGGGGTCTGGATGAGGCGGTGGAGAAACGGCTTGGCATTGACCCGCAGAAACACAAAGAATATCTGTACCACTTCTATGAGGGCAATTTCCCCGGAAGCTGGGCAAAGGGTGAGCTGTACAACTACGACCCTGCCACCGGCGATGCCCGAAGCTGCGGCACCACCGCAAGCCTGTGCGGTATCGAACAGGCACTGGAAAAGGGCGATAACATCGCACTGGACTACGCGGTGAAGCGTGACCTGCTGCTGCACACTGCTATGGCGTTTTTGCAGGGCTTCCCCATGCTGAACTGCGGGGACGAGATCGCCCAGCTCAATGGCTGGGACTACAAAAACGACCCTGACCGTGTGGAGGACAGCCGCAATCTGCACCGCAGCAAATTCAACTGGGAGGACGCAAAGCAGCGCACCCGGAAGGGCACGCTGCAAAACCAGCTGTGGCAGGGCATGGAGCAGCTGCGCCAAATGCGTGCAGACCCCTGCTTTGCCCCGGATGCGTGGGTGAGCACATGGGACAGCCATAACCCCGGCGTGCTGGCGCTGGTACGCAAGCGCGGTGAGGAAACGCTGGTGGGGCTGTTCAACTTTACCGAGTACCCGGCAGGGGCCAGTCTGGACGCTCTGGGCGGCGAGTATCACACCCCGGAGGGCACTTCCGTCTGGCTGGCGGATGTGGAACTGGAGCCGTATCAGGCATTGCTGGTAAAAACAAATAAGTAAAGCGGAATACTCCGGTAACTTTCTCTTGGTTGGAAAGTTGCCGGAGTATTTTTGTTTCGCGCAAACTGCAAGGTCACTGGATCATTGAAATGTCGGAGATGATTGCCACCGCCAATGCCACGCGTGCCTGCGCAAAAAATCCCCCCGATACCGGGTATCCGGTATCGGGGGGATCTGTCATTCTGAGGCTTTACGGAGGAAGCGCTCAGAGGTTACTTTTTGGGGAACGCCTTGTTCCAGATCTCAATGGTCTTGAACTTGGGCATCCAGCCGTCCGATTCAAACTTGCCTTCCCGTGCATCCAGCAGACCCTGCTCCACGCACCACTGAGCGGCCTTGGCCTGCTCGGCATCGGTGATGTCTGCAAAGGCGGGCTGTGCGGCGGGTTCGGGCTTGCCCTTCTCAGTCCAGATGAGCAGTGCCAGCTGGCCGCGGTTTGCGGGGATGGCCGCGCCCTCGGGCAGGAGGTCGTGCAGGATCACGCGGGTGGCGATCTCATAGCCGCCCCAGATGGCTGCACCACCAACGGCCACGGCGGCAATTGCACCGCCCGTGGTATCCATGGGTGCAGGTTCTACGCCGAATTCTTCATCAATAGGTTCGTCCGGGTCGGCCACCGCGCTGGCCGACCAGTGGGCGATCAGTTTGACCGGGTAAACGGGCATCTCAAACGTCGTGGCCGCGCTCTTGGCATTGTCCAGCTTGAGCTGCAGATTTTCCGGAATGCCACCGGGGAATTTCTCGTAGAAGCTATCGGGGTACTTGATCTCCCATTCCACGAACTCCATGCCGGGGTATTTCTCGGCATCATACGGGGTAGCTGTGATCTCCACCGTGGTGCCGATCTCTGCGGGGATATCGCTGCCCTCGTCCAGAGTGGACTTTGCCGTGCCGCCCTCAACAGTAACGGTACTCCTCAGCACGGAAGCGGGAATGCTGTAAACGGCGGTCAGCTTCACATTGCCCTTGGGCATATCAAAGCTGATTTCTGCGGTGCCTGCTTCAGTCGCAGAACCCAGACTGCCCTCGGTCGGGTCAAAGCTGGTGCTTCCCTCTTCCACCTTCCAGTGATGGAACTTCACGCCCTTGGCGGCATCCTCATCGGTGGGTGCTTTGGCCTTGACGGTGACCGTTTCGCCCTCAAAGGCGGTAGTAATCCGGCCGGTGGTGTCGTCGCCCACCTGCGCGGTGCCGTTCGCAACGGTAATGCTGTAGTAAGTCTCCCTCGGCTCAATGCGCAGGTAGCTGCTTTCTGCCGCTCCTGCAAGCGGATGGATGCGCGGGTCGATCAGCTTTGCATCCTCGGCTTCGCTGGTATAGTAGACGTATTTTTTGCCGTCTGCCTGTGTAAAGTCAACAGTGCCCACAGGGCCACCCTCTGCGGTATTCTTCAGGATCACAGTGCCGGAAGCCGTGATCTTGGTGTTTTCGGAGACTGCTCTTTCGGCATCACTGATGGAAATGGTGACATCCTCGGCCTTGTTGATCGTCAGGTTTTTCGCCGCTCTACCGTCGGTACTCTCAATGGTCACGTCACCGTCGCTGGTGATAGTCGCATCGTAATTCACCGCAGCTGCACAGTTTGTATAAATGTTTACTTTGCTGGAATTTATAATATTCAGGCTTCCGTTCACGGCCATGAATCCGCCGCTGATATCCACCTCGCCGGTGCAGTCGATTGTGCTAGTATCATCTCTGGCGAAAATCGCAGCCATTTTATCGCTGTTGACCTTCACATTATGTGCATTCTCCACAATCAACTTTGCAGCCACAGCAATCTGATCTTTACCATCTAGATTTATATCCTTGCCGGGTGCGTTGATTTTCAGAGACGAGCGCTTTATTCTGCCATCCGACTTCAACGTTTGGGTGGTCGGGTCGTAACTCAGCACACCATTTCCTAAAATGTCTTGATAGTTTTTGCTGGTAACGCGGGTTGGTGTAGTGTTCTCGCTGCCCACCGCAATGCCATAATCCTGTACAACATTGTAATTCGGGGTCAGAGTCACGTTATTGCCCGGCATGGTAAAGGTGACTGTGGGGTTCGCCTTCTGGTCATCTGTAAGCGTGATGCCCTCAGCAGTCCAGCCGGTAAACTCTGCGTTTTCTCTGCCTGCTGCGGTCACGGTGACCTTTTCGCCCGCAAAGGCAGTCTTCAGTTCTGTATTCTGCCCCTGCAGCTTGATGGTTGCATCTTTTGCAGTATTGATGTCGTAGCGCATTTTCGGCGCAATGCGCACATACTTTGCCGTTTCTACTGGGATGGGCATAACATTCGGGTCAATTGCAGTATCTGCTGTATCATCGGTGTAGTAACCATAATCACCAGCGTAGGTAATGCTCTGTGCAATTCTGCCGTTTTGGTTCTTTTTAAAAAAGGTCGCCGGGCAGGCGCATTCAATTTTCACATCGCCACCGACCGCAGAATCGCCCTCGCTTTCGATCTGCACACTTGCCGCGCTGTGTACGGTAAGGTTTCTGCCAATAGCCGCCCAAGAACTGTCATTCGTTATAACGGTCAGCTTCCCGGTGCAGGTAACATTTACATCGCTCTGAACCGCTGCAAATTTCTGACTGGAAACCGTCACATCATTCGCATTTTCAATTGTCAGGATACCGTTAAGTCCGCTATCCTGCAATGCAAAATACTTGCCATTCAGCTCTACATCCACGCCCGGTGCATTGATAGACAGGAGTCCGTAGATGGTTCCATTTGAGGTCAGCTTTTTGGCAGCCGGATCATAGCTGAGGGTACTGTCACTACTGTCACCAAGAATATTGTCGCAGTTTGCGCTGGTAACAGGTATTGCCTTTTTGCCGTGTGTAACAGTAATACCGTAGTTAACTGTGTCACCATTTTCCGCGTCCAGCACGCTCACCGCGCTTTTGGCAACGGTGCTCAACTGCATCAGCGCATCGGTGCTCTCAGCCAGCGCCGGAGCGGAAAAGGTGAACATCATGCATCCGGCCAGCGCCGCCGATACTGCACGCCGGATAAGTTTGCCTTGTTTCATGGTACAACCTCCTTTTTCCCCTCGCATTTTTACGGGGGGGGGTATATATTACAGTATCTTGATTATTTCACACTTTACCGCATTTTGGAAGCAAACCTGCGTGAATCGCCCTAAAAGCAGCGTGAAAAGCACGATTTGTGCCGGTTTTGTTGCAGTTGCCCGGCCCGCAGGCACAGCAAAGCCCCCCGGCAGGTCTTCGTCTGCCGGGGGGCTTTACTATGTTATGAAAGATCAATCCTTCTTCTCTGCTGTGCGGGCAAAGAAGTTGGCGAGGATCGCACCGGAAATGTTATGCCACACGGAGAACACAGCGCCGGGAATGGTAGCCAGCGGATACTGTGCAAAGTGTGCGGCGGCCAGACTGGTTGCAAGGCCGGAGTTCTGCATACCCACCTCGATGGAGATCGCGCGGCACTTGGTGGAGTCCAGCTTGAGCAGCTTGCCCACGCCAAAGCCGGTGAGGTAGCCCAGCACATTGTGCAGGATGACCACCACAAGGATCAGCAGACCGCTGGTCATGATCTTGGCGCTGTTGGCGGAGACCACGGCGCAGATGATCAGCACGATGGCGGTAGTGGAGACCAGAGGCAGCACGCGGACGGCTTCCTCGGTGAATTTATGGAAGAAGTGATTGACCACAAAGCCCAGTGCGATGGGCACCAGCACCACCTTGACGATGGACATGAACATGCTCATGGGGTTCACGTCAACACGCTGGCCAGCGTACAGCAGGGTGAGCAGCGGGGTGAGGAGCGGAGCCAGCACGGTGGAAACAGCGGTCATGCCAACGGACAGTGCAACGTCGCCCTTGGAAAGGTAGGTCATCACGTTGGAAGAGGTGCCGCCGGGGCAGGTGCCAACCAGGATCACGCCAATGGCCAGCTCGGTGGGCAGGTGGAACACCTGCGTGAGCGCCCATGCCAGAAACGGCATGAGGGTGAACTGTGCAACGCAGCCCACGATCACATCCTTCGGGCGGCTGAACACCACCTTGAAGTCCTCCGGCTTCAGGGTAAGGCCCATGCCGAACATCACGATGCCCAGCAGGTTATTGACCCACGCCGTCTTTACCACGCTGAACGGGCCGGGGAAGAACAGGGCACCCGCAGCCACCACAATAACGATGGCGGCCATGTACTTGCCCACAAAGTCGCTTACTTTTTCCAGTGTTTTCATAATTGCTTCTCCTTTTCCTTCTGACATGCTTTGGGACAAAAGCATCCGCAAAACAAAACGCCCTTGTCCCCTACGGTCTGTAAGAGACAAAGGCGTGTAATATCCTCTGCGGTACCACTCTTATTGCCAGCACAACGCTGACCACTCAGTGCACGTCCAACAACGCGCGGCCCGTGATAACGGGGGCCTGCCGTTCCTGCTTACTGGGGCGCACACCGTCCATTCAGCCGGAAAGCTCGGAGAGGATCTTCCCACGGATGCCCTGCACTGCCTTGCACCAACCGGCAGCTCTCTGCAGCATTCCTTCCGGGTACTCTTTCTCGTCATAGCCGTAATATTCTTGGTGACATGGAGTATACTCCCCTGCAAAGGCAAAGTCAATAGAATGGGGCCTTCTGATTTTTCATGCAGTTCATTTCAGGAGTGAAAGTGGTTCACGCAGCAGACAAAGCAGAACGGCATCGGCACCGACTGCTCCGGCAGGATAACGCGAAGCCATGGTCTAAAGAGTCGGCGGCGGCAATGCCATCCCATCACACAACAAAAGACCGCTCATCTTTTCGGGTGAGCGGTCTTGCTGTTTCTGCGGTTTATTCGCCTTTGGCTTTTGTAAGCAGCATGTGCACGTATTCCGCGCAGGCATCCCAGTCGCGGGCGGCGGCCTTGTCCTTCGGCATCAGGCTGCTGGCAAGGCCCACGCCAAGGCAGCCCGCCTTGCGGAACTCCGGGATGTTCTCCGGCGTTACGCCGCCAATGGCAACATAGTTTGTGTCGTCCTGGAATCCGACAATCTGGGGCAGGAGCAGAACGACCTCTGAGCCGCTTTTCCCTGTCTGATACGCAAAAAAGATCCCGTTCACCCAGAAGTGGACGGGATCTTTTATTGCTTATGGGGCTTTACTGCAGCCGATCAGGCTTTGACGAAGGCAGCTGCTTACTTTGCAGCCAGGTATTTGCCCAGTTCGCGGCCCAGCGTCAGGCACATACCAATGCTCACACCGGGGATTGGGGTGATATACTCGGGACCAAAGCGCATACCGCAGGTGTTGCCGGAGGCGTACAGGCCCTCGATGGGCTGATAATCCTCGTTCAGCACCTGCTGGTCATTGGTGGTCACAAAGCCGCCGGTGGTCACCAGTGCAAAGCCCAGACTCGGGGTGGTGACATGGGCGTAGAAGGGAGCCTTTGCAACTGCATTCAGGAAGTGCGGGTCCTTGGCAAAGTCGCTGTCGTAGCCCTCGGCGCAAACCTTATTGTACTGCTCCACAGTAGCGGAAAGGGCTGCAGGCTCCACACCGATGTACTCGGCCAGCTGCTCGATGGTGTCGGCGCAGTACCAGCCGTTGGCGCCCTCGGCACCAGCAGCCTTTGCGGCCTCAAAGTTGCCCTTCATGGCTTCCACCACAGCGGGCATGTCGTACTCGAATGCCTGATGGCCGGGGAAGCCGCGCAGGATCTGGGTCTCATAGGTGCTGTCGTAGATGGAGGTGATATTGCCGCGCTTTGCACGTGCCATGAAGAAGCCGTTGATCTCCGGGCCGGCAAAGGCTTCGTTCTGGAAGCGCTGGCCATTCTCGTCCACCCACAGGGGGCCGGGCAGATAGTCGGGCACGGTCATGGAGTCGAAGTTCATGGTGGAGATGTCGCCCTCCAGACGGCCGCCTGCCCACACACCCATCTGGATAGTGGAGCCGTCACGGCCAAAGGGAGCAAAGAAGTCCTCATCCTTGGTGAACAGACGCTTGATGTCCGGCAGCAGATCGTCCATCATTTCCTTGTTGCCGCCAAAGCCGCCGCCTGCCAGCACAACGCCATTCTTAGCGTTGATCTTGAGGTAATTGCCGTCGCCGTCCTGTGCGATCACGCCGGTGACCTTTGCACCGTCAATTACCAGCTGCACACCCTTGGTGCCAAACAGAGCGGTGGCATTGTCAGAGAAATTCTCCTCCACATAATTGTAGTTGTCCCAGCTCAGGTCCTTCAGCTCCAGCTGACCGGCGGTGTTGTTGTTCTTCTCGCCGCTGGCGGGGTTCTCCCAGTAGTTCTCCCACCATTCCAGCGTGCCGGTGTAGTAGTGCATGCCGTTGTTCAGCTGGTGCACGGTGTACTCGTTGTCCGGCCAGAACTGGATGCGGGTCTTAGCCAGCGTGTCCGGGTTGATCTTGTCCAGCCACCAGTCCACAGTGCTGCCGCTGTTCTTGGCAAACTTCATCACCAGTGCGGTGTTTGCCTTGCCGTGGGTCTGCATCATCCAGTTGTTCACAAACTCCACTTCGTCCACCTTGGGCACACCGTGGCTCAGCAGGTAGTCCGAGTTGATGTGGCCGATATCGTGGCCGACCGTCCACCAGCTCTCGCGGGGCATGGCTTCCAGCACCAGAACGTTCTTGCCCTCTTCGGCCAGCTCACGGTAGCAGCTCAGGCCGGCATAGCCCATACCGATGATGGCAACGTCAACATCATAGGTCTTGGTGATCTCACTGTCCGGGATGGCTTCCGGGGCGGTGCGCCAGCTGGAAGCCTGCTCAGAAGCTTCCGGGGCAGACACTGCAGTGCCGCCCATGGCCTGTGTGATGCAGTCGTTCATGCACTGCTTCACAGCATCGCTGGTAATGGTTGCACCGGACACGCCGTCGATGGTGCTGTTCTGAGCTTCCAGCAGCTGCTTGATCAGGTCATCCTTTGCGGCCTGACCAATGGAGTCGGTCTCACCGGACAGATCCAGCTGGATGTCAGTAATGGCTGTCTCGCTGAAGGTGGCGGTCATGGTGATATCGCTCATGCCCTTGGCCGTGGCAGTGTAGGTGCCCGGGGTGTACTTTGCAGCGGCAGAAGATGCAGCCGTGCTGCCGGAAGCAGCATTGCAGGCAGCCAGTGCGCTGGCGGTGATGCCGCTCATGGCAGCAGCAGAAGCCAGCTTCAGAAAGCTTTTGCGCGAGATCTTTTTCATCTTGGTGGTTCCTTTCGTTTTTCTCTTTCTTCTCAATGTGCAGAGCTGTGTGCTCCTTTCGGTTGTTAATTCTATCACAATATCTCACACTTGAAAAATATTGCTTTCTTCTTACAATTAGAAGTAAAAGTTATAAGCATTTTTTAAGAGAAAAAGGAGCCGGTCATGACCCTGCAGCAGATGCGCTATTTTATTGCGGTGGCACAGAATTTGAGCTTTTCCAAAGCGGCACAGCAGCACTATGTTTCCCAAACAGCGGTCAGCCAGCAGATCAAGCTGCTAGAAGAAGAACTTGAAACCGAGCTGTTCCAGCGCACACGGCACTCGGTGGCGCTTACCAGTGCCGGGCAGGTATTCTACGAGTATGCGGTGCGCATCACCGACCTTGCGGAAGATGCCGCCCGCCGCACCCGCGCCGCTGCTGCCGAGTGCAGCACCCCGCTTGAGATCGGCATGATGAGCGGCATGGAAAATCTGCCCATTCTGGAAAAGCTGTTGCTGTTCAAGGAGCAGCACCCTGCCATTCCGCTGCACTTTCATCTGGTGGATTTTCCCACCCTGAAAAAACGCCTGCAGCAGAAAAAGCTGGACTTTGCCCTGCAGCTGGAGCTGGTCCCGCTGGAGGATACCCCCTCCCTGCTGCGTGCTCAAGTAGGCCAGCTGCGCCAGTACGTAGTGCTCAATCGCCAGAGCCACCTGTCCAGCTATGCGTCCCTGCACCGCAGCCAGCTTGCCAGCGAACAATATTATGTACCCGCCATGGACCGGGAGTTGTGGAACCAGTTTGCGCAAGTCCTCACCCGCCACGGCAGCGACCCGCAGAACATCAAATTTGCGTATTCCATGGAGGAGTTGATGCTGCAGCTGGCTTTCTACGGCGGCTATACCATCCTTGCCGAGCCGGTGCTGGCTCAGCTGCCCGCCAACAAAAACCTCACTTTTATCCCGCTGGAAAACGATACCGTTCCCGCTTGGGCCGTGTGGAACCGCGAGAACATCTCGCCCGCCCTCCGGCTGCTTCTGCGTGAGCTGGATATTGACCCGTGACATGCTACAGAACGCATTGACGATCTTGCGCAAAAGCGCTGCACTTTTTTCAGAAATTCAGCAAGAAAGGTCTCTCCGGCGCTGCGTGGAGAAATGCAAAGGTCGATCACATGAATCAAAACGATCCTGTCCCGGACGATTTCACTCTTTCGCCGGCCCTTGTGGATGCACTGCCCGCACTGTTTTTTTGCCTGCAACATGGTACTGGTGGCAGGAATTTTGCTTTTATCATGAATATGCAGTGAGCCGGAAGCCTCTGATCTACAGAAGGCTTCCGGCTCATTTGCTATGGATTTTTTACGTAGATGCCATTCGAGTCCTTGATCGAAACAAAAAATTCCACGTCATACGACTTGGGATTTCCTGGTAGCCTATTCTGTTGCTCAAACACCCCACTGGGGTGTTTGTTGCTGTCGCAAACGCAAACTTCTGATAAACAAAAAACGCACCCGAACCCTTTTTCACAAAGAATCGGGTTCGAGTACGAACTGTATGGTGGAGAATTAGGGACTCGAACCCCAGACCCCCTGCGTGTGATGCAGGTGCTCTAACCAGCTGAGCTAATCCTCCATATTTTGTTTTGTGCGTTCCGAACTGGAACGTGATTATTATAGCACGGCCTTTGCCAAAATGCAAGCCCTAATTTTAAAAAAATCACACTTTTTGTATCCGCTTTCCGGTTGCCCTTTGATGCCAAATCGTGTATACTGAACACAGAAACTTTCCCACCGGGAAAAGAGGTACAAAAAATGCTGACACTTCGTGGAATCATTACGCTGATCGTTCTGATCGTTCTGTTTGCACTGGCCGTTGTGTGGATCTCCAAGCAGGGCGGCTGGAAGGGCGAGGGCTGCGGCGGAAACTGTGCATCCTGCCACAGCCACTGCGAAAAACAGGACCCGAACAAAAAAGCCTGAGTTCAAAAATGCCCCCGGACATTGCCTGCTGGCAGCGTCCGGGGGCATTCTGCTTTCAGCTTTCCGTCTCGCGGTAAAACACCCCGCGCTCTGCCGCGTACACGGCAATGGTGCTCAGCAGGTCCTGATGGGCTTTCTGGTAAGTAGTACGGCCGATGTGCAGCTGATCGATCACATCGTCCTCCGTGCGGTGCTGTACATAGCGCAGCTCGAACAGATCCGCACGCAGCGGGTCGTTTTTCCGGTAATAGGCAAGGCCCTCCTCAATGGCGGCGCACCAGCTGCGCTCCACCGGGCTTCGTGCACGCTGCCGCATCCCATACCGGTACAGTGCCAGCCGCGTCTGATTTCTCTGCTCGCTTGTCATGTTCTGCCCTCCTCTTTTCATCCGCGCGGCGTGCCAGCACTTCGCGGCGGTTCTGCTCTTCAAAAAAGCAGAGATCCCGCTCGTACATGCTCAGACCAAGCACCGCGCTCAGCCGTTCTGCTTCGCTCAGCTTGAACTGTGTGCGCCCCTGCAGTTTCAGGTTCAGTGCATTGGGGCTGATCTTCAAGGCTCGTGCCACATACTGCATCTTGTACCCACTGGCGCGAATATAATCCCGGATCATTTCAGTATTTGCCATATTCCGCTCTCCTTTTTTCGTATCGGCAATGCCGTTCCACAATCTTTAGTTGTAGTATATTCCTGCATTGATTCAGTGTCAACCCATTTTTGCAAATTCGCAGAAAAAAGTTGATTTTAATGCAATTTTTTGGTATACTTCTGGTAACAGCATTCTTTTTACGGAACAACCATACGTTTTTTTAGAGAGGTTTCGCATGTCTGAGCTTTCTACCCGTCTGCATCTGCGCCGCAAAGAACTGGGCCTTTCGCAGGAAGAGCTTGCCCAGCGCATGGGCTATCGGTCCAAATCCTCCATTACCAAGCTGGAAAAAGGCATCAACGACCTGCCGCAGTCCAAGGTGGAAGAGCTGGCAGCCGCGTTGGAGACCACCCCTGCCTATCTGCTTGGGCTGGACACACCCTGTCCGCCGCCGGGCTTTGAGCCGCTGCCTGCCATGACGCAGGTCCCGCTGATCGGTTCCATTGCCTGCGGCACTCCTATCACGGCAGAGCAGAACATTGAACGCTATATCGGCGTTCCCGCCGCGTGGCGCGCCGACTTTGCCCTGACCTGCCACGGTGACAGCATGTCTCCCACCATCTGCGACGGCGACATCGTATGCATTCGCTGCCAGCCGGAGGTGGAGCAGGGCGAGATCGCCGCAGTGCGCATTGGCGGCGAGGCCACCCTCAAGCACTTCCACCGGCAGGGTGATGCTGTGATGCTGCTTGCGGACAATGCCGCCGTCTGCCCACCCATGATCTTTACCGGCCTGCAGTTGGAAGAGCTGCACATTGAGGGCCGCGCTGTCGGCCTGTGCCGGGGGCTGTGAGCCGCCTGCAGTCTTTCAGGCACGTTTCATAAAAGAAGGAGGCTTCTCATGTTTTTCTCCCGCAAAAAGCCTGCCCGTTCTTACGACCCCGCCACCCAGCAGCCTGCACTGCGGTGCAGCATCTGCACCGGGGAGCAGGTGGCCGGTTTCATCTCCCCGGATGGCCATTTTGAGGACGTTCAGCTCATTCGCACGCCTCAGGAACTGGACGCATTCCGGGCACGGTACAGCATCCCGCCGGAATGCCCCCTGAAAAAGATCTATTAAAAGGAGTTCGCCATGCCCACTGCACCTGAAGAGATGACCCTGAAGGTCATTGCCCATATCCATACTGCCTTTCCCACCAAGTTCGGCATCCCGCGCCAGAGCGGCCTTGTGGACGAGCTGCGCGGCGAGGTGATCTTTACGCCCGAATACCGCAATGCCGATGCCGTGCGCGGTCTGGAAGATTTCAGTCACATCTGGCTGGTGTGGCAGTTCTCCGGCGCGGTGCGGGACAGCTGGTCCCCCACTGTACGCCCGCCGCGTCTGGGCGGCAACACCCGCATGGGCGTGTTCGCCACCCGGTCGCCGTTCCGCCCCAATCCTTTGGGCCTTTCCAGCGTGCGTCTGGAAGGCATCGAGCACCGGCCGGACGTTGGCCCGGTGCTCATCGTGCGTGGTGCCGACCTGATGGATGGCACCCCCATCTACGACATCAAGCCTTACATCCCCTATGCCGACTGCCACCCGGATGCCGCCGAGGGCTTTACCGGCCAGACCCAGTTCCACCGTCTGCAGGTACAGTTCCCGCCCGAACTGCTGGCACAGGTGCCGCAGGCCGACCGCGCCGCCCTGACCGGCGTACTGGCAGGTGACCCGCGCCCCTCCTACCAGCACGACCCGCAGCGGGTGTACGGCATGGAGTTCGGCCCGGTAGAGGTGCATTTTACCGTGGATGGCGAGATGCTCACCGTGACCGGCATCGCCCGCCGCTGAGAGGAAGCGTTTATGGAACTGCGGAACATCAATACCTTTTTGCACATCGCCGAGCTGCACAGCTTTTCCCGCACTGCGCGGCAGCTGGGCTATTCCCAGTCGGCGGTGTCCTCCCAGATTGCACAGCTGGAAGCAGAGCTGGGCGCACCGCTGTTCGACCGCGTGGGCAAGACCGTGCGGCTCACCGATGCGGGCCAGACCTTTTTGGGCTATGCACGCACCCTGCTGGCCACGGCCCAGCAGGCGCAGGCTGCCCTGCAGCCCGCCCGGCAGATCAGCGGCAGTCTGCGCATCGCGCTGGCGGATTCGGTGTGCTCCACCTTCCTGCCCGGTCTGCTCAAACGCTACCACGCCCTGTGCCCGCAGGTGGAGCTGGTGCTGTGCACCGCCACTGCCGACGGGATGCTGCAGATGCTGGGCACAAATCAGATCGATCTGGCCTATACGCTGGACCAGCCCCTGCTGCAGCCCAATCTGGTGCTTGCGGCGGATGTGCCGGAGCCGGTGTGTTTTATTGCACCGTCGGCTCACCCGCTTGCCGGGCAGGAAGTTGTTACGCTGGAAGAGCTGCCCCGGCAGGAATTTCTGCTCACTGAGCGCGGCATGAGCTACCGCGACGCTTTGGATCAGTGCCTTGCCGCCCGCGGCCTTGCCATCCACCCTTATCTGGAGCTGGGCAGCGCTGCGCTGCTGTGCCAGATGGTGGAGCAGGGCATGGGTCTTTCCTTCCTGCCGGAGTACATCGTGCGTCCGGCGCTGGCCGCAGGTCGTCTTGCCCGGCTGAATGTGCCGGACTGCACCGTGGAGATGCATCGTCAGCTGTTTTATCACCGTGACAAATGGCTGACCCCTCAGATGAAAGCCTTTATCGAGCTGGTGCGCCAGCCCGCGCCCAGCACTGCCAGCAAATGAAAAGAGCACGGGTCCATTGAAGCGCAAAGCTGAACACACAAACGAAAAACCGCCGAAGGCTTTCCTTCGGCGGTTTTTCTTATGATAGGAGGATCAAAAATGATCGTCGCTAAATATTAGTTCAGGATGGTCAGCTCGGTCTCGATGTCGAACAGGTGGACCTTGTGGGGATCGAATGCAACGCGGACGGTGTCTCCGTTGCGTGCCTTGGAGGTGGGAGCCACACGAGCGGTCATCTTGTTGCCCTTGTACTCCAGATACAGGTAGATCTCAGCGCCCATCATTTCGGAGACGTCCACCTGAGTATCCAGCTGGCAGTCAGCGTGCTTTGCCATAAACTCGGGCTCGTCGTCGATGTCCTCGGGACGGACGCCCATCTTGATCTTCTTGCCGACGTAAGCATCCAGCTTGCCGTCTGCGGTCTTCTCCTTGGGCAGGGGGATCACGTCGCCGCCCAGATCAACACCGTACAGCTCACCCTTCTTGATCAGGGTGCCGTCCAGGAAGTTCATCTGGGGGCTGCCGATGAAGCCAGCAACGAACATGTTGCAAGGCATATCGTACAGGTTCTGCGGGGTATCGACCTGCTGGATGATGCCGTCCTTCATAACAACGATACGGTCGCCCATGGTCATAGCCTCGGTCTGGTCGTGGGTAACGTAGATGAAGGTGGTAGCCAGCTTCTTGTGCAGCTTGATGATCTCGGTACGCATGGAGGTACGCAGCTTAGCATCCAGGTTGGACAGAGGCTCGTCCAGCAGGAAGACTGCCGGGTTACGAACCATTGCACGGCCCAGAGCAACACGCTGACGCTGACCACCGGACAGAGCCTTGGGCTTGCGGTCCAGCAGGTGCTCGATCTCCAGGATCTTAGCAGCCTCGTGCACGCGCTTGTCGATCTCGTCCTTCGGGGTCTTGCGCAGTTCCAGACCGAAAGCGATGTTCTTGTAAACGGTCATGTGGGGGTACAGAGCGTAGCTCTGGAACACCATTGCGATATCACGATCCTTCGGGGGAACGTCGTTGATCAGACGGCCGCCGATGTACATTTCGCCCTTGGAGATCTCCTCCAGACCGGCGATCATGCGCAGGGTGGTGGACTTGCCGCAGCCAGAGGGGCCGACGAAGATGATGAATTCCTTATCCTGGATCTCCAGGTTAAAGTCGGTAACAGAGGGAGCGGTAGCACCCGGATAGATCTTATAGATGTGCTGGCAGCTGATCGAAGCCATAGTCGTTTGCCTCCATAATTTTTAAGGTTCCCACGCTCTTGACGGCGTGTTCATTCGTTGGTACTATAATAGCAGATAATTTTGTGATATAAAATAGCATTTTATTGATTAGAGGTGTCAGATATTGCTTTTTGACTGGAACACCATCGCTTTTCCCGCTTCCGTGCAGGATCTGCAGCTGTCTGCCCCCCTCACCCTCTCCGGCGAAGGACTGTGGGTGTGCCTTGTGTCCAGCGGCCAGTGCTCTGCATCCGTACCTGCTGCCGGGCCGCTGCCGCTGGGTGCAGCGCTCATTTTGCCGCCGCAGTCCGTGCCTGCCGGGCACCTGATCCTGAGCCGTGCCCCGCTGGCCCTTGTGCCGGAAAGCATCTGCCATCTGCTCTGCGTCCAGCTTACCGGGCAGGCGGCTTCCCAGTTTCTGGCCGGACTGCACGAACTGCCCTTCCTTGCCAAGGGCGGCTCCTGCCCGGCCGCTGCCGAACTGATGGACCGCCTTGCTGAGGAAAAGGCCGCCCACAGCCGTGCCCGCAGCCAGTTGGCCTACGCACTGCTGTGTGAGCTGGCCGATGCCGACAGTGCCGCGTCCGCCCTGCCGCCGCTGGTGCAGGCCGCCATTGAGGACATCCGCGCAAACTACGCGGGCCTTTACGGCGTGGAGGAGCTGAGCGAACGGCTGGGCGTGTCCAAGAGCCATCTAGTGCGCACCTTTACCGCAGCCATTGGCGTGCCGCCGGGCAAATACCTCACCACGGTGCGCGTTGAAGCAGCCCAGCGGCTGCTGCTCCACCGGGAGTACACACTGGACGTGGTAGCCAGCCTGTGCGGCTTTTCCGGTGCCAACTACCTGTGCCGGGTGTTCAAAAAAGAAACCGGCCAATCCCCCGCACAGTGGCGGGCAATGGCCGGTCACGCCGCGCAGAGTGGGCTTTCGCCCGAGGAATCTCTGCGCGAACAGGAGCTTTATATTTAAGGGCTATGCGGTCTGCTTTTTACCGCGCAGCAGCAAAAACAGGGTCAGCACTGCGGTGAGCAGTTCCGATGCCGGGAACGCTGCCCACACACCATTCATGCCAAACAGGCGGCTCAGCACCAGCGAGCAGGCCACGATGGCCACCATGCCGCGGCAGATGGAGGTGACGGAGGCTTCCACCGGGCGGTTGGTCGCACTCAGATAGCCCGCCGCCACGATGTTGAACCCGGCAAAGAAGTAGCCCACAAAGTACAGCCTCATGCCCATGTGGGCAAACTGCGCCATCCGGGCGGAGCTTTCGCTGTTGAACACGTCAACCAGTGCATCGGTAGCACCAAAGATGATGCCGTACAGCACCGCTGCCAGCACCAGTGCGGTGCAGCTGCCCAGGATAAGCAGCTTTCTGGCACCGGCCTTGTCGCTTTTTCCGTAGCACTCGCTCACCAGCGGCTGTGCGCCCTGTGCTACACCATTGAAGATGGCCGTTGCCACCAGCGCAAAGTTCGCCACCACGCCATAGGCCGCCACGGCCACATTGCCCGCCAGACCCAGCAGCAGGAAGTTGAATACGGTGGTGGTAACGCCGGAGGACATCTCACCCACAAAGCCGGAGATGCCAAGCTGGCAGCTCTGGCCCAGCAGCCTTGCCGAGGGGCGCTGGCGCACGAACTGCACGCTGTTCTCCTTCTTAAAGAAGTGGCGGCTGCAGATGGAAATGCTGATGATGGGAGACACGGCGGTGGCCAGCGCCGCACCGGCCAGCCCCAGACCCATAGGAAACATGAAAATATAGTCGAACACCACATTGAACAGGCTGCTGCTCAGGGTAGCTACCATGGCAAGGGAGGGGTCGCCGTCGTTGCGCACAAAGGCCGACACGATATAGTTGCACATGAAGAAGGGCGTGAACATAAGGAAGATGCGGGCATACGGGATGCCCAGCGCCATGATCCCCGCGTCACCGCCCATCAGCCGCAGAAGGCCGCCGGGCGCAAAAATGCCCACCAGCAGGAACGGCACGCTGAGCACACAGGCGCAGAAGATAGCATTGGAAAAATAGCGCTGGCAGCGCTCGTCTCCCTGCGCCTTGAGGATGGCGTAGCGGGTGGCCGCGCCAAGGCCGACCATGGAGCCGACGGCAAAGATGAAGTTGTAGACCGGCAGGCAGAGGTTGAGCAGGGTCACGCCGTCGGTACCCGCCGCCTGCGAGATGAAATAGGTATCGGCCAGAATGTAGCACGAGGTACCCAGCAGGCCGAAGATATTCTGTGATACATATTTAAAGAACTGTTTTGTCAGGTTCATCCAAGTTCCCTTTCATGGCATTTTTTACGCATACCGGCATATTTTAGCACACCCCAAAATGCAAGTCAACACAAAAACGCCCTGTACCGCGCAAAAAAGCATTGACAGCCCGGGCTCTGGCCCTTACACTGGGAGCGGTCACAAAATCATCCCCCTCGCCGGGGGAAGTCTTTTATTACCAGCATCTTAATTTGGGAGGTTCTCTATGTCCGGCAGCACACTGTTTTCCATTGGCGAAGCACTCATCGATATGATCCCGTCCAGGGTGGGCTGTTCTTTTGACGAGGTTTCCTCGTTCAGCCCGCGCACTGGCGGCGCACCGGCCAACGTGTGCGCCGCCTTTGCCCGGCTGGGCGGCAAAAGTACTTTTCTGAGCCAGCTGGGCGACGACCCCTTCGGCCACAAGATCGCCCGGGAATTGGAAGCCTGCGGCATCGACCTCTCCCATCTGGCCTTTACCGATAAGGCCAGCACGGCCCTTGCCTTCGTCAGTCTGGAAGAGGACGGCAGCCGCACCTTCAGCTTCTACCGCAAGCCCTCGGCGGACCTGCTCTATTCTCCGGAGCAGATCGACCCTGCATGGTTCGCCGATGCCTTTGCCCTGCATTTCTGCAGTGTCTCGCTGGTGGACAGCCCCATGCGCTACGCCCACCTTGCGGCCATCTCCGCCGCACGCGAAGCTGGTGCTATCGTCAGCTTTGACCCGAACCTGCGCTTCCCCCTCTGGCCGGACCGCGACATGCTGCGCGGGACCGTGCTGCAGTTCCTGCCGCTTTCCAACATCCTCAAAATTTCGGATGAAGAGCTGGAATTTCTCACCGGCACTGCGGACATCGAAGCCGCCCTGCCGCAGCTGCTTGTGGGTGATGTGCAGCTGGTGGTCTACACCTGCGGCAGCAGCGGTGCCCACGCCTATACCCGCACCGCCCACGGCTTTGCCCCCTGCCGGAAAGTCCGGGCTGTGGACACCACCGGCGCAGGCGACGGCTTCATCGGCTCGTTTTTGTGGCAGCTGGAACGTGACGGCGTGACACTGGAAAAACTGGCAAAGCTCAGCAAAACAAAGCTGAACGAATACCTTGCCTTTTCCAACCAGTTCTGCGGCATCAGCGTGCAGACGAATGGTGCCATCGACAGCTATCCCACCCTTGACCAGATGCAGTAAAGGATGCAAGAAGCCCTGCGTCCAGCACCGCAGGGCTTCTTTTCTATTTACAATTTGTAGTATTGTGTCTCTATATTCCAGTTTTGTCTTGTTTCCGACATCTTCTCTGCCGGTTTAAGATTTGTTTATCCTTTGTACAAGCCTTGTTCTTATTCTCTGCCCGGTTCCATGTTACCATAAGGGCAAAAACAACAAGCAGGGAGGCTTTATCCATGTCCTTTGAATTTACCCTTCTGGATGCCTTGCAGGCTCTGCGCTGTCCGGTGCTGGATGCACTGGCGGTGTTTTTCGATCAGGCCGGTGCCCGCGGCGAGATCTGGATCGCATTCACGGCGGTGCTGCTGGCGTTCCGGCGCACCCGCCGGGCCGGGCTGGCCATGGCGCTGGCGCTGGGCCTTTATATGCTGGCGGGCCACTGCGCCTTAAAGCCGCTGTTCGCACGCCCGCGCCCCTGCGACCTCCGGCCGGAGATGCTCACGCTGGTGGCCCGGCCCCATGGCTGGTCGTTTCCTTCCGGACACACATCCTCCGCCTTTGCCGCTGCCTTTGCGCTCTGGCTGCAGAACCGCAGGCTCGGCGTCCCGGCTCTTGTGCTGGCCGGGTTCATCGGCTTCACGCGGATGTACCTGTATGTGCATTTCCCCACCGACATTCTGGGCGGCGTAGCACTGGGCCTTGCATTGGGGGCCTGCGGCTCCATGCTGGCAGATAAGATCAGCAACAAATGGGCGAAACGCAGTGAAGTAAAACGAACTGTATAAACCAATTTCGTCTCGCACTCGTTCTTGCTTTGCTTTTTACATTCAGATGAAGTATATCGCTTCGATCCTATTCGTGAAAAAGAGCCTCGGAAAAATCCGCAGATTTTTCCGAGGCTCAACTAATTATAATAGAATTTCCGCTAAAACAGCCAAAGCGCACGCGGCGGCTATTCCCAATCGTTCTCTTGCATTCAGGTAAAAACAAAAGCAGCCAGCACCGTGGAAAGGAGGATAAAGCGGTGCTGGCTGCGGTATGAGAACTCCCGAACTTTGCGGCGGATCAGGAGGGATTTGGTAGTCTGTCCGCCGTCGTTGGCGATTGCCTGGCATAGGCGGGGGACAGTGTTTTAATAAGTACCTGCTGGGCTGTGCCAGATGCACCAGCCCCCGCAGGTGAAAGCCCTTGTCGGCTTTGGGGAGATGTCTTTGCATCTCCCTGACTGCACCCTTATACTACCAGACAATCGTGGCATTTCTTTGTGGAGTTTTTGAACAATTTGCAAATAGATTTTCAGGTGTTTTCAAAGGAGGCCCCAGCTTACCGGGGCGGCGGGCCGGAAGTTTCTCCGAAGACCGTCCGCTGGGGTGGGACTGGAGTCCCGGGCTGTTCGCGGAGAAAGCTTCCTACTGGCCTGCATTCATGCTTTTACTGCGCCCCGAAAAATTCCTTGGCGATGTCCGCGCTGCGCTTGGCATCCTTGGCGTACCAGTCCGCGCCGATCTTCTCGGCATATTCCGGGGTCAGCACGGCACCGCCCACCATGATCTTGCAGTCCAGGCCCGCTTCGTGCAGGGCGGCGATGGTCTCCTCCATGCTCTTGAGGGTGGTGGTCATCAGGGCGGAAAGACCCACCAGATGCACATTCTTTTCCCGCACGGTGTTCACCACCGTCTCCACCGGCACATCACGGCCCAGATCGATCACCTCAAAGCCGTAGTTTTCCAGAATGACCTTGACGATGTTCTTGCCGATGTCGTGCACATCGCCCTTGACGGTGGCCAGCACGATGCGGCCCTTGCTGGCGCTGCCCTCGCCCTTCTGGGCAATGACGTTCTTGATCTCCTCAAAAGCGCTCTGGGCAGCACTTGCAGCCTGCAGCAGCTGCGGCAGGAACAGCGTGCCCTTCTCGTACTTGGCACCCACGATGTCCAGCGCCGGGATCAGCGCTTCGTCCACCACTTCCAGCGGCTGCTTTTCGGCCAGCAGTGCCTTGGTCTGGGCGGCGGCATCGCCCTTCAGGCCCTTTTCCACCGCCTTCATCAGTGGAGCGTAAGGGCCGGTAAGCTCTGCGCTCTCACCGGATGCGGATGCCGAAGCCGCAGGCACCGTCTGCGCGGCCTGCTTGAGGGCCACCGAGGCGGGCACATGGTCGGCATACCGCTCAATGTACTTCGTGCTCTGCGGATCGCGGTTGGTCAGCACGTTGTAAGCATACACCGCCGCCATCATCTCCTCGCTGGAAGGGTTCATAATGGCGAGGTCAAGGCCCGCATACATCGCCATGGTGAGGAAGGTGGTGTTCAGATAGGGGCGGCAGGGCAGGCCAAAGCTGATGTTGGACACGCCCAGAATGGTGCGCACCCCCAGCTCCTTCTTGCAGGCTTCCAGTGCCTGCACGGTGGCCAGAACGTCCTTCTGCTGGGCGCTGGCGGTCAGGGTCAGGCAGTCGATGTAGATGTCCTCCCGCGGGATGCCGACGGCAAGAGCCGCCTCCGTGATGCGGCGGGCAATGGCCACCCGGTCCTCGGCGGCGGGCAGGATGCCCCGCTCATCGATGGCAAGACCCACGATGGCCGCACCGTACTTTTTGCACAGGGGCAGAATCGCGTCCAGCTTTTCCTGCTCGCCGTTGGTAGAGTTGACGATGGGCTTGCCGTTGTACACGCGCAGGCCGTTTTCCAGTGCCTGCACATTGGAGGAATCCAGCTGCAGCGGCAGGCTGGTGACGCTCTGCAGGGCCTTGACCACCTTGGGCATCAGGGCAGGCTCGTCCACGCCGGGTGCGCCCACGTTCACGTCCAGCACCTGAGCCCCGGCCTCCACCTGACTGACCGCCTGCTCCAGAACATAGTTCATATCCTCTTCCCGCAGTGCCTGCTGGAAGCGCTTTTTGCCCGTGGGGTTGATGCGCTCACCCACCACCGTGATGCCGTCCACGTTGACGAAATCCACCGGCGTACACAGCACCGAGGGCATTTTGTGGGCCGGACGGCCGGGTACGCAGCCTGCAAAAACGCTGTTCAGCAGCTTGATGAACTCCGGCGTGGTGCCGCAGCAGCCGCCCGCCGCGAACAGATGCAGGTCCCGGTAGGGCTTCATTTCCATGGCGAAGAGCTGCGGGGTGATATCGTAGCCGCTGCCGTCGGCCCGGGGCAGGCCCGCATTGGGCTTGACGAACACCGGAAAGTCGCCGGGCACAGCCTCTGCCAGACGCTTTGCCATGGGAAAGATCTCCTTGGGGCCCAGTGAGCAGTTGATGCCCACCGCGTTGGCACCCAGGCCACGGGCGGTCACGCCGAAGCTTTCCACCGTGCAGCCGGTAAAGGTGCGCCCGCCGGCTTCAAAGCTCATGCTGACTAAGATAGGCAGGCCGCTGTTTTCCTTTGCTGCCAGCAGAGCGGCTTTCAGCTCGTACAGATCGGTAAAGGTCTCAAAGAAAATGAGGTCGGCCCCGGCGGCAGCGCCTGCCCGGACGATGCGCGCATACTCGCTCACCGCATCCTCAAAGGCCAGCGTTCCGCTGGGTTCCAGCAGTTCTCCCAGCGGGCCGACATCCAGCGCGGTCAGGGCACCGTAGGGCGCACAGGCGCGCTTGCAGTTGGCGATGCCCGCCGCAATGATTTCTTCCAGACTGTAGGCGCTGCCCGCCAGCTTGTGGGCCGATGCGCCAAAGGTATTGGCGTTGACGATGCGGCTGCCCGCAGCGGCATACTTGGCATGGATGCTCTCGATCAGCTCCGGATTGGTGATGTTCAGCTCCTCCGGCTTTGCACCCAGCTTCAGGCCCGAAGCCTGCAGCATGGTGCCCATGCCGCCGTCCAGCAGGACGGTATTGCTCTGTTTGAAAAGTTCACTCGCTTGCACAGGTCTTTCCCCTCTTTCTATACTCACACCGGGTGCGCAGCACGCAGTGGCCGCACCCGGCCAGTTTTCCCTTTACCGGGTGGCCGCTGACCCCCAGAATGGCCGTCACGCTCTTGCGCGGGGTCATCAGGTTGGTATCGGTCACACACAGGCCCGCCCGGCGCACCGTATCCAGTGCGTTTGCCACCAGCGGCTGTACTGCAATATCCCAGTCACCGTAGCCGGGCGAAAACCGCCCGGTCAAATACTTTCCCTCTTTTGCGGCCCACTGGCGCAGCTCTGCTTCGGCTGCGTCTGCGGCCTGCTCGGCCAGCGCGCTGCCCAGCGCATCGGACGCAACGCCCGCCGCGATATCTCCCACACCGGCACGGCGGATCTGTGCATCCACGCCGGGGCCAAGGGTCACGGCCAGCAGCACCGCCTGCGGGCAATTTTCCAGATGCTTCATCACATCCCCACCCCGCAGGATGCCTGCTTCGGCAAGGGCAGCCGTGTCCGCTTCCAGCCAGACCGCCCGGGGCGTTGCCGCCGCCAGCAGCGGCATGGCGCATGTTTCCAACAGGGTCATGGTGCGGTCGTCCGGTTCCCCTCTGGCCCCGAAATACCGCGCTGCCTGTGCTGTATCGATCGCCGCCGGTTTTGCCAGCACCAGCGGCTGCGGTGCACCGATCATCCGCCGCACCTCCTTGCTTTTTTGAAATAAAGTGGTCTTAAGTATACCGCACCTGTGGGATTTTATCAATCCCGCAGAGCGGCGGATAAAAGAAAACTCCCTCAGTCACAGCTCACGCCGTGCCAGCTCCCTCAAGGAGGGAGCCTCTGTCGAAAAGGTAATCTTTTCGTTTTTGCCAAAGGCCCCATCCCAGAGGGGGCTGTCTGTGAAGCAGACTGGGAGAGTTCGTTCTTTATTTGATGCAGCTGGAACAGGGCGTATAGCCTGCTTCCACGGCTTCCTGATAGTTGGAGAAGAGGATCTGGTTCTTCTCTGCCGGCAGGTTCGGGCAGGTAGGCAGATGGAACTTTTTGCTGTTCACATTGCCGATGTACGCCTGCTGGGCCGTGCTGGATGCCGCCGGGTCGGTGGGGTTCAGCACGGAATCTGCCGCAAAGTGCTCGGTGCCCACGGTGTAGTTCTGGCCGTCACTGCCAATGGTGATGGTGCCCTGCAGGTCGGTGCGGTACACATCCACCCCGGCATCCCGCAGGATGCTCAGCGTTTCCTCGTGTGGGTGGCCGTACTTGTTGTTCACGCCGCAGGAGATGATGCCCATTTCCGGCAGCACCGCGTTCAGGAAGAGGTAGCTGGTGGAGGTGCTGGAACCGTGGTGGCCCACCTGCAGCACATCGGCCCTGAGGTTCGCGCCGCTGTTCACAAGGTCGGTCTCCGCAGTCTTTTCCATGTCGCCGGTCAGCAGGAAGCTGGTGGAGCCGTAGTCGATGCGCAGCACAATGGAGGTATCGTTGGTGTCGCTGTACTGTGCCACCGGGCCAAGCATGGTCACGGTAGCGCCGCCCAGCGGCCACATCGTGCCCACGGCGGGCACTTCTACCTGCAGGCCCTGCTGTTGGGTGTACTTGACAAAATCCTGAAAGCACTTGGTGGAGGCATCGGCCACCGGGCTGTACACATGGTACGCCGGGAAGTAGGCCAGTGCGGCAGCCAAGCCGCCTACATGATCCTCATGCGCGTGGGAGCAGAACACATATTCCAGCTGTTCCACCCCCTGACTCTGCAGGTAAGAGACGATGAGACTGCCGTCGTCCACATTGCCGCCGTCGTAGAGCATGAACTGTCCGTCGCATTCCACCAGCACACTCAGCGCCTGACCCACATCGATGAAATGCACCTCCAAGGGTGCGTCCACTGTATCCACAGCCGCCGCAGCAGAAGCGGACGGGTTCGGCACTACATCGGCGCTTCCGCCCGGGACGGACGGCAGCCCGCTGCAGCCCGCAAGGCTCAGCACCAGTGCGGCGGCAGCGGCCAGCGCAGCAAGGCGCTGCCACAGGCCTTTCTTAGGCGCGTTTACTTTTTCTTCTTTCCAGTTTTCCACGTTGTGTTCTCTTTCTGTTGATCGTTTTTTGGCTTGCGCGCGGGTGCCGAATGGGGCGCAAAGCGTGCGCCGGGGCTGGGCGCACGGCCTGTCGGTGCAGCGGCACGGCTTTGGCCGTGGGCAGGCTTGCCGTTATGGCCCTTCTGGTTCGGGCGCACCGTATAGGTGCCGTCATTGTGGATCGTCACATCGGCGGCTTCGGCCCGGCGGGCAGAGCGCTGCACGGCGCGGCGGCCTGCGGCGGGCACCAGCAGGGGGATCAGGTCCTCCCGGTGGGTCATCTTCAGCGCCTTGACTACCTTCTCGGCGTTGCGAGGCTCGTAGTATTGCAGCAGCGCCCGCTGCAGCGCCTTGCCCTCGGGGGTCTTTTCCACAAACACCGGCTTCAGGGTGTAGGGGTCAAGGCCGGTGTAGAACATGCAGGTGCTCACAGTGCCGGGGGTGGGGTAAAAATCCTGCACCTGTTCCGGGCGCATGTGGTTTTTATAAAGATATTCTGCCAGATAGACTGCATCCTTGAGGGTGCTGCCCGGGTGACTGGACATCAGATAGGGCACCAGATACTGCTTTTTGCCGGCCTTTTTGCTCAGCTCATAGAATTTATCCTTGAACTTGTTGAAGGTCTCGATGGGCGGCTTGCCCATGTAGGCCAGCGTGTTGGGAGCACAGTGCTCCGGAGCCACCTTCAGCTGGCCGGACACATGGTACTCTACCAGTTCCTTGAAGAAGGTGTCGTCCGGGTCGGCCATCAGGTAGTCGAACCGGATACCGCTGCGGATGAACACCTTTTTCACGCCCGGCAGCTCCCGCACCCGGCGCAGGATCTTCAGGTAGTCGCTGTGGTCCACGATCATGTGGGAGCAGGTGGTGGGGGCAAGACAGTGCTTGCCGCCGGTGCACATGCCCCGCAGCATCTGCTCCCTGCAGGAGGGAAAGCGGAAGTTTGCGGTGGGGCCGCCCACATCGTGGATGTAGCCCTTGAAATCCGGCTCGTGGGTCATGCGCTCGGCTTCTGCCACGATGCTGTCCGCGCTGCGGCTGGTGACACGCCGCCCCTGATGCAGCTGGATGGCGCAGAAGTTGCAGCCGCCGAAGCAGCCGCGGTTCTGGATGATGGAGAACTGCACCTCACGGATGGCGGGCACGCCGCCCATGCTCTCGTAGATGGGATGATACCGACGGGTGTAGGGCAGGGCGTAGACCTTATCCAGTTCCCCGCGCACCAGCGGCTTTGCGGGGATGTTCTGCACCAGATACTTTTCGCTCTGCTTCTGCACGATGATCTGGCCGCTGACCACATCCTGATTGTCCATCTGGATGCGGCAGGCCTTGGCATACGCCGTCTTATCCGACGCCACCTTTTTAAAGCCTGCGCACTCCACGTAGCGCTCGGGCAGATGGTCGAAGTCGGTCATGTAACAGGTGCCGTCCACGTCCGTGATGCTCTCCACCGGCTCCCCGGCGGCAAGGCGGCGGGCGATCTCCACGGTCTGGTGCTCGCCCATGCCAAAGCTGATGATGTCCGCGCCGGAATCCTCGGCGATGCTGGGCAGCACGGTGTCCAGCCAGTAGTCATAGTGGGCAAAGCGGCGCAGAGAAGCTTCCAGACCACCCAGGATCACCGGCAGGTCGGGATAGGCCTGCTTTGCAAGGCGGGTGTACACGGTGGCGCTGCGGTCCGGGCGTGCGCCGCCCTTGCCGCCGGGGGAGTATTCGTCCTCGGCGCGGGGGATCTTTGCCACGGAATAGTGGCTGACCATGCTGTCCACGTTGCCGCCGCCGATGAAGAAGCCGTACTTCGGCTTGCCGAACCGCTTGAAGTCCTCGCAGTCGGTGTAACGTGGCTGGGCCAGCACGCCGATCTTATAGCCCTCGGCTTCCAGCAGACGGCTGATGATGGCAGTGCCAAAGCTGGGGTGGTCCACATAGGCGTCGCCGCCCACCACCACAAAGTCCAGCTGCTCCCACCCGCGGGCCTCCATATCGGCCCGGCTGATGGGAAGAAATTCGGTGTAGATCTTAGGGGAAGAGTTGTCCATAATGCTCCTTATCTTTATGTTTCATCCGGTTGGTTCATCTGCATTTCCAGCCACTGCTGGCGGCTGATAAGCACAGCGCGGGGCTTGGCACCCTCGTAGGGTCCGATGATGCCTTTTTGTTCCATTTCGTCCATGATACGGGCCGCACGGGCGTAGCCCAGCTTGCAGCGGCGCTGCAGCAGGCTGGTGGAGGCCTGACCGGCATCGATGACCACCTCCACGGCCTGCTTGAACATCGGGTCGGTATCGGGATCCTCGTCGGAGTCCGCGCCGCTGCTGCCCTTCTTGCCGTCCTGAATGGCGTGCTTTTCCATGGCTTCGATCATGGCTTCGTCATACTGCACGGTGCCGCTCTGCTTGATGAAGTCCAGCACACGGCTGATCTCCTCATCCCGCACGAAAGTGCCCTGAATACGGGTAGGCTTGGGCGCACCCACGGGCATGAACAGCATATCACCCATGCCCAGCAGCTTTTCGGCACCGGAGCCGTCCAGAATAGTGCGGCTGTCCACCTGACTGGACACTGCAAATGCGATGCGGCTGGGGATGTTGGCCTTGATCAGGCCGGTGATCACGTCCACGCTGGGGCGCTGGGTGGCTACGATCAGGTGCATACCGGCGGCGCGGGCCTTCTGGGCGATGCGGCAGATGGAGTCCTCCACATCCTTGCCCACCACCATCATCAGGTCGGCCAGCTCGTCGATGATAATGGCGATGTAGGGCATCTTTTCCAGATCAGGCCGTTCTGCGGCCAGCTTGTTGAAAGACTTGATGTCGCGCACATTGTTCTCTGCAAACAGATGATAGCGGCGCTCCATCTCCTGCACCGCGCTGCCAAGGGCACCTGCGGCCTTTTTCGGCTCGGTGACCACCGGCATCAGCAGGTGGGGAATGCCGTTGTACTCGGCCAGCTCCACCACCTTGGGGTCGATCAGCAGCAGCTTCACGTCCTCCGGGCTGGAGCGGAACAGCAGGCTCATGATGATGCTGTTCACGCACACGGATTTACCGCTGCCGGTGCTGCCTGCAATGAGCAGATGGGGCATCTTGCACAGGTCTGCCACCTGTGCCACACCGGCAATGTCCTTGCCAAGCGCAATGCCCAGAGGTGAGGTCATGCGCAAAAAGCTCTGACTCTCGAACACGCTGCGGATATACACCGGGGTCTTTTTGTGGTTGGGCACCTCAATGCCCACGGCAGGCTTGCCGGGGATGGGCGCTTCCATACGCACATCTGCCACCGCAAGGTTCAGGGCGATATCGTCTGCCAGCGAGGTGATTCGGCTGATCTTGACACCCGCCATGGGCTGCACCTCGTACCGGGTGACGGAGGGGCCCCGGGAGATATCCAGCACACGGGTGCGCACGCCAAAGCTTTCCAGCGTATCCACCAGCTTCTGGGCGTTGGCTTTCAGCTCTTCCTGCGCGCCGGGGTCGGTCTCGTCCTGCGATTTTTCAAACAGCTCAATGGGCGGATACTGGTACTGATAAGTATCCACCGGTTCGGTCTCGTCCACAGGGGCCGCTGCCGCGGCCTGCTCGGAAGCGGCAGGCTTTTCCATTGCCGCTGCCACCAGCGTGCTGATATCCTTTTCCTCCACCGGTTCGCTGGTAATGCTGATCCAGCCGTCCTCGTCGGGTGTGCCGCGCATGGCAACGGCGTTTTCGGCGCTCACCCGGGCGGGTGCCGCCGGGACTGCGGGCTGGATGGGCACGGCGGGCATCTCCGGCGTGACTGCCGCTGCCGGGCTTTCCGGCTGGGCCGTCGGCATTGCCGGGGTCATGACCGGAGTATCAAAACTTTCCGCTGCCGCAGGCTGCACCGGCTGTGCAGCCTTTGCAAAGAAATCGGATGCATCGGTCTCCACTGTGTCCTGTACGATGGGCTGCGGGGCAGGTCTGGGGGCCGGGCGCAGCGGGTTCTGCCCAAAGGTGCCGCCCGGGCCCACGATGAGCGGCTCGATGGGTTCGCTGCCGCCCTCCTTCACCTCAGTGTGGTCGGGGCCAAGGTCTACGTCAAAGGAAGCCCGGGGCCGGGATACCCGTACCTGCACCGGCGTGATGGCCGGGGCGGCAGGCTCCGGCTGGGCAAGCGGCTGGCCGGAAGTATCTGCGGGCGGCTCCGGCTGCGGGGCGGCCTCCGGCTCCTCCGCCTCCATCTCTTCGGTCACCTTGTGGCCCCAGTGGCGGATGCCGTTCAGCCAGTCCGGCACACCGATGCGGAAAGCCGGAGTTTCCATCTCCTCTTCGGCATCTTCCTCATCCCGGTATTCATCTTCTGCTTCGTCGTAGTCTTCCTCAGCCTCGGCTTCTGCCGCGCGGGCAGCGGCACGTTCAGCGCGGCGGGCTGCGCTCTGCTGCGCCATGGCCGCACCCTTTGCGTGCACGCCGCCAAACGCAGCGCACAGCCATTGCCACACCTCTGCCGGGGTCAGATCAAAAATGTACAGGCTGACACACAGTGCCAGCACGATCATGATAAGGGTTGCCGCAGGCCGTCCGCACAGCAGCAGCAGGCTGCCGCCCAGCAGTGCACCCAGCGCACCGCCGCCGATCCATGCATTCACGCCGTTTGCGTAGCAGGCAGCCGTCATCTGAAATGCCGACATGCCCTGCGGCTGGATATCGGAAAAAACGATCACCGTGCCGCAGGCAAACACCAGCCCCAGAACCAGCTTGAAGATCTTGGGCAGAAGGTCTTCGCCCCGGGTATACTGCACAGCAAGGCAGCACACTGCCGTGCCCAGCACAAAGCTGCCGCAGCCAAAAAGTCCGAACAGCACATCGTGCAGGGCCTTCCATGCCGAATCTCCCTCCACAAAGGCCAGCACCACCAGCAAAAGGCCTGCAAACAGGGTGCCAAGCCCCGCCGGAAGCCGCTGTTCTGCGCGTTTTTTGCGCGATGCTGCGCGCCGTGTTGTCGTTTTACGTTTTTTTGTTGCCATGTTTCTTTGTTCCCCGCGTTTGTAGTAGACACACTATTTGATTTTATTATTGTACCACGCAGGGAAGGAAATGGCAAACCTATTGTTGTACAAAATCGGCCTTCATTTGCGTTCAATCTCTTTATACAGCCACGCCAGCGCATCCGAAAGCCCGCCCAGCTCATCAATGAGCTTTTCCTTCACGGCCCGGCGTCCATCCAGCACGGTGCCCATGTCCATCACCAGCTCGCCGGTGTGGAGCATCAGGTCGGTGTAGCGTTTTTCAGTCATGCCGCTGTGGGCCGCTACGAAGCCGGTGATGCGCTGCTGCATCTGCTCAAAGCTGCGCATGGTCTGCGGCACCCCCAGAATGACGCCGGAATGCCGCACCGGGTGCACGGTCATGGTGGCTGTGGGCACGATGAAGCTGCGCCGGGCGCTGACGGCAAGCGGGATGCCGATGGAGTGCCCGCCGCCCAGCACAAGCGTTGCACTGGGTTTGGACACGCTGGCGATCAGCTCCGCCAGCGCAAGGCCTGCTTCCACATCCCCGCCTACCGTGTTCAGCAGCACCAGCAGGCCTTCGATGCGAGGATCCTCCTGCGCGGCCACCAGCTGCGGGATGACATGCTCATACTTCGTGGTCTTCTGGCCCTGCGGCGCTTCCGAATGGCCTTCGATCTGGCCGATGACGGTCAGGCAGTGGATCACATGCTCCCCGCGGGCCAGCGTGACCGTGCCCAGATCTTCGATCTCTTCTTTTTCCAGCCGACGCGCGTCGGTCAGCTGCGTTTCATCGTTCATATGCTTTCCTCCTGCGTTTTCTGTCAGCATTCCCCAGCCTGTGCCGGGCTATGCAGACCCGCTGCAGCAAAAAAGCGGTAACATTTCATAAAAATTTTTTGAGAATGATTTGACATTCTCCATCGGTGCAGTATACTTTAAATAATTGACTGTAATATCTGCAATATGAACCCGTAAACGGATCGGGGTTTCTCTGTGCCGCATCTGTAAAGCAGGCAGCTGCGGCAAGTACTGCGATAGAGCGAAAGGAGAAAGTATTCTATGAACACTCCTGCAAGGGCTTCGCTTCCCGTTATCAAGCGTCTTCCCAAATATTACCGCTATCTGTGCTCTCTGCAGGCAGACGGCATCAACAGCATTTCTTCCCGCGAGCTGGCTGCTCAGATGGGCACCACCGCTTCGCAGGTACGGCAGGACTTCAACTGCATCGGCGATGTGAATGGCCGGCAGGGCATCGGCTACTCGGTGGAAAACCTGCTCTCCATTCTGGAAGGCCTGCTGTTCGGCAACGGCGACCGCCTGCCCACCATCCTGATCGGCTGCGGCCGTCTGGGCAAGGCAGTGAGCCGCTTTATCACCACCGATACCAACGGCTACCGCCTGATCGCCGCCTTTGATGTGGCACAGAGCGAGGTGGGCAAGGAGATCAGCGGCATCCAGATCCGCCATATCGACGAGCTGGAGTCTTTCTGTGCCGAGCATCACCCCAAGGTCGCAGTGCTCTGTGTGCCCCGCGACGGTGCGGAACAGGTCAGCGGCCGTCTGGTGGATCTGGGCATCGAGGGCTTCTGGAACTTCTCCCACTATGACCTCTCTGTGCCGTATCCCGATGTGGTGGTGGAGAACGTCCATCTGGGCGACAGCCTGATGAGCCTTGGCTACCGCCTGCGCAATCAGGACTGAACGTACCTATTGTAAGTAATAAGAGAACCCTCTCAGTCAAAGCCTGAGATGCCGCTGAACCCTCTCAGTCTCGCATACGCTCGACAGCTCCCCCGAAAGGGGAGCTTTATGAGTGGGGACGGGAAAGTTTCTGCTTCTCCGGCGAAGGACAGCCTGCCCGGAAGATGCAGAAAAGCTCCCCCATCGGGGGAGCTGGCAAAGCCGTCAGGCTTTGGCTGAGAGGGTTCTTTCTGTAAGGAGAGTTTTTCAAATGGCAAAACTGTATTTCCGTTACGGCGCGATGAACAGCGGCAAGAGCACCGCCCTGATGCAGGTAGCCCACAACTACGAAGAACAGGGGATGCGGGTGCTGATCCTCAAGCCACAGGTGGACACCAAGGGCGGCGGTGAGCTGGTGAGCCGTCTGGGCGTGCGCCGCAAGGCTGATCTGCTGATCCCGCCGGAGACGGACGTGTTCGAGGCCGTGCGCACGGCCAACGCTGACGGTGCGCCGCTGGCCTGCGTGCTGTGCGACGAGAGCCAGTTTTTCACTGCGCAGCAGGCAGAACAGCTGTTCATGGTCACGGTGGATTTGAACATTCCGGTGATCTGCTACGGCCTGCGGGCAGATTTTTCGCTCAAGGGCTTTCCCGGCTCTACCCGGCTGCTGGAGCTGGCCCACACCATCGAGGAAATGAAAACCATCTGCACCTGCGGCCGCAAGGCCATCTGCAACTGCCGCAGAGTGAACGGCAGATTCGTCTTTGAGGGCGAGCAGGTGGCCATCGATCTGGAAAACGATGTGCAGTACGTGAGCATGTGCCCCCAGTGCTATTTCAAGGCAAAGCGCGCGTTCTACGCCGAAAAAACTGCTTCGCAGGCTGACTGAAACTTGTATACAAGGCCGCTGTGTCCAACGACACGGCGGCCTTTCTTTTTTATCCCCGGCCTATGGGCGCAGTCCACGCAGCAGCGCAAAATATGTCGCTGTCGGCGCTTTTTCACCCCCCAAAAGGACGAAGAAGCACCGATTTCCATGCCCGCAGACCAGTGCCGGGGGACCGCCGCAAACAATTGATATATCAGAGTGAACATTTTTTGCGCTATTGATATATCAGTTTAAAGGCTCCCATCCGGGCTTTTTTAGCTGTTGTTCGTCCACAATGTATGCAACGATTCTACGTTCTGAAACGGAATGTTTACAAAATTATTGCAAAGTTCGACGTTCCTCCTATGATGCATCCCAGTTTTCTATGCAAAATAGCGAAGTATACATGTTGCACAGTTTTTCGAGCCAAGTTTATTCATTTCAGCGAAGGCGTCAATTCTTGCGCGGAAACAAGAGCAATATTTGTACGTTTTTTGTTTAGATATCTGCAATTTGCGTCTTTCTTTTTGGTTGTTGTTTTGTTATCATAATTGTATACAACGGGGTATGTGCAGAACCCCCGTGCGAGATGATGTTTTCTGTATTTAGGAGGAGAACGAAAATGAGCAAGGCAATTTCTCGTCGTGATTTCATGAAGGTCACCGGCGCTGTGGGCGCTGCCGGCCTTCTGGCTGCCTGCGGCGGCAACTCTGCCGCATCCAGCTCTGCTGCTTCCACCGCTTCTTCCGCTCCCGCTGCTTCTGCAGACGAGAGCCTGGCACTGTCTGACGGCCCTGTTTCCATGACCATCAGCTGGTGGGGCGGCGACAGCCGTCACGAGGCTTACCAGAACGCCATCAAGGAGTTCCAGGCTGAGCACACCAACATCACCATCGAACCCACCTTCGCCGCATGGTCCGGCTGGGAAGAGAAGATGGCAGCTGCCTTCATCGCTGGCAACGCACAGGATGTGTGCCAGGTGAACTGGAACTGGCTGTACAACTACTCTGCCGACGGCAGCAAGTTCGTGGACCTGAACACTGTTTCCAAGTTCCTGGATCTGACCCAGTGGGATGACGCTGCCATGGACGCCTGCTACGTTGCAAACAGCCAGCAGTGCGTGCCCGTTTCCATGACCGGCCGTATCTTCTTCTGGAACATGACCACCTTCAACAAGGCTGGCATCACCGAAGTTCCCAAGTCTCTGGATGATCTGATGGCTGCCGGCAAGGCATTCAAGGAGAAGCTGGGCGACGATTACTACCCCATGCATCTGGGCGCATACGACCGTATGATCCTGATGGTCTTCTACCTCGAGTCCAAGTACGGCAAGGACTGGGCTGACCCCGTCACCTCTACCCTGAACTACACCGAGGACGAGATCGCTGAGGGCATCGACTTCATCAAGAGCCTGGTGGATGGCCACGTCATGATGAACCTGAAGACCTACTACTCCGCAAACTCTGATACCGCTACCCACCAGTCCAACGAGTGGATCACCGGTAAGATCGCAGGCATCTTCGAGTGGGATTCCGCTGCTTCCAAGTACTCCTCCGCTCTGGATGATGCCAACAAGGACGGCTTCACCGTTGGCGAAGAGATCAAGTTCGGCGACAACAACGGCGGCTTCTCCAAGGTCTCCATGGGTCTGGCCATCACCAAGACCAGCAAGTGCGTTGCCGAGGCTGCTACCCTGATCAACTTCCTGCTGAACGAGGAGAAGGGCGCTTCCATCATGGGTTCCGAGTGCGGCATCCCCGCTTCCAAGGCTGGTCTGGCTGCTGCTCAGGCTGCCGGCGCTGTCAAGGATCTGGTTGCTGAGGCAAACGCCAAGGTCATGGCCTTCACCACCAACAAGCTGGATCCCCTGTTCGAGAACAACGACCTGAAGGCTTCCGGCACCGGCATCTATCAGGAAGTGTTCGACACCGTTGACTACGACGGCGTTTCCGGTGCAGACGTTGTTGACACCCTGCTGGATGGCATGGAGTCTGTTGGCTACACCATCGGCTAAGTTACATTTTTGAGTGCCGCCGTGTGCGGTCACGCACAGAAAAGGGCACCCTTTGACTGAACCTGAGGGGCACCTGCCGCCCGACCGGCAGATGCCCCTTTTTTGTCAGAGATATATTACAAAATCTTGACAAAGCTGTATCCAGTCTGTTACCCCTTCGTCCGTCTCATGCTCCGAAATTCCTTAAAAAGGAGGATTTCCCAGATGAAAGAAAGCAATGCACCCGCCGTCGGGCGCACCCCGTTCCAGAAGTGGCTGGACAAATATCAGGGTCTGTTTTATCTGATCCCCTGGATCATCGGCTTCGTCGTCTTTAAGGCAGTTCCCTTCGGTCAGTCGCTGTACTACAGCTTCACCGATATGAACTTCTTCGAGAGCGGCACCAAGTTCGTTGGTCTGGCCAACTACATCACGGCCTTTACCACCACCAAGATCACCAAGGCGCTGATCATCACCTTCAAGTACGCTTTCATTACCGTGCCTCTGAAGCTGGTCTTTGCGCTGTTCATCGCATACATCCTGAACTTCAAGATTGCATGCGTCAACCTGTTCCGTACTGTGTACTACATTCCCTCCATTCTGGGCGGCTCTGTTGCAATCGCCGTTCTGTGGAAGGCTGTGTTCAGCGTGGACGGCCTGCTCAACACCGTGCTGCGCGCTGTCACCTTTGGTCTGGTGCAGGGCCCCGAGTGGCTGTCTGACCCCAGCTACGCGCTGTGGATCATCTGCTTCCTGCGTATCTGGCAGTTTGGTTCCGCCATGGTGCTGTTCCTGGCCGCTCTGAAGGGCGTGCCTGCAGACCTGTACGAAGCCGCTACCATTGATGGTGCCGGCAAGTGGCGTCAGTTCTTCTCCATTACCGTTCCGATGATCACCCCCATCATCTTCTACAATCTGGTCACTCAGATCTGCCAGGCTTTCCAGGAGTTCAATGGCCCCTACATCATCACCAACGGCGGCCCCCGTGGTTCCACCACGCTGATCTCTCTGCTGGTTTACAACTACGCATTCAAGTCTTATGACATGGGTATGGCATCCGCTCTGGCATGGATCATGTTCATCATCGTCTGCATCCTGACGATCATTGCATTCACCAGCCAGAAGAAGTGGGTCTACTACTCTGACGAAAGGTAAGGTGACCAGTATGGGAATGAAAGCATCGAACAAAATCGCGACCTTCTTCAAGTATTTCGTCCTGATCCTGGTCGGCATCATCATGATCTATCCCCTGCTGTGGATGATCAGTGCTACCTTTAAGGACAACAGCGAGATCTTTGCAGGCATCAGCCTGTGGATCAAGCACCCCACTCTGGATGGCTACCGCGGCGCACTGAACAACTTCGGCGGTTCCATCAACATCCTGCAGGCCATGCTGAACACCTACAGCTACGTCATCCCCAAGGTGATCTGCACGGTGGTCTCCGCCTGTGTGGCTGCCTACGGCTTTGGCCGCTTCGATTTCCCCGGCCGTAAGCTGATGTTCAACATCATGCTGGCCACCCTGTTCCTGCCGCAGGTCGTTCTGAATGTGCCGCAGTACCTGCTGTACAACAAGTTCGGCTGGCTGGACAGCCCCTTCTATCTGGCTATCTGGGTGCACTGCGCATTTGCGACCGAGACCTACTTCGTCTACCAGCTGGTGCAGTTCATGCGCAATGTCCCCCGTGATCTGGACGAAGCCGCTGCCATCGACGGCTGCTCCTCCTTCCAGACCCTGTACAAGGTCATCGTGCCCATGCTTGGCCCCGCTCTGGTGTCCTGCGCACTGTTCCAATTCATGTGGAGCTGCAACGACTTCATGGGTCCGCTGCTTTACGTCAGCACTCCCGGTAAGTACCCGATGTCCCTGTTCGTCAAGCTGTCCATGGACGGTGATACCGGTTTCGCCTGGAACAAGATCCTTGCTCTGTCCCTCATCTCCATCCTGCCGCAGCTGATCGTCTTCTTCTGTGCACAGGACCAGTTCGTTGAAGGTATCTCTGCCGGTGCCGTCAAGGGCTAAGCCCTTTCCCCGCACAGCATAAGATCATCTGATACAAACAAACACCCCCTGTGCCGTTCCCGTAGATGGCGCAGGGGGTGTTTCTTATTTCTTATGTCCTTTGCGGTACTGCAGTGGGCCAGTACCCATCACCTCGCGGAACACCCGGCGGAAATGGGCGGCGCTGGCAAAGCCGGTCTGCTCGGCCACCGCACTGATGGAAAGCTCAGTTGTTTCCAGCAGCTTCTGGGCCGCTTCGATGCGGCGGTTGTTGATGTAATCCACGATGGACTGGCCCGTTACCCGCCGGAACAAACGGCTCAGGTAGTAGGGCGAAAGATAAAACTGCGCCGCCACCTCGGTGAGGGAAAACTTCTGCCGGTAATTGGCCGCAAGGTAGGCGCAGATCTGCTCCACCGTTTCGTTGTGGGGACGCGCCACAGCGCTGCTCTCGGCAATGCACTCCTGCTCCACATAGTGCAGGATCAGCAGCAGGTACAGCGGGCCGGGGTAATCCTGCTCGGTGCTGGCGCTGGCCATCATTTCCAGCAGGGTACGGATGCGGCTCTGCCACTGCACCGGTGCATACAGCACTGTGCGCTCCCCGGGCGCAAACAGGCGGCCGAAATCCCGCCCGGCTGTGTTTTTCAAATCATGCAGCATCCCCAGCGGAAAGTGGCACCCCACGATCTGCGGCACGGCGCTGCCGGTCTGTGCAAAGCGGCAGCCGCCGGGGCCAAGCAGCACGGCGCTGCCGGGGTTTACCAGCACATTCCCGCCCTCGTATTCCAGCGTGACGCTGCCCTCCGACACCAGCAGCAGATAGCAGGTGTCCTCATCCGGCGGCAGCTCGTAGCGGCCAATATTCAGGCGCAGGGTGGCAGCGGCCACCTTGCCGGTGATCTTTTCACGTTCTGATCTCATAGGTAACTCCTTCAGTCGCGGCTGATGCCGCGCCAGCTCCCTCAAAGAGGGAGCCTCTGGCGAAGAGGAAAAGCTTTCCGGTATGCCAAAGCCTCCATCACGGATGGAAGTGGCAAACCCGCGAGGGTTCGACGGAAGGGGTTCCCTTCATTCTAATCTTTATCATATCATGTCCGCTTCCTGCGGGCAAGACAAAACCATCAGGAGGTTCTCCCATGAATCTGTCGCTTATCCGTTCCATGACGCGCAGCGCTGTTTTCGAGCTGGAAAACGGCCTGTGCTATCGTCCGGCCCACCCGTTCACCGTTACCCTGAACGGCAAGACCGTCTACGAAGCCTGCCAGACCAACGTGTTCTCCCTGTTCTCCCTGCTGCCCGGCACGGAGTACACGGTGGGTGTGCAGGCCGAGGGCGAAAGCCTGACCTGCACCTTTACCACCGAGGCCGAGACCTTCTTTGTGGATGCTTCCCGCTACGGTCTGGTGGCCGACGGCACCACGGACAACACCCTCAAGCTGCAGGCGGCTCTTTCCACCTGCCCCAAGGGCGGCACAGTGTACGTGCCCGCAGGCCGCTACCGCACCTGCAGCCTGTTCCTGAAAAGCAACACCACCCTCTATCTTGAAAAGGGCGCTGTGCTGCTGGGCGACAATGACCGCGCCCACTACCCCATCCTGCCCGGCGTGATCCCCAGCGAGAACGAGGTGGATGAATACTACCTGACCGGCTGGGAGGGCAATCCCCTGAGCAGCTTTGCGGGTCTGTTGAACATCACGCAGGTGCACGATGTCGTTGTGACCGGCGAGGGCACGCTGGACTGCGATGCCGAGAACGGCGACTGGTGGGTAACGCCCAAGATCAAGCGCATCGCATGGCGGCCCCGCGCTGTGGCTGCTGTGGACAGCGAGAACATCTGCCTGCACGGCATCACGGTGCAGAACAGCTATTCGTGGACGATCCACCCCATCTTTGTCAAGCACCTTGACCTGCTGAACTTCAACATCAACAATCCTTACAATGCCCCCAACACCGACGGCATCGACCCCGAAAGCTGCGAATATATCCGCATCATCGGCGTGAACATCCATGTGGGCGACGACTGCATTGCCATGAAGGCCAGCAAGGTATTCCTTGGCATGAAGCTGAAAAAGAGCTGTGAGCACACCGTTATCCGCAACTGCCTGTTGGACAAAGGCCATGGCGGCATCGTCATTGGCAGCGAGATGAGCGGCGGTGTGAAGGATATGGTGGTCACCCAGTGCCTGATGGACCACACCGACCGCGGCCTGCGCGTCAAGACCCGCCGTGGCCGCGGCAACACCGCCGTCATCGACGGGCTGGTGTTCCGCAACGTGGAGATGCGCGGTGTCAAGGCACCCTTCGTCATCAACATGTTCTACTTCTGCGACCCGGACGGCCACGGCCCCTATGTGCAGTGCCGCGATGCCATGCCCGTGGACGAGTACACCCCGAAGCTGGGCAGCCTGACCATGGAGGACATCGTCGCCACCGACGCTCAGTTCGCGGGATGCTACTTCGACGGCCTGCCGGAGCAGCCCATTGAGCGCGTTTCCATGAAGAACGTCACGATCACCTTTGACCCCAATGCCGAGGCCGGTCAGGCCGCTATGGCGGATAACCGCCCTCTGGTGAAGAAGCTGGCCATCTACGCCGAGAACGTCAAGGAGATCGACCTGCACAACGTGAAGATCGAGGGCTACGAGGGCGAACGCCTGCACTTTGCAAATGTCGGCCATTTTGAGGAGGACTGATACCATGACCCATGAAGAAATTCTTGCCATGCTGGGCGATTACGTGGACTACCTGATCGCCAATTCCAGCGCCGAAGCACCCATGTGGAACATCGAGAAGGTGCGCAGCGGCAAGCCCAACAAGTGGAACTACATCGACGGCTGCATGATCACGGCCTGCCTGAGCCTGTACAAGACCACCGGCGACGAGAAGTACCTGCGCTTTTCCAAGAACTTCATCGACTGGTTCGTGCAGGAGGATGGCTCCATCAAGACCTACGACCCCAAGGAGTACAATCTGGATAACGTGAATCAGGGCAAAAACCTGTTCACCCTGTACGATATCTTTGGGGATGAAAAGTACCGCAAGGCCATCGAGACCATCCGCAGCCAGCTGGCCACCCAGCCCCGCACCAAAGAGGGGAATTTCTGGCACAAGGACATCTACCCGTGGCAGGTGTGGCTGGACGGCACCTACATGGCCCAGCCCTTCTACATGGAATACGAGACCCGCTTCAATAAGATGCAGGGCTGCATCGACAGCTACAAACAGTTCATGAATATCAAAAAGCACATGCGGGACGAAAAGACCGGCCTGTACTACCACGGCTACGATGAGAGCCGCCAGATGTACTGGGCCGACCCCGTCACCGGCTGCAGCCCCAACTTCTGGCTGCGTGCCATGGGCTGGTTCATGGTGGCGATGGTAGATGTGCTGGAGCGGATGGACGAGCAGCTGTACAATGAGTACCGCGGCATCATGGCAATGCTCAAGCAGACCATTGAGGATGTGCACAAATTCCAGGACGAGGAGACCGGCATGTTCTGGCAGGTGATGGACCACCCCGGTGTGGAGGGCAACTACCTCGAGACCAGCGGCACCGCTCTGTTCGCTTACGCCGTGCTCAAGGGCGTGCGTCTGGGCTACCTGCCTAAACGCATGGCCGCATGGGCCGAAAAGGCCTTCTACGGCACCTGCGACAAGTACCTCTCCAAGAACCCGGATGGCAGTCTGCAGCTGGACGGCATCTGCCTGGTGGCGGGTCTTGGCGGCAAGGATCACCGCGACGGCTCTCTGGCCTACTACTTCAGCGAGCCGGTGGTCTGCAACGATGCCAAGGGTGTCGGCCCGCTGGTGCTGGCTTACACCGAAATGATCGCACGCAAGTAAACTGCATATCGTGGGCGGGCAGCTTTCTTGCCGGACACGAGTCGGGCCATTCCATCGCCCGCAGGGCTGTTGCAAAACAGCGTCTCTTTAAAATGTTGAAAACAGCCGCATTCACCGTACAAAACGGGCAGAACGCTGAAAACTCAAAGGCAGATCTCAAAAAAAAATGAGATAGGCAGCCCCTTTCGGGGAAGTCTATCTCATTTTTTCGTTGGGGCTGTTTTGCAACAGCCCCTTCTCTATGGAAAGAGGTTCAACATGAATTCTCGAAGATGTCTTATCAGAACTTGAACAGGTTCACGATGCGCTGCCACAGGCGGGTAAAGATATTGCCTTCCTTCACCGTCTCAGTCACGGCTGCAGTGGTGTCAGCAGCAGCCACGGTTTCAGCGGTCTTGTAGACGAACTTCACGCTGCTCTCGGCATCGTCCGGTGCACCGGCAAAGCTGGTGTAGTCGTTCAGGCGGTCGGTCATCTCGTCCAGCACGGTCTTCAGGCCATGGAGCTGATCCTGATCCAGCGCGCCGGTCAGCTTGGAGATGCCTTCCTCGTTGAACTGGTTCAGACCGTCGTTCAGCCGGCCTGCGCCGTCATTCAACTGACCTGCACCGGTGTTCAGGGTGTTCACGCCGTCATACAGGGTCTTGGTGCCTGCAGCCAGCTGTGCGCTGCCATCCTTTGCGGAGTGGGCACCGTCCGCAGCGGTCTGCACGCCTGCGGTGTACTGGTTCACGCTGGAAACAAAGAACTGGATCTGAGAAAGGCTGGTCTTCAGGGCGCGGACATCGGCCATATCCTGACTGTTCTCCACCTGATACTTCAGCTCGGCCTTGGCGGTGTTCTTTGCATCGGCATTGGTCACCATCTCCAGAGCGCCGGTCAGCATGGAAGCGTCAAAGTTCTGCATCAGCTTGAGGGCTGCTTCCAGATCGTGGTTCGTCTTGGTCGCGGACAGATACAGGGCCAGATCCAGCTGGCTGTCCTTGAAGCTAGGAGCCTGCTCCCAGATGGTGCGCACCATCTTTTTGCGGCCGGCAGCAAGGGTCTTATCGTTCATGGTGAGGATGTTGTCGATCACAGCCTCGTAGTTCGACCATGTCATGTCCTCGTCGATCAGGCCGCCTTCCTTCAGGGTCTTGTTGGCAGAAGCCAGCACACCGTCCGCCACCTGCTGCGCACCGGCGTTCAGTGCTGCATTGTTGGCGCTCAGGGTGTCCAGACCGTTGGTCAGCTGGCCAAGGCCGTCGTCCAGAGCGGCAGCACCGTTGTTCAGGGTGTTGGCACCGTCCAGCAGGGCCAGAACACCGCCTGCCAGCTGAGAGGTGCCGTCCACCAGCTGGGAAGCGCCGTCCATGAGCTGGCTCATGGCATCGTTCAGCTGGTTGATGCCGTCGGTCAGGTCGTTGATGCTGCTCAGGTCGAACACGTTGCTCGTGCCCAGAGCGGCCGTGCTGGTAGCGCAGGCTACCATGACCTGCGGGCAGGTAAAGTCTTCCACATCGGCTTCCACCGTCACGGTGTCCTGCAGATAGTCTTCGATGCTGTTCACCTCATCGGGCAGCAAGCCGGACAGGGAATCCTTCACGCCCGGCAGGGTGACAAAGGCGGCAACGCTGCTTTTGGCGGCGCTTTCGATCATACCGTGTTCTGCGGTCACGTTGGAAGCATCCCCGCCCAGAATGACGCCCACAGCGGTGATCAGCGGAGTGACGATGGTGCGGTCCTTGCCGTTCACGTTCACGGTGCCGGTCTCGTTGTTCTTCAGGTTGACGGTCACAGTCAGGTGGCCGCTCTTGCCAATGATGTCCTCAAGGGCGGCTTCCTGACCGTCCAGAGCGTAGGTCACCTTCACATCGATGGGCAGGGCCTTGTCGGTATTGCCCTTGTAGTAAACATCGGTGTCGTTGGTGTTCCACACCAGCTCTTCCCCGTTCTGGGTGAACTCGGCATCGCTCTCAGTGTTCTGGATGTCGGTCAGGGTGGTCTTGTCGGTGACGTTTGCAAGGCCGGAGGCGCTGTACAGGTGCTCGCTGACGGTGGTGCTCTTGATGGAGCCGTCGCCGTTCATCACAGCATAGACGGTCTCGGATTTGGAAAAGCTGCTCTTACCAGCTGCAAATGCGGGCATTGCACAGCCTGCGGCGAGGGTGAGAGCCAGCGCCGCACTGGCGAAACGAAGCGATTTTTTCATAACGTAATTACTCCTTTTCAGACTTCTTGGCGTTGGCGGATTCGGGTACCATCCACTTGAGGGTGGTGTGGCGGATGATCCAGTCGCACAGCATCAGGGCTGCGGGCAGCATCACCAGGATGACCACCATGCTGATCAGTGCGCCGCGGGAGATCAGCAGGCAGATGCTCTTCAGCAGCTCCATCTTACTGATGGCAGCCACACCGACGGTGGCGGCAAAGAAGGTCAGGCCGCTGGTCAGGATGGACTGACTGCAGTGCTCCAGCGACTGCTGGGCGGCTTCCTTCGGGGTGCGGCCAAAGGCGCGCTCCTCGTGGTAACGGGTGGTCATCAGGATGGAGTAGTCCACGGTAGCACCCAGCTGGATGGTGCCAATGACGATGCTTGCAATGAAGGGCAGCTGCGTACCGGTGAAGTACGGGATGCCCATGTTGATGGCGATGGCGGCTTCAATGCTGGCCACCAGCAGCGCCGGGATGGAAATGCTCTTGAAGGAAACGGCGATGATGACCAGAACGGCCATGATGGACCAGACGTTGACGTTCTTGAAGTCTACGTCTGCCACTTCGATCAGGTCCTTGGTCATGGCACCCTCGCCGGTGATGACGCCCTCGGGGTCAACGGTCTTGATGAGGGAAATCATCTCGTCCAGCTGGTTGTTGATGGCATCCGTGCCGGTCTTATAGGAGCTGTTGGCAAGGATCAGCTTGTAGCCGCCGGACTGCAGGATCTCCATGATGCTGTCGGGAAGCAGCTCGGTCTGGAAGCCCGGGCCGGTGATGGAATCCAGACTCACGACCTGCGTAATGCCATCCACGTCCTTGAGTTCATCGCACAGGTCGCTCACCTCGGTGGCGGTCAGATCGTCATGCACCAGAATGAAGTGGCTGGTGGTCATGCCGAAGTCCTCGCCCAGCTTGTTGGTGCCCACGATGCCGGTCAGGTCCTGCGGCAGGGAGTCGAACAGAGTGTAGTAGACCTCGGTCTTGTTCTGCGCGATGGCAAAGGGGATGAGGATGAGGATAAAGATAACCACGATGGGCACCGAGTGATTGGAGACAAAGTAGCTGAGCTTTTTCAGCTTGGGGATCACGGTGCGGTGCTTGTACTTTTCCACCCATTTATCAAAGGTAAGGATCAGGGAGGGCAGGATGACCACGGTGCAGATGACACCGAGGGCAACGCCCTTTGCCATGACAAGGCCGATATCGCGGCCCAGCGTCAGGCGCATGGCACACAGTGCAAGGAAGCCTGCAATGGTGGTCAGGCTGGAAGCAGAGATGGAAGTCATGGTCTTGCAGATGGCGCTGGTCATGGCCTCCTCGTTGGAAGAGCGCAGCTCCTTCTCTTCCTGATAGCGGTGCAGCAGGAAGATGGAGAAGTCCATCGTGACACCCAGCTGCAGCACGGTGGCCAGCGCTTCGGTGATGTAGCTGATCTGGCCCAGAAAGATGTTGGTGCCGAAGTTGTACGCAATGGGGAACAAAAGACCCAGCATGAACAGCAGCGGGGTGATGGTGCTTTCCAGCGAAAGGAACAGCACCAGAAGGCTGGCACCCACGGCGATCAGGATGTACATGGGCATTTCCTGATTGACCAGTGCCTTGGTGTCCTGCAGGATAACGCTCATACCGCCGAAGAAGCAGTCCTTGCGCAGCAGCTTTTCGATCTGAGCGACGGCTTCCATGGTCTCGTCGCTGGCGCTGGGGGCGTCAAAGCGGACGATCAGCATGGTGGAATCGTTCTTGCCGAACATGAACTGCTGCACATCGGCGGGCAGCATCTCGGTGGGGATGCTGGGGTCGATCACATCGCTGAGCCAGAAGGTCTGGGTCACGCCGGGAACAGCCTCGATGTTCTTCTTCATGGCGATCAGTTCGTTTGTGGGTAAGCCTTCTACCGTGATCATACCGGTGGAGGCCAGATGGAAATCGTCCTCAAGGGCTACCTCGCCGATCATGGAGTCCAGATCCTGCGGCAGGTAGGTGAGGATGTCATAGTTGATGCGGGTAGCAATTGCGCCGATTGCGGAAGGGATCAACAGCAGGAATGCTACTGTCAGGATCAGCTTGCGCAGCCGCACAATGCCCTGTGCGATCTTTTTCATGAGAACCCTCCATAGAAAATGGTTAAAAATCTTAGTAAAATGACTGGTGGTCATTTCCAAGCAAACACTATTATAACCATGACAAACCGGGTGTCAAGTACAAAAATGACCAGAAGTCAGTTTTCTTATCAACTGCCTGAAATTGTATAGCTTTTTTGACTTGCACTATCGGGAAAGGACTGCTAAAATGATTGAGACAACACAAATGAGCGAATGAAACCGAGCGGAAAAGAGGAATCGTCAGGGAATATGGGTACCGTGGAGGGCAAAAAGCAGGAGAAGCGCCGGGCACTGCTGGAGGCAGCCTATGATCTGTTTCTGGAGCGAGGTGCCGCAAAAACCAGCGTAGAGGATATCACCAGCCGGGCCAAGGTGGCCAAGGGCACCTTTTATCTGTATTTTCAGGATAAAGGTGCGGTGATGCAGGCGCTGCTGGGCCGGGTGAGCTACCAGCTGCTGAGCAACGCGTGCGAAGCGGTGGAAAAGCAGACAGAGCTCGAAAACTTCCCGGACAAGATGGTGGCGGTGATCGACCACATCATCGAAGCACTACGGAAGGATACGCTGGTGCTCAAGTTTCTGGAGCACAACTTCATATGGCCGGGGCTGGACCAGATCGAAGCCAGCCGCGAAGCCGAGCCGCTGATGCGCAAGCTGCTGAATGTGGTGCTGACCAGCCCGGAAATGGCCGGCCGCACCGAGCGGGAGATCTACCAGCGCATCACGGCACTGGGCAGCATGTGCATGTCGGTGTGCTATTCCAGCGTGCTGGAGGGCAAACCCGATGATATTGAAGCCATGAAGCCGGTGCTGTACGATATCGTCCGCAGGTCGCTGAAGGCGGAAAAATAAAAAATCACAGAAAAGTATTGCTTTTTTGCACAGGCTGTGGTAAACTATTCAAGTCGATATGACTTATGGACGGTTAGCTCAGCTGGTAGAGCATCTGCTTGACGTGCAGGAGGTCACAGGTTCGAGTCCTGTACCGTCCACCAAATGCAAGGCCGTTTATCTGAAAAGATAAGCGGCTTTTTCTTGTATCTACGTGCTTTTTGATATGCAAAAGTGAAGCGGATTCACTTTTGCATATTGATAATGAAACGTGTGGGAGGCCCCCTTTTCAGTCGTTTGTAGCAAGTTTGTAGCAGATCTGTAGCAAAATTCGGAGAGGAACGGCAAAATGGCTCTGAAAACCCGATTTTTGCAGATTTTGGGGTGTAAAATTTTATCCTTGAATTTTGTACAGAATGACGACGGTGCTTTTCATTCGGATTCTGATGCCGTATAATAAAGAAAAAGATCATGGATGAAAGGAGAAATCGCTGTGCGCTACACCATCAGGCATTTTGATTTGCCACTGCTTACCTTTGAAGCAAACATGGACAGTGCAGATACTGACCTCCATATTATAAAGGTCTACGAAGAAAACCGTTCCTTTTTACCTTTGAACCTGACTGTATCAGAAGATGGTGTAGAACGCTGGCTGCGGCATCGCACAATTCCGAAGAACCGAGCGTATGTAGATGCTCTGCTCTCTAAGGTGGGGCTTTCTTTGAATCGTCCGCTGGGAATTATCACCGTCTGCAAAGGACTTTCACTCAATGATTGCTTTTGGGTAGATGCAGAGGGTTCCGGGGATACTTTTGAAAAAGTAAATCTTTACGATAACCGATTCAGTCAGGTGCTGGCCGCAATTGCCTTTACAGGATATGGCAGCAGCATACGAACTTCGCTTGCGTCCTGCCCGGAGTTCTCGACCAACGGGATGCTGCCCAAATGCTGGCGCAGGCAAAACGGAAAAATCTATCTTTATAAAGGTGGCACGTCAGGGTTCAGCAATCTGGGGTTTGAACCATACTCGGAACTGTACGCTTATCAAGTTGCACAGGTGATGGGCGTGAATGCGATTCGCTACACTCTGACGAAAGACCTGAAAAAGACGCTTTGTTCCAAGTGTGAGCTGTTCACCAGCAAAGAGTATTCTTATATTCCCATCGGACAGCTTGTGTCCAAAGGCGGAATAAAAGCAATTTTTGCGTATTATCAGACGTTAGGTCAGAACTTTGTGGATGCGCTGGAAGATATGCTGGTCTTTGATGCAATCATCTGCAATACAGACCGCCACTATGGAAATTTTGGTGTGTTGGTGGATAATAAGACCAACACGATTGCGGCACCCGCTCCGCTGTTTGACCACGGAAACTCGCTGTTCAGTCTGGGCGGAACGGATCTTTGGGACAACCAGAAAGCATTTGATGAATATGCCCGCACACTGCTTCCGCTTGCATATGATGATTTCTTTGCAGCTGCAAAGAGCGCAATGAAACCTCGTCACCGTGCGATGCTCCATAAGCTGCTGGATTTCCATTTTGACCGCAGAGCGACACGTTATAATCTGCCGCCAAATCGCTTGAAGATGATCGAAAAAGAGGTACAGCGCAGAGCAAGAGTACTTTTAGGGTGAAAAGTGGGGCGTTGGCATCGACCACAATGGCTACGCTAACCGGTATAAAATCGAATGCGACGGTTTGACCATTCTGGATTTGAACGCTCCCGGTTACACGATGCTGCATTGGCTGACGATTCTTTTGGAGAACCGCGAATTCGATACTTCTGCCCCGCTGGCCGCAGAAGCCAAAGAATACCTGATAAACACTTTTCACCTCGACTATAAGTCTGCAGATATCATCATTGGCTACAGGGCAGATGACAGCTATTTTTCCTTTGCATCCGATTTTATCAACGGCGCAATCTCTTACCGCCAGTTGTGCAATGCCATGCGCTTGGGCAAGCTGGGGCAGCAGTTCGTGCTGAAAAGCAAAGCGGCCTTTGAACAGCTGGAATTTCTCGGCTATGAGACCGCAGACTCTAAAGAATGGTATAAGAAAAAGGCCTTCCGTGACCAGACAGCCCGCCGCCAATATCTTGACGTGGAGCGCAACCGCCGTCAGAGGGGAGACCTTTATATTACCACGATTCTCGACGAGGAGATGAAGCCCAATGATCCACGCTTACGATAAAAGCTATCTTTCTGCTGCACAGAAAAATCTTGCCCGGATGTTGGATTATCTTGTCAACGATCTGCATTATCCGTTGGAGACGGCATGGCAGTGGTTTCTTATCAGTAAGATGGCTTTTCGGTTTGAACAGGGGGATTGTTCTGTGTTGGTGGGCTTGTCCGGTGTAGAACTTGCCCGCGCTGTACTGGAGCAGGCGGGCGAAGCCGTGCCTATGCAGAAACCCTCGTATGCCTACGACCGCAGCCCGGAATACTGGACAGGTTGGGCTCTTGCCTATTACCAGTGGCTGACCAGTCTGCGTTTTGCAGAGATTGAACAGGCAGTGTCTATCACGAAAGTGCGGCTGCTGTATACGCCCTACCACGAGATGGATGTACGGCAGTTTGTAGACAAGATGAACGAGTTGTACCGTGCGGCAAAGCCGGAAACAAACCTGAAAGCCATGCGCACATTGGCCGGATTGAGCCAATCGGAACTGGCAGGACAGGCTGATGTGCCTGTGCGTACCATCCAGCAGTACGAACAGCGACAGAAGGACATCAACAAAGCACAAGCAGAAACGCTGCTTCGCCTTGCGCGTGCGCTGAATTGCAACGTGGAGGATCTGATGGAGAAAGTTCCACCGCTGAATTTTATCGCAAGGCAAGAAAGTAGTGCAACATGAAAACAGCATATTTGCGATATGCAATTCAACGCTGTTGCCGTTGCATTAAAAAGTTGAATTGCAATAAATAAGAATGAAGCGATGAGACCTGACACAGATTGTGCAAACAAAAAAGAAAGCTGCCATCCATGAGAGAAAGATTCTCACGGATTGGCAGCTTTTCTCTTTGAAGTTGTTATGATTACGGCGGATTTCTATTGATGCTTTTCCCATTGATGTCATAATCGTACATTTTTCGGGTTCATTCTTGGAAACAATGCAGTCGTGAAGGAAAGGAAAGCGCAGATAGGGCGGTCGTTCTGGGAAGCAGAGCGACCTGTCGAACTTGTGTGAAACACTTCCTTACAATTTGGCTTGGTTGCTATTGCCTTCAATAAAAGAAAATGCAGAGGGAACAGTTGTTGTCCAGAGCTTTGTGACATCAAGACCATGTCGCTCCAACATAGCACGACAATCCTTGACTTTTAGTTTACAAAAGTCGGTTTTAAAGTTTCTGATACTGTTACTCTTGGTAAGTTCTGTAACGGATTTTACATCTGTACAGCGAGTAAGTTCATCTTCTAGGTTTAAGACCTGTGGCAAGAAGACGATTCGCAGCTTTCCGCAGTAGCGACGAAGTAATTCTAGATTTTTCTGGAGATTAGCTGTGACAGGAACATCCGTATCAAAAACCAATATCACAATGGTGCCAGTTTGTATAGAAAGCATTTGCGATTTTGGAATTAGGTTTTGAACAACATTAAAGACCTTTACTTTTCCGGGAACGAGTTTTGCAGGACTCTCTTTTAACGCGGCAATCAGCTGTTGTTCACAGGGGCCTTCAACATAGTAGATGCACTTACTGTTCATTAGCCCACCTCATTTCCAGTTCATCCAATAGGGAATCCTGAGGCAGAGAAGAGAACACATCGTTTTCTACTGCATTGCGTAAGGAATCTGTGTTGCGCTTCAAGACATCAGATGCGGAGATGGCAGAAACTTTATAATCATTATTCTCCAACTGCTTTCTTAAGAAAATATAGCTATGCTTTGGCAGATTCAAATCAAGCATATCCGTATTATGAGTGGTAAAAATCAATTGCTCATCATTAGAAAGCTGGTTTAACATGATGCCGAAGATACGCTTTTCGATATCGCTCTGAATATAAGAAAAGTGTTCATCGCAATAATAGAAGCTGCCTTCTTTTGCAACCATAGAGGCTAGGAACATGGCAACATCAATGCCCTCGGCCGTTCCGCTGGATAGAACATCACGGTTTAGCAGTTTTCCTTCCTGAATAATGATTTCAGTGTCATTGCGGCGAATAATAAAAGTGTCTTTTAAATCCTTAGATAGTTGGACATCTTGAAGTGTGGGATCAAGCGTGCCAATTACGGCTTGAAGAGTTTTTAGAAGAATTTTTTTGTTGTCTGTTGTCAGCTTAAGCGATTTTTCGATTTCGGGATAGGCAAAACGATATTGGAAGCTGCCAACACAATTTTTTAGGGATGTGGGTGTTTGCGTAGCTTCAGTAGTATGATCAGTCAGCTTGTCAATGCACTTCTCGTAAGAGTCCATGGTGCCAATGTCAGCGGTTTCATAGCGAATATTTACTGTAGTTTTAGCAGGAATAATAGTGGCATAGATGCGCTGCAAGCGATAATCGCCGTTGACAAAATCGATACAAAAAGTTCCATGTTCACCGGAAACCATATCATATAAAAGCGAAGAATTCCCAGAGGAAATGTATCCGAAAATACGGAGAAGAGCTTTACCGAGACTGGTTTTTCCGGTTGCATTTGCCCCCATCAAAATAACGGCCTTTTTATAACGAAAGCGTTCTCTACCAGCCAAATGTTCAGCTTCGATGATGGAATTAACGATTTTCTTTGGATAGGTAAAATTGATATTGAAATCATTGAATCCGTAAATGCGATCTAAAGTAAGGTTTAAAACAATCATTTGAACACCAGCTTTCCATTACATTGAATCCTACGAACTAATGATACCACGGATGACCTGTGATTGCAACGGATTAATCGTCGAATATAGTGTCGAAAACAGATTTGTCGGCATCGGAGTGCTATTATTCTGTTTTCTAGGTTACCTGCAAATGGTGCCTGTAAACGGTGATTACTGTTCTGGATCGGGCGCAAAGGTAAGCAAGAATGAAGCAGAGTACTCGAAAGTGAATTGTGCAAAAAAGAAAGCTGCCATCCATGAGAGAAAGATTCTCACGGATCGGCAGCTTTTCTCTTTGAAGTTGTTATGCCTTCGTTGTGGTCAGAACTTCATCATTGACCAGCTGATTGGCCTTATCAAATGCTTCGATCATCTGGGTCGCTTTCGGATGGAGATAGACTTCATCTAACGTTTTGGATTTGGGCGTGTGCCCGACAGCGCGTTTCAGGATATCCTTGTTGACGCCTGCGCGGTCACAAAGGCTGGCGTAGGTATGGCGGGTGGTGTAGGGCGTATAGGTGGCAAGCTTCCCGGCAAACTCCGGTTTGCGCTTACCATTTTCGTCGTAAGGATTCGGCTGGATGCCGATTTCCTCCAGGAAAGGATAGAACTTGCGATTACGCCAGTTCTTCTCATTCCAGAAACCGCCTTTTCCATTGGGAAAGAGCGGACCATTTTCCACAGAGGTGGCATACGCATGTTCAAAAACCGGAATGCCAAAGTCGAGAATGGGAATGATGCGGTTGCGTCCGGCCTCGGTCTTGCAGCCGCCGATCAGATAAGCACCGGATTCCGTGCGGTGAAAATCTTCGTGTTTGAAGTGCAGCAGCTCATAGATACGCACTCCGCAGGCCAGAAGAGCAATTACCATCTGCCCGGTGGGCGTGTTCTTTTGGCTCAGGATCAGCGTCACCTGTTCGTCCGTGAAAATCTCGCGTTCCGGAGATTTGCGTCCTTCGACTTTCAGGACAGATGCAAGGTTGGCATCCACGACACGCCAGCCAATGGCTGTGCGATACAGCTTACTGATAAGAGTACGCTCTTTTTCCAACATACTTTGAGACAGGCCGTTATCGGCCATCTTGTCTAAGATGTTTTGAAAGTCCTGCGCATAGAGGGCGGCAATTTTGAAGTGCCACAGCGGACGGAGATATTTCCACGCAATGTCATAGAGCTCGCGAGCCTTATCGGACCGGCCCTTATATTCACGGGACTCTTTGAACATCCGGAAGCAGTCCTGCAGGGTAGAGTCCTGATAGGGTGTAGCCGGACGCTTCATCATCTCTGCGCGGACAGCTTCTGCTTCTTCACGGGTGACGTAGGTGCCAACAGCCTTCATGACTGTAATTCCGGTGTGAGGATCAGGGATTGGCATTCGGAGCAGCCATGGCTTCCGGCGTGTTCCGGACATTCGTGTGATGCTGCCATTGCCAGACGAGGCTTTCAGCCGGGGCGATTCTCGTTTGGCTGGAACGGCAGGTGGAGCTACTGCACCGGGGGATGGCGCTGTGCCAACGGGATGACCGCAGGCAGAGCAGAATTTAGCGGTATCTGAGATTTGATGACCGCAATTTTCACAGAACATAGAATTGAACCTCCTATTGCTTTGAACTTGCTTCAAAAATGCCCCCGGCATTTGGAGGATGCCGAGGGCGGATGGTCGAATTAGTTACGGGCGCGGGAGAGCTGGTACTCCAGGCTCTGTTCAGCTGTGAGACCATTCTGGATGAAATTTACCAAATTTGGGTAAAAGATGTAGATACGTGATCCGTTCGGTACGTGACTTATGTAACCGGCGGCTACGAGATTGCGGAGACTGTGGTATGTTATATCATACCCTTCGCTCCGTGCACGACGTGCAGCACCTGTTAGTGTAAGAAAATCCTGCGGCTTATTAACCATAATTTTTCTCTCCTTTCGTAAAATGATGGAAAGCACAGGCGGCTTCAAAGTAAGAATATCTTTCTCAGATATAGGACTCTTAAAGGGCGATTAAGGGTACCAGGGAAGATCTGGCATTTTTGAGAAGTCATAACGCTCCAAAGAATGTAAATCAGGTTGTACCACCTCATATTGGGCGTTTAAAGGGGGGCTGACATAGCCACAGTTAAAAAATAGACTCTGGTCACGCAGCGTGATAGCACTACAATCGATGTATCCACAATCGCCGGAGTGGCAACATGGAGGCGCTGTAAAATAGATGGCGGGCCTCATAGTTGATAGCAGATCAGAATACTCTAGGGAGACAGGATCGTTAAAAAATCCATCTGGGATGTTCATGACAAATCCTCCTTAAAAATGATTGACAAGCGAAGCATTTAAAGCTTTACTTATATTACAAGAACACTTGGTTATAAATTTCTGCCTTTGAATGCTGGCAATGGAATCAGGTGCTCGATTTCGACAATGAAGCCGATGCAATATCTTCCAGATGACTGATGTTCACACAAATAGGAGCGCGAGTTGGTTTGGAGTCTTCTCCAATATAGATAGGGCCTTGAAAAACGCACTGCCCAACCTCCAGATTCCGTAAAAGGTCAGAAATCTCAGCCCGATGCTGTGGAGATGCGAGAAGCTCGGCATAATACTTTACTTCTAGGAGAGCAGGGTGAAAGAGAAGTTTGTGGTTTGCTTGGCAGAGCATTGTTCTTTCGGACGCGTTAAACTCACGGATACTCTGGCTGGCAAGGATCACATTCAGAGAGTATTTTCTTCCTTCTGTCAGGATTTTGCCAAGATAACAGTCCTTGTCGATGGAGAGGTTCTGCATCTCATCTATGTAGATGTAGCGTGGCGGTTGTCCTCCCTGTGATGCAGTGCGAAATTCATCGAACAGAAGCAAGTCAGCAATCACTTTCTGGAAGAGGGGTGGAAATTTGCTTAGGTTGATAATTTCGATTCCAGAATGGCGTTTAATCGGTTGATTTCGGAAGACATTGTGCCGCAGGAGCGGTGCAAGATGAGCAGATGCACTTCTTGATGCTTTCGTGTCAAATTCGTCAAGGGTTTTAAGAATTGCTGGAAAGATATCCGGATTATCGTCGAGGTTTGAGATTACATATTCCAAACTATCGGAAAAAGCAGCTGTTTCCGTGCGGCTCAATTTGATATACTTGGTTATAATATTGGAAAGCGTATAACTCAAATCTGCTGATGATTCCGTAGTTCCATCCGCATAGCGTAGTGGATTGAAGAGCGTTGTTGGAATTGGCGTGTTGTATGCATCAATTTTTGAGGACAGTTGTTCAAATGCCTTTCTGAGAATTGGAAAGATGTGCTCGGATGAAGAGGTGTTATGAATGTTGAGGTCGAGGATGCGATGTCCCTGATAAGCCTTTTGCAGCACGATACTTTGGGCAGCAACACTCTTTCCGTAGCCGGATTCACCGAGGATGACATAAGAATCGTTATCCTGTCCGGGGATACTTTTTGTGGAAACGGATAGTTCTTGGCTGCCCTCATAGTACTTTCCTATGTAGGTTTGCGATAGCATAGACATAATAATCAAACTCCTTTTTATTTTTAGATTTCAACAAGGTCACGACTTCCGGGTTGATGTAGGCTACTTCTCAGAAGTGTTCGAAAGCGAAAATCCTTTGATTCATTTGGTGCAAAGGTGAGCGTTTTGGGGACTGATCCCGAAAGAACCCCGGCAGTTTTCAGACGATTGAGCACGTCGGACGGCATATAGGATCGCAGCTGCACCTTAATGATTTTCTTCAAAAGGGCAGTCGATGTATAATAATAGGTATCATCATATAGAATCTCCTTCTGACAGTCAAAACTGCTATCGACATCTTCGAGTGGACGAAAACAAATCATATCACTTCGCCGGGCTGCATAGAGTGCATTCCGGAATAAACTGTTGATACTATCTCCATTGAACCTCTCCCAGTATTGAATATATAGGGTAAGGCATTCATTATGGGAACGTGCAACTACCCCTTTTTGACTGGGGTCTCTGATAGAAAAATACCACTGTACGACAGCAGCAATCGCGGCTAGTACGGAAATTTCCTGTCGAACGGGGCAGTCTTCTCCGAGTTCGTCAAAAAATTCTGTGTAAACTTTATCGATTTGAGCTTCAAATGCATCGGAGTTCCCGATAATCAGCTTTATCAGATCTCCAATTGAATTGAGCGAATTGGTTCTAACGCAGTGGTCAGAGAAATTTTGTACTGGTAAACAAAATATTCGCTGCCGAGGTGTTAAGTCTTGAGACACCACGATATATACGGGGTGTCTCTGATCGCTTTGCATAGAATTCATCAGCGCTTGATAGTTTTTGTCCCGACTATAGGCACTGGAAGACTCATTGAAGTTGATGTTTTCAGCGCGAATCCATACAAGAGGGCGGTCGATCAAGCTTTCTAACTCTTTTTTAAATACGCGAGATGATTCGTCAAGGTTCAAATCTGTGTGTAGATGCCGGTTATGCGTCAGTACACAGAACGGGCGTCTGATCCATAACTCGGGAGATAAACGTCCCTGTAGGACGGCATATAGCGATAGCAACTGATACATCACCATGTCAGATGTGGACGGGAGAGTAAAGCTAAAAAGCACCGTGTTAAGATCAACCCAGTTACTTTCTTGAAAACCCCATGAGTTTTTAGAAGAATACCAGCCGGGAGAGTACTTTATCAGCGGAGGAACAGAATTGAGCATAGGTGCGGTATAACGAGCCATCAACTCCGCGCAAATGGCGCGTGAAAAATTTGCTGTAGTTACAAAACCGTGGTCTTGCAGCAAAGTATAGCGATGAACGGCATTACAGGCTGCATCAACTATAACTTCTTTGTGTTCTCCGGTAGGAGTATCAAACGTATATTTGATGTATTCTTTTTGGGTGCTATGCTCTACAATTTTTTGTGCCCGAAGATTTCGGCAAGCACTAAAAGGCTTTTCAATAGTATGGATGCTGTTACTGTACAAGAGGACTAGATGGCCCTGAGGATCAGTAGTTAAGCCAAAGTTTTCGAAACTGAGTGCCTTCTGTCTGTAGGCTTTTTGTGCGTCACTCTCCCATGCCGCTTGAAGCTCTTGAGCGTTTGCATCAAGAGGATTGCATTGAGAGGATGATGGCTGTTGTGATTGGTGCGAGGGAGTAGATGGCGGTACAGGACTATTATAGTAAATTGGACGTTGTGAGTAAGTTGGACGTTGTGTAACATCCTGCGTTGTGGTAACTGTTTGTGTCCAATTTCTTTTAGGAAGAGTCGAACTGACTTCTTCTGGCGGATTATAGGGTGTTCCATCAAGATTCTGAAGAGCATTGATCATGCCGCTAGTGTTTGAAGCATTCATAAAGTATCCTTTCTTATCTTATGAGGTGAGTTGGCGGACGGCAGGCAGTTTGTCCGGTCGGTCTCGGGGTCAACTGCCCGCTATGCGGTTGTCAAGGTGCAGACTGGAGGGAAAGATACTGTGATCTTTCTAATTAAATTTTAGCACTTTTGAAGAAAAACAAATTTGAGCTTTCGTGACCGAAAATGAGAAAAGTATCAAAATGATGTAAAAGGCCGACTTTTGGAGAGATGAAATGATTGAGAAAATGGTATTGTTTGAAAATCAAAAGCAACTGGAGGAAACTCGCGATGAGCTGGAAAGATGCAAGCGTTTTAGCTTTCGATTGTATGCGAAAGAATTACCGTTGGAATTGACTTTAAGTCATGAAGAAAACAATGAAGTCAATGCGGTCAAAGCGATTTTGAAAGATATGGAAAAGGGAAACTGGCCAATGCTGCATTATTTTAGAATGCATTGTAAAAGCGATAGCAATCCGCCCAAGATACTTCAAGCCAATGCAATTGGATGTGTGATGATGTCATTGAGGTATTTAACAGCACGAAATATATCGGCTTCAGAATTTAAAAAGAAAATTTTTGATTGGGATGAAGATGGGGAAGGGTACGAGACATATCAAAGACGAGTGCGTGCCTTGGCGAGCAAAACAAAAAAAGTGGAACAGATAAAAATGAATCATACGGAAGAATTTCCATTTAACTTGATATGCCCGTACCAGTTTATTCCCACAATGAAGAAAAACGAGAAAGTAAAGGAATTTTTGACGCCGTTGTTTAGCGCTGCAACAAAGCATATTGTGGAAGAAAATCGTGACAGCGTAAGTTGGAATGTTTTAAGACTGGCAGAAAAAGAAAAAGAAATATTTGATGAATCAGACACAGGAAGCCTAGAAAAACAGAAAAAAAGCCGATTGAAAGATAGATGCGAGGACTTATGTGTAGCTATTGAAAAAATGAGTAAAGTAGATCTTTCTCAAAAAGGAAATCATAGCGAAACCGTTGTCTTATATTTTGCACGTGAGAATATATATCACTGCGAAAAATTAAACCGTATAGGAAAAGAAAAAATAGATCAAAGAACTGCAAGATTGATTATACATAAATCTTGCTATCCAATGGCATTCTATTTGGACGAAATCATTGAAAAATATGAAGGCGCTGCATTCATGTGCCAGTATGGCCGATATTTAAATATGGTAGCGGTTGCTCTTGTGGAATATGCATATGAAAATTTAAAGTTCAAAAAAGGGAGCGCGACCTATTGGCAGGCAATACAAGAGGCGGAGAGAATTCTCGGTAACTATATTGATGAATACTGGGACTATTACTTTTCTTTCTTAGATAAAAAAGAAAAAACATTTCTTATTTCGGAAGAGGTGAAACCACGTATTTCGGATGATGCAATTTCGGCTATTTATATGTGCTTTTTAAACCGGGATATTTTATACAAAGCCCCTGATTTTGATTTTGATGTGATACCGCAATATTATTGTGCTGATGAAGTACCTCCGACCAAATATGAACTGAATGGCCCTATCGAAAGTATAGTAAGTAAATTGCACAATGGATTTATTATTGTACAGAATAGTGAGAACCAAAAGGAAGAACAAGATAAATTTACTGAGGCACTCAAAGAACAAGAATTACTTCAAGTAGAGGAAAAAACGCTTAGGCTAAAGCCACTTGGAGTGGACGACAATTGGGAAAGGCTTTTAAAAGTATTTGGAAAAACAAAGAAGAGTATTAGGGTAAAAGATTTTCGATATGAGCGTGTTTGGAAATCGGGTCGTATAGAGGCTATTTGTGGATGGAAAAATCCGCAGCTGATGAAAAACTGGATGGAGAAAAATGGAGTTGAAATTCCGGAGGTAGAAAGCGAATCATTAGACACAGAAGTGGACTATAAGGTTATAATGAAACTACTTATGGCTGGGTCAAATGACTTCGGAAGAGCCAAGATAAGATGGACAATAAGATTAGGAAAAATAAAAAACTGTATCAAGGGCAATGATTATATGTATTATTGGGAATGGGAACCAGAACTTACGGATGGTGGAAAACTGCTTAAATATGAAGCTGTACAAGCAGAAAAGCGTATTGCATCCTACACTTCTGAAAAAATTTGAGCGTTAAATGCTCCCTAATATCAAGAAAATGGGAATTTTCAAGCAAAATTTTTTTGAAAGTGTAGGAACAAGAGACACATAATAGTATTTTGACATAAATTCAGGGCGATCACGCAAGTGGTCGCCCTTTTTCTGTATCTGGTGTGATTTGACCTTCGGCAACATTATAGTAACCCACCAAAGGAGGATTTGCCGTTATGTTTGATTGCTATGACACTCTGATCACTCCAGAAGAAGTTGCTGATATGCTGGGATGCGGTATGAACACTACCTATAAGCTTTTGAAGTCTGGAAAGATAAAGGCCATGAGGATCGGCCGATCTTGGAGGATTCCTAAGAGAGCGGTACAGGAATATATTATACAAGAATCCCACCTGAAATCAGTTGGGTGGTAACATGAAAAAGCCCACATGGATGATGTTCCATGTGGGTTTTCTATTGCCTGAAAGTAGTGCTTGATGGAGTGATGTACATACGGGTAATCCAATGTTAATGCTAAATAATGTATAGAGCAGAAGGAAGGTGAAAGTTAATCTTTATTAATGACACTAACATTAGGATAAAGCGGCTGAATGGAATAGTTGTAGTACAAACAGTCGCACAAGAGCAGCCGAATGTGTAGTGTATATACATTTGGCTATTCTTGCTAGGAGGGGGAGGCGGATGCCGTCATAAATAATATTTTATTCTATAAATTCTCATCTATATTTTCAATGATATTAATTTATCTTTATGAAATCTATAGATAGAAAGAAGGTGATTATAATGGGAAATATCTTTAGTATACGATTAACAGATGAAGATAAAGTTCATTTACAACAGAGAATGAATGAAACTGGTAAAAATGCCACAGAAGTATTTAAGAGCGCAATCTATTTTACCAAAATAGATGCAGACCTTGTTGATGAAATTATATCTAATATTGGATATTATGCGAGTGAAAAAGATCTGGAAGGGATAAAAGAGGAGGTTCATAGATATGTGTTATATCGAACTCAAAAATGAGAAGTATGAAACTTTGGAAGATTTAAAACGGTTACTGCATTATATTCTTAGATTAGATAAAACAGCAGAAGATAGTCAAAGAGCGAATACTGTAACAAATACCTTAGCAGGTTGTCAGCCAGCGATGATTCCCAATGAATATTTGTGTGATCCGAGTTCAGTTTATCATCTGATGCTTTTTGAAGTCAGGAGAAGACATAAAGGTATTCCGCAGTTTGCAAAACACCGCATTGTTTCCTTCGCAGCAACAGATTGTATTTTGCCACAGGATGTAGTATCTCTAGCAGAAAGAATAGCAAGTATCTATGCGAAGAAAGGTTATATTACAGCCTATGGAATTCATGCGGATAGATTTAATGTACATATTCATTTTGTAGTTTGTGCAGTATCGTTTCAAACACAGAATATGTTTCATATTCAATGGGAATCTGAGTGGAATATGCTTGTAACGGTAACAAATCAATGGAAATCTGAGTTTGACGAGATGCTTCAAAATAATATCCAAATGAGACAGTCAAGAGAAGCTGCATTGTATGGCGATGATATCGTTCGATACGGAAGCATTTCTCTGACAGCAAAAGGTCAAATGAATCAGAACAAAAAATCAAAGCGCAAATAAGAAGGGAGAATACAATGGATAAGTTTGATGAAAAAGTTATCGGCTACGAATCTACGAAAGAGATTCTGCGTCAGATTCTGGATATTCTAAAAAGACCGGAGGTTTATAAAAGAAAGGGCATTTCTATTCCAAGAGGGCTGCTGATGGAATCTGATCCTGGTCTTGGAAAAAGTCTGCTGGCATCTATCCTGATGGAAGAGTCCGAACGGAAGCCCTTTGTTTTTCGTAAAACCAGTCAGGAAAACAGTTTTCTGGATGAATTAAGGACTGTATTTGCTATGGCAAAGGAGGAAGCACCTAGTATACTGCTCCTAGAAGATTTGAACCTCTATGTAGAATCGAATTCTCCCTATGCGCCGGAATGGGCTTGTCTGCAAGCCTGTATTGATGATGCAAAGGATACAGATCTTTTTGTGATTGCTACTACTAACGATACAAGGTATATGCCACCATCCCTGTTGAGACCGGGTAGATTTGATTATGTGATCTATCTGCAACCTCCGATTGGAGAGAATGCAGAGAACATTGTCAGCTACTATCTCAGGGATAAAGATTTGGCAGAGGATGTACTGATTTCAGATATCGTCAAGGCTATGCCCAAGGTAAGCTGTGCTACACTGGAAACGGTAATGAACCTTGCTGCGCTGAACAGTGTCTATCAAGGTCATGAGCACATCCAGAAGGAAGATATCACAGAAGCTCTTCTTCAGGTGGTATATAAACTCCAAAAAACGGATAAGGAAACTGACTCCTCAGAGTTGCAGAAGATTGCAGTACATGAAGCAGCCCATGCAGTGGTCGGAGAAGTTCTTCACCCCGGAAGCATTGGAATTGTCACGGTTCGCGGAAGCCAAGGTGTAATCGGTGGTATGGCAAATGGCTGTGCTACTTATGCACAAAATGAGGAGGAATTTCTGGATGAAGTGACCAAAACATTGGCAGGCAGAGCGGGTGTGTCTCTGATCTATGGTGTTATGGATATTCAGGCATCGGCCGATATAGAGCAAGCAGATAAGCTCATGGATATTTGGCAGTGTCACTTTGCAGGTGGTGGCTTCGTAGGAATTGAATCAGGGGACAACAGAATGTCCGAGCAGAGACTTTCTTATAATGAAGCCATCAAATCAGCAAAACTGGAAGAACTTTACCGCAGAGCCTATAAGATTCTTCATAATAATAAGGAATTTCTGCTTGCTGTGCAGCATGGTCTTCTGGAACATGAAACGCTTCTGAACAGTGATCTTGCAAAAATTCGGGAATCTTGTATCTAAAACCTATTATTCAAAATGATAACACGGGGCTGTTGCACACGCCCCAACAAAAAAGACCAGAGTTATTTAGCCAAAAGGCTGAACCGGTCCGTAAAAAGTAGACAATAGACAAAAGACCTCCCCGTGTAGGATAATAGAACTACACGAGGAGGTTTTGTTATGTCCAGAAAATATACCAAAATCAAAGAATTAGAACCACAGATACTCGCAATGCGAGCAGAAGGAAAAACATTTCCCTCGTGCAATTTCATGATTGCAGCGTCCATTGTACAGGCACTTGGAAAATGTGTAAAAAGTGTTCTGCATATAGCAGCAATATGAAAGCAGTATTTCACAGCTGGGCATTATGAATCTATAATAGGTAGCTGGAAATAAACAGAAAGAGGGTCTTTTTGATGGCAACGATATTTCCAAGAGAAGAAAAGGCAGAGGCACTGTTCGGGGAGATCCTGAAAAATCCAGAAGCCTGCCACCGCCTGATGGATACCTTCAACGACTCGCTGGACATGGCAGACGTACTGGATGCGCCGGCCGTGAGTGCACAGCAGTTTGCCGCAGCACTGTTCAATGCCTACGAGAACAAGGATCTGTCTGCCTTTCTGATGGCGATCTGCCAGCACAGTATGTTTGACCTGCTACGGAACGCTGCCCTGATCCCGTTCAAATTCAACGCCGATGGTCAGCCGAACCCGGTGATCCTGACGGATGATGCCGGCGTTCTTTTGCCGAACAACGAATTTGCCGTGAGCAGCAAAGTATACGACCGGTTCATCCGGGTGTTCCAGAAGCAGGAAAAGGTAAAAATGTACCTTGCCAGCGGCTACTGCAAGTATCACGGCTACGACGAAGGATCGATGGATGTGGTGGAGTACCACTACAACCAGCATTTGGGGCTGCTGCTGATCTACGAACTGCCGGACACCGTGAAGCAGAAGGTAACGGAAGCGGAGGCCTACTCCACCGTCTGGGATATCCAGATGAAGCTGCAGCACGCACTGCCCCGTTCCGTGGTCTACTATGGACAGGATACGCTCAAGGACGGCGGAACCCGCTACGATGAACTTGGCGTTTTTCTGCCGCTGGAACACTTTGCCGACCGGCTGGAACGCCATGTGGAAACTGCCACCAAGATCGTTTACGGCGAGTAAACGCCCTGTAAAACATCGGTGTACAAGGGGTACAAACAAGATAAAATAGAAATGAGGGGCGATAGAGCGGAAATGTCAGATTTTCCACTCTATCTGAACACGGTCGCTGGTGGCCTTGATCGTAGAGATCAAACCATCGGCGGCTTTTCTTTTGTCGTCAAAATCTATGCTGTCCCAGTTGTCGAGATAATAGGATAACTTCTTTATCTGCTGGGGCGATATGGTTTCAACACTCAATTCGGCGATTGCCTTTGAAATGGTCTGGCGTCGGGTGTCCAGTTCTTCAATTTTTTTGTTAGCGTAGGCAAGCAAGGTCGCATTGGCTCCGGTCAGCGTGTCCAGCAGCTTTTCAATTTCTGCCTCCACCTGTGCCAGTTCCACTTGATAGGCTGTCAGTTTCGGATTGACTTTTTCCTCCCTGCCGTGGAGTATCTGAAAGTCTTTGAATTTCTCCTGCATGGCCGAGAAAATGAATTGCTCAAATTCTTCTTTGCGGATTTTCCCACAGCCCGGACAGCCTTTGTTTTCCGTCCGTTTGGTACAGCGGAAATATCCGGTGCTGTTTGGTACATGGGTGGCTTTCAGAGCATACCCACAATGCCCGCATTTGATTTTTCCGGCCAGCCAAGTGTTCTTCGGTTTCCGTCCCTGCTGGAAGGTGGTATTTGCCATAAGTTTTTTCCGGCATTTCAGCCATGTGTCAGAGGAAATGAGTGCTTCATGGGGAGCGATAACAAGTATCTGGTCTTTTAAGCACCTGTCCTTGTCCTCCTTCACATCCCGCCCCTGATAGAGATAGCAGCCGTTTGTTCCGGCAAAGTCAGAAGCGTCATTGACAATCGCTGCACCCTGACTCTTGAAAAATTCGTACAGCTCCAAATCGGCCTGTGCGTAAACGGGGTTTCTTAAAAGCTGGGAAAGAAATGTACGGAACATGGATTTTCCATAAATTTTTATGTCATGTTCCTCGAAGTATCGGGTAATATCTCCGAAGGAGGTTTCCGGTTCAGCGTACATTTCAAACATCAGCCGAACATGGTCGGCGGCTACGGGGTCGGCAACCATTTTCTTTGTACGGATACCCTCTACCACAGTAGGCTCTAACTGATAACCGTATGGTGCCTGTCCGCTCATGTGGAAACCTTTCAGACACCGGGAATAGTAGGCGTCTGTGACACGCTTCTGAATTGTCTCCCGTTCAAGCTGGGCGAATACAATGCAGATATTCAGCATGGCCCGGCCCATCGGGGTCGAAGTATCAAACTTTTCTGTGGATGATACAAACTCCACATCATACTCTTGAAACAGCTCCATCATCGTTGCAAAGTCCAGAATAGAGCGGCTTATACGGTCCAGTTTATACACGATGACCCGCCTGACCTTTCCCTTGCGGATCTCGCCCAACAGCTTTTGAAACTCCGGCCTATCCGTATTTTTACCGGAATAGCCTTTGTCCTTGAATACCCGGCAGCTCCCACCTTTCAATTCATACTTGCAAAAGTCAATCTGACTTTCAATGCTGATACTGTCCTTGCGGTCTACTGACTGTCTTGCGTAAATACAATCTTCTCTGATAAATTCCATATTGGGCTCCTTTCCTTGTTGGAATGGAGCTACCAACCTTACAACTATATTATACCATCAGCAGCCCCGGACAACAATGTTGCGAATGATTAGGGAAATCTGTCCCCATATTTTCTGAACACCTCATAAAGACAACGCTCAATTTCTTTTTTGCGCTGTGCTTTCTCCTTCGGGGGAAGTACCGGCGTGAGGCTTTCCAGCACAATGATCTTCCCTTGAAATGCGACAGACTTTGTTTCTCGTTCATAAGTGACAGCTTGCGTCATTGAAAACCTCCTTTGCGAAAGTGCGTGTATATGCCTGCCTTTCCCGCTTGTCCTGTGGGGAAATGTCAAAAGGCGACACCCAGCAGGTGCCGCCCTTTGAGCTTTCTCCACTTCGGGTCGATATGGCCCGAGGTCAGTAAGGACTGGAATGGTACTTTTCTTTGGCGTCCTCCACGCTGTTGAGGTCAAATACTTCATAAAGCTGCCCCACAACACGCCGTATATCCTTCTTTGAAAATCCGCAGTCCTCCATTGCCATAATGACATAACCGCGGCAGGCGTCATTGCTCCATTCGTCCGTTTCCAAGCCGGGGATCATTCCAAACGCATTTCCCATAAAATGCTCCTTTTTTGAAAAGATGGGGAGCCACGCCGGATCGGTTGGCCTATCATCAGACAGCATTGCCGGGGACTCCCCATAGGTTTTCACTTCATTTCAGACACATCGGACGGACATAGGCTTCATGCCCCATAGTATTTCAACTCTCCCCATTCTGATGGCAAGGCGTTCTCATTGCCTGCGACGGCTCACGGCTTACAAGGCCGCTTCAACGCTCGGACTGTGACTAAACGCAAGTATCCGGGTTCTGCGCCTGTTCCGGTGGAGCCAGCCTTGCCCCCACCTATGGCATGAACCTGTTCGCTCGCTCAGTTTTACAAAGACTGTATTCTCTGAAATCCGAGGTCATGGCGGGTCTGTCACACAGCGTGTTCCCCTTCGTATCCGGGTGTCTTTTTATTCAATTTTCAATCTGCATGAGGCTTGTCTGAACCTCGGGTCATTGTGACCCGAAGTGTTTTACCTCTCATAAGCCATTTCATTTTCCGGCCTAAATCGGTACACCTTACAAAGAATTTTTCAAAATTTTTTCTAAGCGCCGCAGACCTCGCTCGATTGCGACACGAACCACTTTTTCATGGACGCCCTCTGCCCGGGCAATATCCTGTTTGGTCATGCCGAGAATGAAATGAGCGTAAATCCGTTTTGCCTGTTTGTTCGGCAGACTGGCAATCGCTGCATGAAGCTCCTGCATGGTCACTTTCCGCTCATACAGTTCATGGGGAGATAAGGCGACAAAGAGAGCTTCATGCTCCAGCCCGTCATCCCGATCAAGGGAATAGTAGGCTTTGTGGCGGTATGTACGCAGCCGGTACGCAGCCTCTTTACGATCAAACTCTTTGAACATTTCTGCAACTTCTTCCGATACTTCCATGAAGCAATCCGATGTATAGAATGGGTAATAGTCCCGCAAATTGATAATAGCCATATTGACCTCCGTTTCGGTTGTTGGTTGACGAGTGACCGAAACGAAGGCGGCGGGGAGCGGCACCGGGGAATGGCTTCAGGCCAACATGACCCGAAGCAGCCCCATAAGAACGCAAAAGCGCCCGGGCGGCATGAAGCCACACGGACGCATGAAATTACATATTCATTTATGTGTTTTCTAATTTCACATTCATAACCAGACTGTCCCGGAGGGGGAGCTACGCTTTTTTTAACTGGTGCAGATCATGGATACTGCGAAATAAAAAGAAGGACACGGTAAATCAACCTCCAATCGGCTACCGTGTCCCTGCAAGTCGTCATTGGTTTGTGCAAACGCAAAGAAACGGCGGCTCTGAAAATCAAAGCCGCCGTTTCAAATGGGCGTGTCAAATTGTCTGCTCTACGACGGCTTTTTTTCTTTTGCCGTCGTCCGGCAGAATGTTATTCAATATTTAATTCAATGCTTCCTGTGAAACTCTCGCATTCAATTCCGATATAATTTCCACCATCAGGAAGTGTAATTGTGTCACTATAAGTTCCGGTTGCTTCAATCAACGTGACTGCTTCATCAGATCCAGAAATCCAAAATACTTTTGCAGTACCTTCCGTAATCTCCAAGGTGCAATCAATGGACAGCTCCTTACCGGCTTCTCTCTTTATGGAAGTTCCTCCGAACAAATACTCTGTACCTGAAAAGTTCGCATAATCAGCCGTATAAGTCCCTGTATAATCATCAATTCCTTTTTCTTTTTCCCCTTGCAGTGACGATTTCCCTGTCAGTTCTATGGAGCCCGCAGATTGAACAATGTTATTGTAATGATTGAGAATTTCATCTTTTGAACAGCCAGCAAGCATAAAACTTCCCACAAGGACGAATGTTAATGCTAAAACTATTTTCTTCATAAAATCATCACCAGCCTTTCTTTGGAGCTACCTTTTTGGCCTTTTTCTTTGTTTGGGTTGCTTCTCGTTCTTTCATGCACAAAATCAAGATGGCAGAAATAATGACAGCAAGCGCAAGACTGCAAGAACAGGTTCCGATATTCCAGTTGACTGCGGTATCATAGCTACGGTAGCCTACCATTCCAAGACTTGCGGTAATCGGATAAAGGTTTGCTAATGTCATATTTCCTGCGGCAAACATCCCTCCATATCCATAGACAAAAGCAATGATTACACCGACTAAAAAGCTACCTGCCCTCCGACAAGTAAGAGCGATAATCGGCAGAACCGCAAGATATAAAAAGAAATTAACCGCAGTAATCTGCAAGGCTGCTTTTAGAGCTAAGGAAATCTCAAAGCCGGGAAATCTCACAATCATTTCTGCTATGATTGTAAACAGACTGCATATCAGCCCGAAAATAATAGACAATACGCCGCACACAATCAATTTTCCGGTCAACAGTTTCTTAAAAGAGATCGGCACAGTCAGAATATTTTTCAATGTGTCATCCGTCTGCTCACGAGAAATCATATATCCAGCAATTAGGCTGATACACATCGGAAAAATCATGGACATATTGTTTTTGATGACCTGTTCTGTAAGATAGGCAAAATCCCAAACGGAACCATCATTCGCCATAGAGGTAAACAAGGTCAGCAGGACGGATAGGAGCATGAGTGCAACGCCCGCCCAAAGGATATGATACCTTTTCAATTTATAAAATTCTGTTTTTACAATGCGAACCATGTTTATTCCCCCCTCTGCTTATATAATCTGTCAATTAGTAAGAACGAAACCAATGCCATGATCCCAAGAATGAATACAACTTGAAATGTTGAGGGAATTAGCCCTGTCATTTGCTCCAAGTCCATTTTTATCCCATGAGCCGCCATATCTCCCGCACTCCAAAATGTAGTCAGTGGCGTGGGCAGAAGCCATAACATAGTTTTAGGCAGTGTGTCAAACAATGCCGTAGCACTCATGTTCAGAACGCTGTAAAAGACACACAACAAAATGGAAAAAACATAGGTCTTACTGAAAAAGACAACAAGGACAATCAATGGGAGTGTTCCTGCCGTAATGAAGATCCCCGTTTCAACCGCCAAAAACAGCTTATAACCAATTCCATAAACTTCTAATGTTCCAATTCCGCAAAGAATTGTTGCAATGGTAGAAGCCACACAAAAAACAATTCCAAAAAGAAAGAGGACAATAATCTTTGCAAGCACCATTTGCGTGCTGGTTACGGGAATTGTACGCAGATTTTTGAATGTATCGTTGTCGCGTTCCATAAAAAACAGGATAGCGGCAATCACTCCGATAATACAGGGCAGTAAAAACTGGATACCATATCCCAACACCATGTTAAATAGTCCGTCAAAAGCATCTGCCCGATCTGTATATCGCTCCATCATAGAGGGCGTTGTCATCAGATAAGTCAGCGGGATTGGAAACAGGAAAGCAGCCAGAATAATAAGCGGAATAAATTTCTTCCGTTTCAATTTCAAAAATTCGCATTTGATTAGTTTAAGCAATTCCTTCGCCCCCTGTCACACGCTTGAAGTAATCTTCAAGACTTTCTTCACAGGTATGTGCTTCTGATACCTCCAATCCGTTTTCTACAAAGGCAGTTACAATTTTACCCACAGGCAGATCAAGGTTGTGCAGGCGCAGATTGTGGTCGTCCTGTATGGAAAAATGGTTTTCATGGAAATTGCGTTCCAAAATTCTTGCTGCCTGTGCAGTATCCGAAAGCGTAAAACGGATATGCTTACTGCTTTTTTGCTCCAGCTCAGCAAGGCTTTCTTCTTCCAGCAATGCGCCGTGGTCGATAATTCCAATATCGTCAGCCAGCAAGGAAATCTCCGAAAGAATATGACTGGAAATCAAAATGGTTTTTCCTCGCGCGTCACAAAGCTCACGAATAAAGGAACGTACTTCTGCAATACCGATGGGATCGAGGCCGTTGATCGGCTCATCCAAAATCAAAAGCTCCGGATCGTGCATAACGGCAAGGGCGATGGCAAGCCGCTGCTTCATACCAAGAGAATACTGTGAAAAGAGCTTTTTATCTTTGTAGGGCAGTCCTACCAGATCCAGAGCATCTTTGATAGCATGATTGTTTGGTACGCCCCGCAGAGTAGCAAAGATACGCAGGTTCTCTGTGCCGGTCAGATTGGGATAAAAGCCGGGGGACTCAATTAGACTGCCAATGCGGGGGAGCAACTTCTTTTCATTCCCTTGCAAAGACTTTCCCCAGATTTTGACCTCACCGGAAGTAGGCTTCGTTAAACCCAACAGCATTTTCATGGTAGTGGTTTTTCCGGCTCCGTTTCTACCCAACAGACCATAAATTCTCCCACGCTTGACATGGATATTTAAGTCAGCCACACTCTTTTGTGAGCCGTATTGCTTCGTCAGATTTTTTGTTTCAATGATATAATTTGTATCCATATTCAAAACCTCCTGTTCTGTAAGGTATTCTATCACGCCAACCTTGCATTAACCTTGCCGCAACCTTGCATTAACCTTGCAATTTGAAATTCAGCTAAAATGACAAAGGCTCCCGCCATAAAGACGGGAACCCGCTTAACTCTCCAAAGGAAAAAGCAACATAAATTCAGTTCCTTTTCCCGGCAAACTTTCAACTGTTATACTCCCACCCATCTTTTCTACAAGCTGATGGACAATAGAAAGACCAAGTCCGCTTCCTTTTTCAGACCGTCCTTTGTCACACTTATAGAGCCGTTCAAAAATGTGTTTCAAATCTTCTTTCTCAATTCCCACTCCATTATCCGCCAGCAACAGCTCCATGCTGTTTTCCTTCTTCGATAGGGAAATTTTAATTTTGTCTGCATGGCTATGAGCGATTACATTTTGAATAAGGTTATTGATGATCCTCATATAGCTATCCATATCCAATCTTACCCGGACAGGCTGTTCGGGAATATCGATGTCATACTCAACCTGTTTATCCTCAAAAATCGGTATCCAGTCAATGAGGATATTTCTTGTCAGCTCTGCGGCCTCAACACTCTGGATCTCCAAAGCAAACTCGTTAGAATTTAACTTGAACCAGTCAAAGAGTACATCAATATATTCTTTCAGATCATGGGCTTTCCGGCGGGCGGTTTCAATATAATCATCCCGGTCTTTTCCTGTGACCAGTCCTTTGTGTGCAGCGTCAAGATACCCAAGCAGAGTAGTAAGGGGCGTTCGCACATCATGGGAAAGGCTCGTCATAAGCTGGCGGTTGGTTTCTTCTGTCTGCCGTACAGTTGAAAGTCTGCTTTCATAGGCCACAACGATCTCATTGATTTCATAGGCAAGAGGTGCTGTCAGTTCATTTGTTGCAGATAGAATACGCCGGTTGCCATTTCCGTTTTTCACATCAACCAGCACATCGGTCATTTCTGCTATTTGTTTTTTTACACGCCGAACGAGAACGATGGAAGTCAATACAGCCACAACAGCAATCACAATGGACAAGAATACGATAATTTCCATGCTGACTACACCTCCTTATTAAACCGGTAGCCAATCCCTTTGACCGTTTGTATATACTTTGGGCTTGAAGGATTGACTTCTAATTTTTTACGAAGCCGACTGATAATCGCCATAATGTTACTGTCATCATAGAAATATTCTTCGCCCCATACTTCCTCATAAATCTGCTGTTTGGTCAAAATTTTCCCTTGATGTTTTGCACAGTACAGGAGCAAATCAAATTCCTTTGGGGGCAGTTCAAAAGTGCCGTTTGATGTAGTAACAGAACGATTTTCAAGGTCAATCTGCAATCCATCAAAATCCAGTTTTTGCACAGCTCCGGCTTGATGATTAAAACGGGTGTAGCGGCGAATGAGGGACGCAATACGGGCAATCAGTTCGTCCATATCAAACGGTTTTGTAAGATAATCGTCCGCTCCGGCCCGTAAGCCCCGTACTTTAGAAATGCTGTCATTTTTAGATGTGAACATCAAAATCGGCAAGCTGTACTCCTTGCGAATTTCTTCCAGCGTTTCAAACCCGTCCATGCCGGGCATCATCACATCCAGCACCACAAGCTGGTATTCCTGCTCTCTTAATTTTTGTAAGCCCTCTTTTCCGGTATTACAAAAATCAGCTTCTATGTTTTCTGCTTGTACGCTACGTTTAATCAAAGCGCACAGTTCTCTGTCATCATCTATAATCAGGATTTTATTCATGGTGCAACCCCTTCCCTTGTTTTGTCCTTCCGTCAATCGGCTTTTCTGCGTTCTTTGGGATCAGCCAAACACCGGCCATTTTCACAGCACCGGGGATACGTCCACCAGCACAATAATAATTTACCCTACGAGGTGTCACGCCCCACTTTTCGGCGGCCTCTTTCAATGTCATATAGTCCATTTCGCACCTCCACAGAGTACATTATAGTTCTTTATCTCGAATAGTACAAGTTGGAGGCTGCATATTGATGAAATGAAATACTACTTTATGTAAAATTCCATTACATTCTCATAATCCAACCCGAAATGTACAATGATATAGGGTGATATGAGAATGAACCAAAATGAAAGAAGGTTTGACTTTCACGGCCTCGGGGCGGCTCTCAAACAGGCCAGAGAAGAAAAGGGATGGACACAAGCCTATGTTGCGGAATTAGTAGACCGTGACTCCCGTACCATTATGAATATTGAGAACAAAGGTCAGTATCCCAGTTTCGACCTTTTTGTTAAACTCATTACCATGTTTGACGTTTCAGTTGACCAGTTTATTCATGCGGACGGAGGGGCAAGGTCAAGCTCTTGCAGAAAGCACATTGATGTTCTTCTAAACTCCATGAATGAAAAAGAGCTTGTCGTGATAGAAGCCACAGCCGAAGGCATTAAGAAAGCCAGAGAAACGGAGGTTCCAGAATAAGGGCCTCTGTTTTTTTGCGCCATTTTAGGGGCTGCCGCTAAGTGGCAAGCAATGCCTCTGTGGCCACAAGTGGCACAAAGGCGGCTTGTTGGGGCTCGCCCCAAACCCGTATCTTCGGGCCAACATGGCCCGAAGTGTCAGCGTCGCTTTGCTCCTTGTTTTCATAACCTTAACGCTCCTTTTCCTGCTTTCTTCCCGGTTCGGTGTAGCCCATCAGAGTGTCAATGTTCGCTTTGATCGTGACGATCTCCTGCATATCCCGTCGTGCCTTTTGATATTCTCCATAGAGCTGTTTTTTCTTTGCTGTGAGCTTACGGCCTTCTTCCTTCAGCACATCCATTTTGGGGAGCTTCGCCCCGCCCAGCAGAGAGCGCATTTCCGTTTGTGCAGCCCGGTACAGTTCAAGGTCGGCCTCATGCTCCGCAAGGAATTTCCGGCTGTACTTCGTCGCCTTATACTGCTCAAAGACTGGACGGGTTTTGGCATACTGAACCGTTGCGGCCTTTAGCCCGGCATTGGTTTTCATGGCCTGTTCCGTCTGCTTGATCTGCTCGGAAATGGCATGAAAACGGTCTGCTGCCTCGGTGGCTTTCTGTGCCAACTGCTCATAATCGGTCAGGCCATTGTCCTGTATATAAGCAAGGGCAGCAGCCATCTGCTTAATGTTAAATACCTTCGCCCAGCGTTCATATCCCGGCCCCTTACCGGCAGCCAGCTTTGCTTGAATATCCACCGCCAAACTGATTTTCCGCTCTGAGCGCCCGGGGCGTTTTTCTTTGCCCTCAATGGCGGACAGAACATCTTGCAAGTCGTAGCCGTCCCCCAGCGTGGAGGCACGCAGACGGGTGAAGCGTTCCTGTCCCTGCCCGGTCAGCCGGAAGCTGATACCGCCGCCCCGAACCGTCTTGACCTCATACCCGGCCCGCTTCATCAAATTGAGAAATTCGTCCAGATCAGCGGGGCGTTCCGCCAGCGCAGTATCAATAGCAAGGCGCAGTCGGTCCTGATAGGAAAGCGGCCCTTTCCGGTCTTTCTGCCACTCCCCATAGTTCCGATACTTGCTCTTGCTCCGGGGCTTCGGGTTCTCCACGATGGACAGCCCGTTTTCAAGGCACAGCCTGTCAGAGAGCCGCCGAAGGGCGAAGCTGGAGCCCCAAAAATTTCGGAATTTCCGAGTGCAGTCAAGGGTGGTGGAGTTGTAATAAATGTGACAATGGATGTGCTGCTTATCGGTGTGCGTGGTAACGATAAAAGCGTGCCGCCCCTTTGTCCAGCGCATAGCCAGCTCATAGCCGATACGGTTCGCCTCCTTCGGGGTGATCTCGCCCGGATAGAAGGATTGTCGTATCTGATAGCACAGCACATTATTTTCTTTCTTCTGTTCCCGGCCCGTCATAGCGGCATAGCTGGCCTTTGCCAAAAGGAACTCGTCCGCCACGGTGGCCGGATCACATTCATAAGCGGAGATATACTTTCCGCTTTCTGTTTTCTCCGGGTCCTTGCCATAGTCCAGACAATCCCGGATAGCCTCAGCAATCGTTTCGCCTTCGCCCGCATGGCGCTGTAACAAAGTTGTGGTAGCCAAAAATCATTCCTCCTTTCCATGAGAAAGGGGCGGCCCATTCAGACCGCCCCGACTTCGGGCCAGTATGGCCCGAGGCTGCTTAACTTGCCAGAAACCGGTACAGAGCGGATTTGCCTCCGTCCAGCGCCCAAAGAAGGGAGCCCGCCGCCGCTTGCAGTCCATACGGCGAAAGAAGGAAGGCAAGAAACAGAAATACAATCCCACCTATGGGCGTCGGCGTGAAAAAGAGAGCGACACCCAGCACCGCCAGGATCACAGAGGCAATCGTCAGCAGGACGGCACAAATATCCAACAGGAACACCAGCAGAGCCGCCAGAAGGGACAACGCCAAAGCAAAGGGAGCAACCAATATTTTCAGCAGTATCTTCATCTTCAAAACCTCCTTTATCTATCCTTCCTACCTCTATTTTATCATGCCTGCCCGGGGACATAAATGTTGCGAAAGATTAGTGAATCCTGTCCCAAACCTTCGGGTCATACTGGCCCGAAGTGGTAAAAAAAGAGCAGGGCGGCAAGCCCCGCAACGGAAGCCTGCCGCCCTCGTCTTACTTTGCCACCAGCTCGGAGAGCTCCCGCAACACCTTTGACACCTCGCCCCACAGCTTTTCATAGTCCCGCTTCAATCCGTCGATTTCCTCCGGGTACACGCCATAGGTATGTGCGTGTATGGCAACCTGATTGAGATTGTTAGAACAGCGCCGTTGCAGAGAGATCAGCTCTTTTACGGGCGCAAGGTCGATGTGCAGGATATACCCATTCAGAGCCATTTTCCGTACATAAGCCCCGGCGTTGGAAATGCCCGCCTCAGCCATCCGTTCATGGATGGCTGCCAGCTCGTCCGGCGTTACCATGACGTGCAGATGGACATTCCGCTTGCGGTTCTCCATCAGCGTTCCAGCTCCCGGCCTTTCCGGCGCTCTTTGGGTTCCTTTACCTTATCAAGCGGTTTTGCGTCCAGCTCCGGGGGCGTGGGTGGGATGGGCGTGTTGTTGGGTACGCCGTCGATCATGTTGCAGTTCTGCTCTGTGGAGAGCTCGGCGGTTTTCAGATAGTTGTCTTTTTCGTGCATGGCGATCCTCCTTTATCGTTCCTCATGGTTTTTATGGCTCCGCTTCTGGCCGGGCTCCTTCGGGGGTTCCTGCCCTCTGGTTCCTTCTTTGAGCCGGGCGGTAATGGATGGGCGCACCCGGTCAGGATTGCCCGGTGCTGGTTTCAGTTCATAATCCTCCATCTGCTTTTCGGTCAGCGGCTTTGCGTAGGTCAGTTCGCCCCATGCCATCAGACTGCCGTCTGCCACAGGACGCCGCCTGTCATCGTCGTAGTTGACGATGGAAAGAGGCTGGTTATCCGGCAGCTTCGGGTAAGTTCCTATGTCCACGGGCCGCTGGGTGGAATAATAGCGGTAAACGCCCTCCGGTCCCAGCTCGGTATGCTTGACCGCCGCATGGTAAAGCTGCTGATAGTCGTCCACCCGGCGGTCAAAGTCCCGCTGCGCCCACGCCTGACTGGTTCCATAGCGGCCCCAGTAGTAATCCCGATGGCCGTTTTCCCCCTCGGTAAACTGCCAGGTCACAAAGGGGCTCGGCGCTCCCGGATTATGCCCCAGCGCAAAGCCGTGTCCGGTTTCAAAGGTGGCAGCTTTCAAAATCACATATCCTTGTACTGTCTCCAAGAGATCCCTCCTTTCTGTGCCTCGGGTCAACATGACCCGAAGTGCTGGATGTTACGAAATAAGAGGGCAGACCGGGGAGAAATGTAATAAGATATTCCTACCCCGGAAACACCCTCAAAAAAGCCCGGAATGTCAAGCCTTTGGAGGCGGCAAATCGTAACAGCCGCCCGGCCTTTTCTCCCGCATTTTCCTCATGCGTTCCCGGCTTTTCCGACGGTTTCCTTCGGCCTTGCAGACGTCGGAGCAGTAGGCTTGACGCCCATCGGGCAAAAACGCCTTTCCGCAGACCGCACAGGCCCGCAGTTCCGGGGAGATGCCTTCCGTTGTCAGCGCCGCTTGAAGCTCCGGGTCAAGGGGCAGGACAGCCTCACGGAAGTAACGGCAGTACGCCCCTGTCCAGCACTTGTGCAGCATATAACAGGCACAGTCCAGAGGAAGGCACAGGCCGCTTTCCCTGTCATAGTTGGCACACATCCCCGTGACCAGAGAACGGATTTTCTTCTTCTCGTCACGGGTCAGCTCCCGGGCGTCCATTTAAGACTTCGGGCCACGATGGCCCGAAGGGCGGGGCTCCACGATCAGCGCCCGGAACTTCTTCCGGCACTGTTTTTTCTTTCCTTTGCACTCCTTGTAATAACGGCATCCCTTACAAGGGTCGTCATTGTCCCAGCCGGGGTGCGGTACTTCCTTCATCATTCGTTCAAAAGGGCTGCTTGTAAAATTCATTCTCATTCCTCCGTATCTTCCTCCCACGGCGGGGTATCTTCGTCCTCGGGTTCCTCTGCGATCTCCTCCAGCTCCCCGTCCTCATATTCGCAGTATTCATCTTCCAAATCCGGGGCCTCATGCTTCGGCTTGTAAATCTTGAAATAGTAACCAATCCCACCGCCGGCCAGCACCACCGCACCGATCAGGAGCAGAGAGAGAAGGGGGCTGTCCTTTTTCTCCGGCTCGGGTTCCGGTACTTCCTCCACCGGTTCGGTGGGCTTTGGCTCTGGCTCCGGGGTCACTTCTTTGGGCGGTTCCTTACCCTGTTCAGCAAGAGGCAGAAGGTCGTCTGTGGTAACGGTATTGAGGAAATAGACGTTCTCGCTGGTTTTCTGTTTGTCGATCACCAGATAAAACACGCTCTCGTCTGCGGTGGTGATGGTGTAGAACTCCTTTCCATCCTCGTCGGTGGCGTTGTCCACCACGGTTCCCGTCCCGTCCGGGGTAAAGGGGTTCTGGGTTTCCGGCTCTGCTTCGGTTTCTGCCGGGGCGGAAGCTGTCTCCGGCTGCGGCTCGCTGCTCTGTGCATAGGCCGGGACCGTAAAGATCAGGCAACACAAAAGGCTGGCAGCCATCGCCGCCAGCCTGCGGTATTTAATTTTCTTCATGGGCTGTGTCCTCCTTTTCGGGTGCCTCCGGCTTCGGGTCAGTATGGCCCGAAGCGGTAAGGCTGTTTTTTGGGTCATTCAGAAAAGCCATAAGCTGGGCGGGCGTCAGTTTGAGGGAGCGCACCGCCTGCACGATCTGGCTGTTTTCTTCCTCCTGTTTCTGCTTTTCCAGCTCCCGGATTTTGGCCTGCCACTCGGCAGCCTTCTCCCGGGCTTTTTCCAGTTCCTTATCGAGCTTGTCGATCTTGTTCATGCAAGGACTCCTTTCCTCTGGCTCACAAACGCCCGAAGGCATAGAAATGTGTCTGCCAGTAGCTTGAATTGATGTTTGCGTATTGGATGGGCGAACCACAATGAAGCATCATCCCGTCGCCCACATAAATCCCCACATGGGACACAGGGCCGGGGCTGTCATAGGTTCCCGTGAAAAAGATAATGTCGCCGGGCTTTGCCTCGGAGGGGGAAATGATAGCACACTGGTTGTAAATGCCCTGCGCCGTGGTACGGGGCAGGTTGTGGACGCCGCTGGCCGTGTACACCCAGCAGACAAAGCCCGAACAGTCAAAGGAGGTGGACGGGCTGGAGCCGCCCCACACATAGGGCCAGCCGATGTACTTTGTGGCTTCTTCCATGAGCGCCGCAAAAGCCGGGTCATCCAGCGCCTCGCCGGGTATCTCATAGCTGGGGCCGGTATCTTCGCCGCCGTTGTAAATCCCTTCCCACAGATAGGGTTTGTTGCCTTTGAGCTGCTGCATAACGGTGTAGATTTCCCGCTGCTGTTCGTTAAGCCTCGGCAGGATCACGGCGGGCAGCGTCTTGTTTGTGAGGGTCACATTGAGAATGTAATACTCATAGGGGACTTCCTCGGTGGTGGTTTCCCCGGTCTCCGGGTCGGTGCTGGTTTCGGTGCGGTAGCGTATCTCGACTTCCTCCGTCAAGGTCAGCTCATACTGTGCCTCGAATATCTCCCGCAGTTCGTCCTGCACCTGTTCCCGGAAATACACATGGTACTTTGCCGAGAGATAGGACGCCAGCTCATAGGGGTTATGGCCGATCTCGTCCACGGAATAGCGGTACTCGTCATAGCCGGGATGGGTGCTTTCGATGTTCGCTACCGTCTGCGCCAGCTCGTTTTCCAGTGCCGTGTAGTCCTCGTCCACGCCCAGCAGGTCCGTATCCTCCGAGGCGTAGGAGGTGCCGGATAACGCATTGGCAAGGCCGCTGCCAAGCGTAGGAAAGATAGAGCTTACCGCCGACACAAGAAAACAGAGCAGCAACAGCAGGAGCAGGACCAGCACCGCCACGGGATGACGGGTCACAAACTGCGCCGTCCGACGGGTCGCAGTTCCCGAAGCGGCAGCGGTTTTCTTTGCGGCCTTTGCGCCCTGTTTTGCAGCCGCCTTTGCTTCTTTGGAATACCGGCGTTTCAGTTTCCATTTCTGCTGCACACGGGAAAGCGGATTGCTGGCAAGTTCCGGGTGCTCGGAGGCCATCTTTTGAAAATCCACATTGGCCCGGGCTTTTATGTCCTTCCGTTCCCACTTTGCCACCTTCCGGGCTGGGTGTTCCCGCCAGCGGCGTTTGGCATAGCGGGTCAGTTTCCGGGCTCCGGCCTCTGCGGCCAGCTCGGATTTATGGGCTCCTTCCACACCCACATTTTCATGCTCAACCTCGTGTATCTTGTTGTGGACATAGAACCACGCTTCTGTACGGGCTCCCCGGACTGCCTTTTTTGCAAGCCCCGGCGGCTTCTTCGCTGCCCGTTTTGCCTCGGTCTTGTCCAGTTTCTCCCGGGCCTTTCCCAGCTTTTCCCCGGCGTGTTCCGCTTTTGCCTGTGCTTTCTGGTACTTGTCCTTTTTGCTCCCGGCCTTCTCGGCGGAGCCCTCCGGCTCCTGTGCCTTGCCGGTATCCTGCGGCCCGCCCGCTTCATCTTCCTGCCTCATGCGGTCAGAGGGACGGCTTTTCCGGCTGTCCTCTTGAAACTTACCGCTTTTGGACTTCAGGCCATCATGACCCGAAGGGCTGTCCTGTCCGGTATCCTCGTCCTCAAACCGCAGGCGTCGGGATGGTGCAGGGGAAGGTCCTTCCCGTTCAGCCGGTCCGGGGCGATTGCCCCCGGTATCCTCCGTCGGCCCCGGCCTTTGAAAATTCCGTTTGTCCGGTTTCTTTTCGATGATGTATCCCTCCTTTCCAAACCTCGGGCCATTATGGCCCGAAGTGTGTTATGCCCGGTTCATTTCCTGTTTTTTGTCCTCCGGGCGGGTGGTCATAATGGCGTACAGTTCTGTGTTCTGTGGGAAGCGGTCAACAAACGGGATGGTGGTGTTTCCGAAGAACAGCAGCCCTTCGCCGGAATTGGTATGGGTCACATAGGAAAGCTGATGGGGGCTGATCCCAAGCTGTTTGGCTAAAATCTGCCGGTCCCCCTGTGCCTGCGAGAGAAGCACAAGGAAGTCTGAGTTTTCAAAGATGTTCTCGATCTCCGGGCTTGCCAGAAAATCCTTCACGTTCTGCGTTAAAGCACTTGGAACGCACCCTTTTTTTCGCAGCATTTTCCAGATCGCCACACAATAGCTTGCCGTCAGACGGTCACGGAGCAGCACATGAAATTCGTCGAAGTAGCACCATGTAGCGATACCGCGCAGGAAATTCATGGACACCTGCGAGTTTACCAAGTCCTGCATAATGAGCATGGCAATCGTCCGAAGCCCGGCCCCCAGCTTTTTTAAGTCAAGGCATACCAGACGGCGGTTTAAGTCCACATTGGTTTCATGGTTGAATACGTTAAGGGAACCCGACACATAAATTTCAAGGGCCGTTGCCAGCCGCACCGCCTCGCCCTCCGGCTGGGAACAGAGCAGGTCATATAGCGTTTGGAGGGTCGGCATTTTGCTTGTTTCCGGGTTTTGCAAGTGTTCCCGGTACATCTGGCGTACACAGCGGTCAATGACGGTCCGCTCCACCGGCTGCAAGCCATCCTTGCCGCCGACGATCAGCTCCATCAGCGACAGGATAAAGTCGGCTTTCAGCGCCATCGGGTTTTCCTCGTCAAAGCTCAGGTCAATGTCCATCGGGTTGATGTGGTGGGGGCTGTCCGGGGCGATCTCGATGACCTGTCCGCCCAGCCGCTTGATAAGGGGCGAGTATTCGCCCATCGGGTCCACCACAATGATCCGGTCACGGGTGGCAAGGAACACGTTCACAAGCTCTCGCTTTGCGGCAAAGGATTTGCCGGAGCCCGGCACGCCGAGGAACAGGCCGTTGGGGTTTTTGAGCTTTTTCCGGTTTGCCATGATGACGTTATGGGAAAGTGCGTTGAGCCCGTAATAGACGGCTTCGCCATCCATGCGGAGCTCCTGCGTCATAAAGGGAACGAAAATGGCCGTGGAGCTGGTCGTCATGCCGCGCTTGATCTCAATGCCGTTATGGCCCAGCGGAAGGCTGGAAAGAAAACCGTCCTCCTGCTGGAAGTCCAGCCGCTTCAAGGTGCAGTTGTATTTCTGGACGATACCGGACACCGTGAACAGGTCATTGTCCAGCTCCCGGCGGGTCGGGGCCATGTTTACCACAAGGAAGGTCAGCAGGAACATTCTTTCATTCCGGCTCTGTAAATCTTCCAGAAGGGTCTTTGCGTCGTTGCTGTACGTTACAAGATCGGGTGGAAGTATGTCCATGTCGTACCCTGACCGGGCTGCCTTCTTTTGTTCCTCCACCTTCATCTTGTCAATGTCGGAGACTTTGGCCTTGATAGATTTTACGGCGGCGGCCTGATCGACGGTTTGGATATGGAGAGTGATGGTCATTTCCGCGTCCATTTCCAAAAGCTCCGCCAGCAGCTTGTCCGAGAGCTCCGAGGCCAAAATCTGCAAGTAGGAGGCAGCGCCCCAAGTCGTCCCCACCCGGAACAGACGGCTGAAACGAAAATCGAAACTGTCCGGGGCAATAAAGTCTTTGGTGGAAAGCCCGGTTTTGGGGATCATATCCCATGAAAACCGGAAGGGGGAGCCGCTGCCGGGGTGAAGCTGCCCGTGAAGAAGCTCCAGCCGTTCCAGCCCCGAAAGGGAGCGGCACTTGACGCCCAGCTTTTTGAAGTTCCCGCAAATGTCCGCCTCTACACGTTCCAGCCTTGCCCTGGCGGTGGAAAGGTCGTCCACGTTCACGCCGAAGGTCAGGAGCTTTGTGCGAACAATGCCGTTGTTGCTTTTGGCGATCTGGTTTTCCAGCATTTCCACATACTCGCACCGGACGCTGTTGTAATCGTCATCCTGCATGGGGATGTTCACGCTGTACCGGCTGCCCGGGCGGCTTCGGTGGTTGAGGAAGGAAAGCTGGAACGGAAGGCTGCTGTCAAAGTAGTTGAGGCAGGCGCTCCACCCGTCAAAGATGGCCGCCTGATCTTCGGACTGTGCGAGCTGGTAGTTGATGTCCTCGTATTCAATGGTTTTGGTGTAATAGCGGTCCGCTACCCGGCACACCCCGTCCCGGTACATTTCCCGGTAAGGGAGGGTCTGCTGGGCGGTGGTGGGAATGTTCTTTCCTTTCGTGAACAGGCCGATAAGGCCCTGCTTTTCAGGCTTTCTGCCTGCGGGCTTTCCGGCCCTTCTGCTGTTTCGCAATCGGCTGCGCCTCCTTTCTGGCGCTAAGCAGCGCATAGAAGTTTTCGGTTTTGTAAGGCCGCACACGGGGATAGAGGAACCGGGTGCGGATGATGTTTTTCAGCACTTTTTCCAGCGGCAGACCGTCTCGTTCATACATAGCCAGAAAGAAGAACGGGAGCATGAGGCTGATCATCAGGAACATGGCGGCACTGTTCCCGATACTGCCACGGGAAAACAGGTAAGCCGGGAGGCCCACCGCCGCCGCGCTGGAAAAACAAACAAGCTGGCGCTTCGTTAGGTTGAAGGCCAGCTTTGTCTTGATTTTGGAAAGGTCTTTTGGTACTGGCACATAGGCCATTTTGGTACACCTCCTTTACTGCTTCGGGCCAGCATGGCCCGAGGTTATCTTGCGGCCTCTTTGGCCGGGGCTGTGCTGCGGGCAGCTTCGGCGGCCTCTCGTCCGCTCTGCCTTGCCCGCCAGTATTCGGGGTGATACTGCCGGATGGACTGATTGAGTTTTTCTTCAAACTGTCCTTTGTCCTTAATGCGGTCAGGGATTTTCCACAGCTTTTTGTCCAGCAGCTCCCGGAGCACTACGCTTTCCTGTGCGTCCTCCTCATAGCAAATATAGCCCTTGTCCTTGAAGCCGCATTTTTTGGCCGCTGGGGAGAGGACGGCGGCTACCTCGTTTGCCACCATCGTTCCGCCGTGGCTGGCGGTAGATACCAGAAACACCCCTGGACAGAGGGTTTCACAGCTCTGCACCTCGCCCCACGGGGAACTTTTCGGCGCATGGAACATTCCGCCCGTCCGGTTCCGGTCCGCCTGCATGAGCGCCGCATTTTCCAATATGGCGCGAAGTTCCGGGGAAAAATAGGCATATTCCCGCAGGACCCGGGCGGCGTCCCCACCACAGGCGTTCATCAACAGGGTATAGGCATCGCTGTCCGCTTTGGTACAGCGGCCCAGCAGTTTTCCGTCGTAATAGCAGGCCGCGTCATAGCCCGTCCGTTTGCGTGGCATGGTTTCCGCCTCCTTTCTGCTTCGGGCCAGCATGGCCCGAGGTCAACGCTCTGCGCTGCGGCTGGGCTTTTCCTTCGGAGGCCGTTCTGCCTTTGCCTGTTCGGCAGCCGCTTTTCCGGCTTTGAGCTGGTCGCTGATGGACGCACGCCCCACAGAGCCGCGCTCCGCCATCTGTTCCAGCTTTGCCTCATAGGCTTGCAGAACAGCGGTGTTGAGCTGTTCCCGGAACTCCTTTGTGACAGGGTAGGCCATATCCCGGTAGCCGCCTTTGCCGTCTGGCTGGCTGGGCATCCCAAGAAAGAGCCCCTTGCTGCCCTGTACGATTTTCAGATTTTCCACCACAAAGCAGTCATTGAATTTCACGCTGGCAAAGCCCATCAGATTTTTCACAGGTTCGATGACCCGCACGCTTACATCCAGCTTCAACGGTGCGGCCGGGGTGGTGTTTGCAACCTTTTCCTGCATGGTTTCCTCCTTTCCGGCGGGAACAAGGTTCCCGTCCTTGTAGTCATAGCCTTCCGCCCGGAGTGCCGCCAGCGTGTCCGCCGATACGCACCCGGACAGTTTCAGATCGGTTTCCACCATAAAGCGCATGGTGTCTGCTTTAGAAAATTCTTCGGGGAGCTTTCCGTAGAAAGCCGGGTGCGGCTGTCCGTCCGCACCCTGTTTGTAACGCCGAGGCATACCGCCTCCTTTCCGCTTCGGGTCATCATGGCCCGAAGTCTCTTAATGGCAGCCGAAGATGGATTTTGCAAGACTGCCTGTTTTGAATAAGGTAAAACACAGCAGCACCGTATATCCCACACAGCCCCAGATTGCCCCGATGGGGTCGCCGTCGGTGGCGATACTCTGGATCAGCACCGCATAGATGGCGACACAGACCAAGATCAATAGACCTTGAAAGCCCACCGCAAAGAGAGAGCGGAAATAGTTCTGCCCCATGTGTCCGTTTTCCCTGTTGGGGACGGTGGCAAACGGGATAGGCGCTAAACTTGTGAGTAAATAAATTTCAATCATACGGCCATATACGATGACGAAGATCACGATGTTTAAGGCAATCATGGTAAGCTGGATCAGGAAGGATTGTAGCCAGAGTCCGAACAGAGGGCCTAACTCCATCGCTTCAAGCTCTGTCCGCAGACTGTCCAGCACATCCGGCGTGATCTCTGTCCCGTTCTGGATAATGCCCGCTGACTGCTGGATCACATGCTGGCTCACATCAAAGACCGCCAGCACGATATTAAAGGTATTCGTCAGGATCATCACAGCCACAAAGGTTTTGAACACCCACTTAAAAAACATCCATGTGTCAACTTCATGGAGGTTGTTGCGTTCTATGAGCATCTGTATCAGCTCATAAGTCATTACAAAAGTGAGGATGACCCCGGCGATTGGCAAGATGGCAGTTTCAGAGATCTGTCGTATCATGGAAAAGACCCCGGCGTTCCAGTCCGCCGGGGTCGTGCCTACCTGTGTGGCGATCTCGCCAACGCTCTGATTGACGTTATCGAAAAGGCCGTCCAGATTTCCCATGATACCATCGACGAGCAGACCTTTCAGCCATTCAACGATTGCGTCGATGATAAAGTCCATACATCAGCTCCTTTTCTGGAAAAGGGACAACGGGTGACACTTAGCTGAACAGACCGGACAGCAGAGGGATAAGCTGAAGGCCGATCAGAACGACACCGCCGCCCGCCATGAGCTGTTTTATCCCCAATTAGGTGTAAAACTCTGCTCGATGGCGGGCGGCGGCGTACAAAAAATCTATATGGTGTTTTTAAGAGAACCGTCCCGGCGGGACAGGTCAGGCAGTGACCTGTTCCACCTCCGGGATGGGTTTGAGATTAAAATGAATTTCGATAGAAATGTGTCTTGTTTTATCTTCGTCAATGCGCTCATGCACGACGATTTCTTTGATTAAGCGGTTGAGGGTGGCTGCGTCCAGTTCTGTAATGTTGGCGTATTCCTGAATGGCTTCCACCCATTGTTTTGCGTCATTGGCAAGCTGGACTTCATCGGACAGCCGCTTTCTGCCCTCGGACACTTTTGTTTTAAGTTCCGTCTGCTCGGTCTGTGTCTTTTCCAGCATGGTGTTGAAGTTCTGCTCACTGATACGCCCTGCAATCATATCTTCATAAAGCCGCATTACCATTTTGTCCAGAACCTCAATCCGTTCCTCGTCCCTTGTAAGGGAGCGTTCCATTGCTTCCCGCTGTTCCCGCTGCTCGGCTTCACAGGTATTGGTCAGGCGGTCAGCAACCGCTTTCCCGTCCATCAGGGCGGCTCTGGCACATTCCCGGATTTTCCGCAGCACATGGCTGTAAAGGGTGTCATAGTCAATCCGGTGCTGGGTGCAGTGGTTCTTTCCAAAGGCATTGTAGGTCTTGCAGGAATAAATCCGCTGGGGATGTTTTGCGTTTGTGTAGCGTATCGTCAGAGATTTCCCACACTCGCCGCATTTTATCAATCCGGCAAACAGGCTGATTTCATTTGTCTGCCCCGGACGCTGGCGGGATTTCAGCTTGTTCTGCACAATGTCAAAGCTCATGCGGTCAATCAGCGGTTCATGCTGTCCCTCCACCACAATCCAGTCCTCCGGCTTCTTTTCCCCAATCGTTCCGATTTTGAAACGGTAGTCTTTTTTCTGGGAAGCAATCGCCCCGGTGTAGACGGGATTCATCAAAAGATCTTTGATAACGGAGAAGTCCCACATATACCGCCCGTTTTCCGGGTCTTTCTTTTCCCATTTGGTGCGGGTATTGCGAAACCCCCGTTCCCGGTTCCACCATGTAGGGCAGGGGATTTTTTCTTCCTCCAGCCGTCTGCGGATATAGTTCGGACCATGACCGTTCAGGGCATATCCGAAAATCAGCCGCACAATCGGGGCTGTTTCCTCGTCAATGAGCAGATGGTTCTTGTCCTCCGGGTCTTTCCGATACCCAAACGGGGCAAGACACCCGGTAAACTGTCCTTTCTGCGCTTTCAGAAGATAAGATGAATGGACTTTCTTGGAAATATCCTTGCTGTACATCTCGTTCAGGATATTCTTGAACGGGGCAATATCGTTGTTATCCCGCAGAGTGTCGATACCGTCATTCATGGCGATATAGCGGACACCGTTTCTTGGGAAAAAGTCCTCAATCAAATGCCCTGTTTGCAGATAGTTACGCCCCAGTCGGCTGAGGTCTTTCGTGATGACAAGGTTGATTTGCCTGCGCTCAATGGCTCTCAACATTCTCTGTAAATCAGGACGCTCCATGTTAAGACCTGTGAAGCCATCGTCCTGATAGACTGCCACAACCTCCCATCCCTGCTTTTCGCAGTATTTTTCCAGCATATCACGCTGGTTTGCGATACTGGCACTTTCGCCTTGCAGGTCATCGTCCTTTGACAGCCTGCAATAGACCGCTGCACGATACCCTCCGGCAAGTGCCGAACCGATTGTTCTGTATTCCATTTCGTTCATCATAGCCATTTACCCACACAATCCAGACGGTATCTGGCTCTGTTGAACCTCATCTTCATTATACTTCAAATCTTTCTTTTTAGCAAGATATTCTTTTGTATTTGTTTTGCCGTATTTCTGGGAAATCAGGCTGACGAACACATCGGTGGCGTCCAGTTCCCCGTCAAATACGGTTGTCACTTCAATCTTGGTCTTATTTTTCGCCATAGGCAGTTATCCTCCATACATGAAAATAGCCAGACAGAGAACGGTCGGCAACGAAGTCCGGCAACGGGCTTCAAAAGACCTTGCAAACAATCTCAATCTGGCGTTGATTACTATTTATACTTTTCTTTTATTTTTCTGTTGTTTTGGTTGTCAGAGAGGGAAAAAGCCCGGAAATAAGGGATTTTCCCCGGCAACCGGCTCGGCAACGGGATAGCAACGAAGTCGGCAACGGGCTGTCATTTTCAGAATGGAAGCTCCATCTGCTCTGTGACCTCCACAAAACCGTCCATAGATTTTTCGGGCGGGTTGTCGGTGTCCGTTGCCGGGATTTCACGCTCCCAGCCCTTTTGTCTGCCGTATTCCGCAAACATCCTCGGATTGGAAAAGTAGTTCCACCCGGTAATGCACTGGTTCATTATCTCGTTGATTTCCCGGATTTCCCATTGCTTCGGCTCATCAAAGGTGTGGTTTAAGGCTTCCTTGTAGAGCTGCTTGGAGCAGACCGTTTCCCCGGTGTACTTATCAAGGTAAGCCTGTATCATCCCGGCTTTGGTGTCCTCCGGCATAAAATCCCGCTGGTGTTCTTTGAGATACCGCTGCATGGCTGGGCTGAATGACAGCTTGAACATGCCGCTTCGGTAAATCTCCATTGCTTCCGCCCACATCTGGCTGATATAGGCTCTGGAAGCGGCTTCGTCCTCCAAAATGTGAACCTCGGCTTGCTCCGGGTACACCATGACCGGGATAAATCGGCGGTTGCCGGAACGGTCAAGGGGGAGAAAGTCAAGGGCGTTGGAAGTGCCGCCGAACACGCATTGACGGGGGCGGTCTGCCGGGTGAGTTTCATAGGGAATTTTGTAAACCTCTTTCTGGCGGCTTAGAAAGGACTTGATTTCCTCAATGCTCTTGGCATTGGCGGTTGCCATCATTTCCGACATTTCAATTATCCAGTGACCTTGCAGCTTGCGGTACACGTTATCATCGTCCAGCTTCCGCAAATCATCGGAAAACCACTCGTCCCGGACTGCCAGCAGCCGGAAGAAGGTGGATTTGCCAGCCCCCTGACCGCCTACCAGACACAGCATGATTTCAAACTTGCTTCCGGGCTTAAATGCCCTTGTAATCGCCCCCAGCATGAACAGCTTCAAGGCTTCATAGGTGTAATCGTCCACATCAGCTCCCAGAAAGTGCCGCAGACAGAAGCGGATGCGCTCAGTCCCGTCCCATGCAAGGCTGTTCAGAAAATCCCGGATGGGGTGGTACTTATTCTCATTCGCCACAATCCCGATGGCGGTTTCAATCTTTTTCTCACTGGTAAGCCCGTAGGTTTCCTCCAGATAGAGAAGCAGATACTTCATGTCCGTATCGGTCAGGGCTGTGCTTTCTCTGTGAAAACCGATGGGCTTTATGATGTCCTTGCGGTCGGTCAGGATGTTGTAGGCGATTGCCCCGGCAAGCACAGGGTCACGCTGGAATACGGTCAGGCAGTTCCGTATGCTCTGGCGGACGCCGCCTTTCTCGGTGGTTTCCAGAGTTGCCTTTACTTCCTCAACGCTCTGGGGCGGCTGCATGGCGTTCATGGTGTTTTTTAGTTCTTGCTGCGTCTGCGGCTGCAAGCTCTGCCATTCGCTGTTCAAGCTGTATCACATCCTTTCCGTAGTCCATAATCAAAACCGCTTTTTCCTCTGTCTCCCCGAACAGCAGCACATCCAGCAGATATTCCACATGGGCTTGCTTCTGCAAGGCTTCCACGAACCGGGGATGAAACGCTTCCTCCGGGGAGTGCGGGGCATAGTCGGTTTTCCATACCCGTAAGAGGTGTAGATAATCGGCAAGGACACGGAAGCAATGTGCCTTTGCTTCCCGGAACTGTTCTTCCGGGGATTTCTGCCGGGGCTTGGGCTTCCTTGCCCTGCCCGGTGGCTTCCAGTCCTCATAGGCAAGCCCGAAGTCACTCGCCAACTGTGCGGCGGCTTCCTTTTTCCCCAGCCCGTACAGGGCAGCTACAAAATCAATCACATCCCCATCTGCACCACATCCGAAGCAGTGGAAACGCTTGTCCAGCTTCATGCTGGGGGTCTTATCGTTGTGGAACGGGCAGCAAGCCATCCCGTTTCTGTTTACCCGGATTCCGTAATGCTCCGCAGCCTGTCTTGTCGTAACGGACTGCTTCACAGCTTCAAATACATTCAAATCAATTCCTCCTTGTAAAAAAGAAAAGGCACTTATCATTCTCAATCTGAAAATGACAAGTGCCTGTTAAAGTTCCATATCCTGTTGTTTGTGTTTCGTCTGCGCCGGGGCGTTTTTCTGTGCTTTCTTCTCGTCAGCCTTATCCTGCAAGACTTCTTTGAGGGGCTGCTTCTTGGGCGGCTCTTTGCTTTCCTCTGTGCCGGGTGTGGCTTTCCGTACCCAGTAGCGGATGTCCCGCAGCTTCTTCAAATCTTCCTGCACCTCGGTCAACGGTACTTTCAAGTCTGCGATTTCGCCCACAAGCTTCGCCTGTTCCTGCAAAAGCTCCTTTTTCGTGCTGTCCTTATCATCCGGGTGCTTGGCAAGGTAGGCACTGGCTTTCTCAAACCGGGCAACCTCCGGGTGTTCCAGCTTGAATTTTTCCTTAGTTTTCTTGAAAAATATCTTCTGGTATTTCTCATAAACGGGCTTACATTCCTTACAGTCCGTCCGGGCGGCAAGGATAGCGTCAATCACGTTGCTGCGGGTTTCCTTTGGCTTCATCTGCTTTCGGTAGTCGGCGGCAGATTTCCCGGACGTTTCTATAAAGTTTTCCAAATCCTCCACGGTGGAAAGTCCCTTTCTCTGAAGATAGGACAGGGCTTCGCTGACTGCCTTTAAGTCTTTGGAAGTTCCACGGTTTTGTCCCGCCCGTGTCCAGTCGCTCCGTTCTGCCTTTCGTACCTCCATGTACTTCATCAACAGATTGGGAAGAAATACCGCTTCCTCCGCAGCTTTTTCCGCAAGCAGTTCTTTTCGTTTTTCACTAAGCTCGATAATCCAGCCTTTGAGATTTTTAATAAGCTGCCGGATAGACTTCATCAGGCTGTTGGCGGCTTTGATTTCCCGGTTCAGATTTCCGATGTTGGTCTGAATCCCTCGCTTTTCCATCTGCCGGACAGCAGCACCCTCATGGACGGTAGGGATAATATCAAGCCCCTGTCTTTCATAAGAACGGAGATCCACCCGCTCCGGGCGGTTGTTGGCTTCCAGATAGCGGTTCTGGATGATCTCCCATTCATGCCGCCAGATTTCACAATACTTGCGGTCGTTCCAGTCAACCGTATCTTCCTTGTGACTTTTCCATCTGCCGGACGGAAGTTTTATCCGTTCCCCGTTCTCGTCAAGGTCATAAACCTTGCGGCTCTTGGGAAGCCATTTCCCATGTTCATCCATTGCCCGCATAGTCAGCATGACATGAGCGTGAGGGTTTCCGTCCCCTTTGTCATGGATGGCAAAATCCACGCACATTCCTTTGGAAACAAACTGCTGATTGCAGAAATCCCGGACAAGGGCGGCGTACTGGTCGGGCGGTATCTCTCTGGGAATGGAAAGCACCCACCGCCTTGCAAGCTGGGAGTTCCATTGCTTCTCAACAGCTTCGGCGGCGTTCCATAAGGTATTGCGGTCTGCATACTCTGGCGGGGCATTTGCCGGGAGCAGGATTTCATTATGGACGATACCACGCTTTTCTGGGTAGTGCTTCACTTGCTGGTCGTATTCACAGAACAGCTTTTCGCCGCTTTGGTAAGCAGCGGCGGCAACAGCAGACTGGCGGTTGCTACGCTGGACGATGGAGATTTGATTGTGTGGACAGGGCATTTAGTGTTCCTCCTTTCCGATTTTAGGTATAAAAAAAGCAGGAGACCTTTTTCAGATTTCCTGCTTGGTGTGCCGCTGGGGGCGGCGGGTATTTAGTTAAAATTCAAGATTACTTAACTTTATAATAGTTTTCTATTGCCTGTGCAAAGAAATCAGAAGCCCCTTCACCGTATTTTTCGTCTATCATTGGTTTGATTTGTTCATTGCGGTAATACTGCGTCTGTGCCATCATAAAGCCTTTTTCTTCTTTTATCTGGGCAAGCTGTTTCATAACAAAGCCATATTCTCCAACAAGCTCTTTTACTTCAAAAGAATCTATGTCACAATTCTGTTTTGCAATCAGTTTTTGCAAAATCGCTTCTATCCGTTTGTTATAGCTTTCTGCAACTTCTTTGCTGACGGGAGTTCGGGCAACAGACAGAAACTTGTCCTTTCCACCATACCATTCAACTACCTTTGCATAGCCTTTCTGCATTTCTTCCGAAGATACGACTTCCATATAATGCTTTTTCCATTGTTCAATGCTACCAAATTCTTTAATTGCAATGTTTCTCATATTCTCCGGCATATGCTCAAGCATGGTTTGGAACATTTCTTCTACTTCTGTTTTGGTAAAAATTGTAAAATCCATTTTGTTCTCTCCTTTCAGAATGTCATCAATGCTGGCAATCAGACGTTCCATTCGTTCTTTCTTTGTTACCAACATTTTTCGCTGTACTTGTAGAATCTGATTTCTTTCAAGAGCCGGATTGTCCAAAACAGCTTTGATTTCTTTCAAGGAGATATCAAACTCACGGAAAAATAAAATCTGTTGTAATGTTTCCAGTGCCTTATCGTCATAAAGCCGGTATCCCGCATCACTTTTTTCTGTTGGCTTTAACAACCCGATTTCATCATAATAGTGAAGCGTGCGAACGCTGATACCTGTTAAATCTGATATTTCTTTTACTGTCCTCATAGCTGCTGACCTCCTGTTCCTGATAAGGTAACTTTAATCTATGACGTTCCGTGAGAGTCAATAGGCATTTTCATTTTTTAGTATAACATTTTTCATTTCTTCTCAAAAGACAGAAAACTGATTCTGTAAAACTTGTCGGCTGGGAACAGCTTGCAACGCAAGGTGTCCCCAGATGGCAAGTCCACAAAAGGGTAGCTGGCGAAAGCCAGCGCAGGGGAAGTGTAGCGTCCCCTGTTTGATTTGGAGCAGTCCGTGGCTGCGGAAAATCACAGCCCTCCGGCGAGGAGCCTTCGGAGAACGCAATGCACCAACCTTTGGGTGGTGTATAATTGCGCCCTTAGTAAACTAAGGGGTTTCCAGCTTCTCCCGTTCCAGCAGGTTTTTCAATAGTTCCTGCGTGTCCTGCCTGTGAAAAATGAGTTTCAACAGCAGCATGACATCATCATCTGTCAGGCGTTCCGGCTCTTGCAGAAAACTTTCCAGCATACCGCCACGAGTACAGAGCCGATGCGTCCGTTCCTTTCGGGTAAGCTGCTTCAACTGGTGCTGCAATGCCTTTTCATCATTGATGGCTTTCCGCAGTTTCTTTTCGCTTTTTTCCAACTCCCGGTTGAGCTTTTCCAGTTTTGAGGTATCAGGCAAGGGCAGCGTCCTCCTTTCCCGGTATCAGCACATAAATCCTGTTTGGTTCTCCAATGCCCTGACGCACCCGCATGATAAGTCCGGCGGTTTCCAGTTCATTCAGAGAACGCTTGACCGTCATGGGGCTGCGGGACAGGACTGCGGCAATGGCTGTGATGGGGAAGCAGACAAACAGGATTCCGTTCTCGTCCTCCTTCCCTTTGGATAGCATAGCGTCCAGCATCCGGCAGTACATGACCTTTGCGGTGCTGCTGACTGGAAATCCTGTCAACGCTCTGGGAAATGGCATACAGGGCGGTAATGGTGTGTCTATCGTCATAAATTCAAAATTCATTCGGTGTGTTCCTCCTTTTTCTTTGCTCGTTTGGATAAATAACAGGGGCAGTCAATCACAACCGCCCGGAAGCTCTGCTTGCACCCATGCTGGCATTTCCGGCATAATTCGTTGTAAGTGACACGCCCCCGGTCATTGAGGTAAAAGGAAAGCTCATGCTTCCTCTTTTTGCTCATTCTCGGCATATTGTGTTTCCTCCCGTTTTAGTGTATGGTCTCGGGGCGATTTTCGGCAAAATTACAGCCATAGAGCCGCTTAAAATCTCCCGAAGTATCAGCGATAGGGTAGACTATCCCCCTATCAGATTGTCGTGTTTCGGTATCATTTCGGTGTCAGTTCGCCAGTTCTCCCCGGTGTCGTTCCTCCCCTGAATCTCACAGCGGCGTATCGCTCCCTTTGGTACGCTCGTTTCGGTCAGGGTTCCTCCATATCCCTGCCAAAATTCATGGCGCTACATCGCCGGGGAAGCATATCCCACACAGGCTGGTCATTCGATTGGAATAATCCATCGATGAACTACCTGTATCATAGAACATTTTTGTGCCCTGTGCCGTATGTCCACAAAGTAGGAATTAAGGGTAAAAATCAGAAATTTCCACGATTACGGAAAGTGTGATATAATCCAGATAAGCGGCAGCAATGAAACCGTTGGAAAGGAGCGTGTGCCCATGAAAGGAGCAACAAGCATACAGGAACGCCTTTGGGAACTCCGCAAGGACAAAGGCTTAAATCTGGAAGAACTATCAAAACTAACGGGTATTTCTAAATCAGCCCTTGGCAGTTATGAAAAAGAAGATTTTAAGGAAATCAATCATGGCAACCTTATCACGCTGGCAGACTTCTATGGGGTTTCCGTCGATTATCTGCTGTGCCGGACAGAGAACAGGGAGCAGATCAACACGCCACTGACGGAGCTGCATTTGAACGATGAAATGGTTGCACTTCTGAAAAGCGGACGGATCAACAACCGTCTGCTCTGCGAACTTGCCACCCATAAGGACTTTATCAAGTTTCTTGCGGACATTGAGATTTATGTGGATGGGATTGCCACCATGCAGATTCAAAACCTCAACACCCTTGTCGATACTGTCCGGCATGAAATCATAGAACGGTATCGCCCTGGCGAAGATGACCCACATTTGAAAGTGCTGCAAGCCGCCCATATCAGTGATGATGAATATTTCAGCCACATGGTTCTGGATGACCTAAACCTGATTATCCGGGATATTCGGGAAACCCATAAAAAGGATAGTGAGAGTGCGCCCCAGACCACTGTTGCCAATGAACTGAAAGAAAATCTGGAAGCGGTCGAAAATTTCAAGGGCAGCCGTTTGGAAAAACTGGCAGTGCTTTACTGCAAGCAGCTCGGTATCAACTACAAAAATTTATCGGAAGAAGAATTTCGCTGGCTTATTCGGATTCTCCAAAAATCAAAGAAAACGGGAACGCCTATCAACCAGAGGAAAAAACGGTAAAGGAAAACCGCTGTTGCATGGTTTGTTGGATTCCATGTAGCAGCGGTTTGTGCTGTGGTTATTACTTCATTCGTTTTCTTAATATTCGGCGATAATTTGTTTCTCCCTTTGGTGCGTCCTGTATAATTTCCAACACACCATCTTCAAGCATTTTATCAATGCGATTGGAAATCCATACATCACTAATTCCAAGTTGATATTTTCCTAAAACATTACCTATGACAATAGCCATTTTGAATTGCTCTGGCTGTTCCGCAATTTCACGAAGAATGAAACTATCATATATATCTTCTGAAACGCTTTGCAATTTACCATTTAACATTGCACGCAAAGGTGCATTTTCATTTTGAAGTTGATTCCATTTCATAGCACAAGCTGAAAGAAATACAGGATTAGCTTTCTCTTGTAGAGTTATATAGTTTCCCCATTCGCCAGGAGAGACCTCGCCCCATGCTATTTTGGATGTCATAGTATTTTCTTTTCCATATTCCCATGTAGGTAACTTAACCAAATAAATTGTTGTCTGGCAGTTTAAGGGTTGAAGTTGTTTCATAAGCCAATACATACCACAAAGCTCATCTGGATTATAGCTATACCAAATGCGAATTTCTTCCCCAGCTACATATCGTTCAATCACTGAGGTCAATGTAGTTTTAATTTTCTGTATTTTTTCTTCAACCTGATAATCTAAATCCTCTACAAAGCAGACAGACAGCATTTTCTTGAAAACATTTTTCCGCTGTTCGCCAATTCCATTATCAGAAATATCTCCCACACTAAGAGCCATATCAAAACAATAAACATCACAGCTCTTGCCTCCCAATGGAATAGCATTCTCCCAAGCAATGCGTTCTTGTTCCTGTGCTTGAAGCTGTGCTTTTTTCATTTCATCTGAAGATGGAACACTCCCGTCTTCATGCCTCATAAATATTGAAACAGCACTTCCTCTATACTTTCCCTTGCCGTAAGTTTGGGCAATTTTCAAACTTCCACAGGCACTTTCACCAAATACAATTTCAATCATCTTATATACCTCCGATTTAATTGCTCCCGTTATGAATAAATCATCTCATGCAAAACAATTTCTTCTGCCCGGTTATGAATGTTATTGCAACGCTGCACCCATTCCATTTGGTGGGTACGCTTCAATTCCTCGGTTACGCCCTCGGCAGTTTTCATCTGCTCCATGATGGTGTCTAACCGTTCCTGTGCCTGTTCGTTCAGGTCTGCAAGATATGTCCACAATTCCCCGGTCAGTATCAATGTATTCAATCTGGCTGGGTGGACTTCCCTTAAATATTCCCGGTGCATCCGTCCGTACTTTCCGATAGGGCGGTGTTCCTCCGGCAGTTTCAAGTCCGGGATGTAATAATCTCCGACAAGGATATAATCAATTCCGTTTTCCGTTATTCTTGGTTTCAATTCGCTCATGTTCCTTACCTCCTGTGGAAGCAGGCTCGTCTGGTACTAACTCAATCACATCGGTAATCTCACAATTCAGCGTTTCGCAGATACGGGCTAATGTATCCATGCTGATGTGCTTTCCCTCTTTGCTCATGTTGGCAATCATATTTGTTGTCATACCAGCGGCAAGCCTTAAATCCTCTTTTCTCATATCACGCTCTAACAGTGTGTGCCAGAGTGGTTTATAGCTGATGTGCATATTGTTTTCCTGCCTTTCTATCCATACCACCGGGGCGGCTGCCCCGGCAGGAACTTTTCTCTTATTATAGCACCAATCTTGTGAAATCACAATTTATTCTTGTAGCCTGCCGCTGATACCGTCTGGATTGTGCTCTTCCTTTCGTTTTTTGTTCCAACTAATTAGCCATGAACTGCTTAATGCCCTGGCTTTTTGCCGCAGGGTTGTCCGACCCGTAACCTTCCAGAAGGTTGATGACGCCCCATACCGCCAGACCAGCGCCAAGAGCCATGACCAGAATTTTAAGAATGTCGATTGCCTGATTGAAAAATTCCATATACGTTCCTCCATTTTGTTTGTTTGATGGTTTCGGGTACAAAAAAAGCCGCCCACATCGGCGGCGCTTCGGGTCATCATGGCCCGAAGTTACACAAACTCGTCGCTGTCCAGATCATCGAAATTCAACAGGTCAGCTTCTTCGTCCGTGTCGGAGCCGTCCACTTCGTACACCGTGTATTCGTCCTCCGGCTTTAGTCTCAATGGCCGGTGGCGGAACAGGCTTTCCAAGCGGAAGGCGTTTTTCTTTTTATCAAATTCGGCTGTGTACTTGTAATTCGGGTGCTTTTTCAAGTCATACTTCGGGGACAGGAAGGGTGGGAGCCCCCGAAGCTGCAAGATACATTTATCCCCGGGCATGGTGGTGATCTCGCTGGTGGTCATCAGTTCCCGGCCAAGCCGCTGCATATTCTGGCTGTAACTTTCAGACTGCCCCCGGCTTCGGCCCTCGGTCTGCATGGAGATGGTGGCCTTGCCCAGCCAGTTTTCCGAAATATCCTTTAGGGTGGAAGCCTCCCGGCCTCCGAGGAACACGATACTGTCCATGTTTCCCATGATGGTTTCGGAATGGTCTTTGTACAATGCCTTGCACTGGCTCATAGCCTGATAAAAGAGCGTTAGACTGATCTCCCGTGAGCGGATGACTGCCACGATCTTTTCCAGCCCCGGCACCTGCCCGGTGTTGGCAGCCTCGTCCCACAGCACCCGCACATGGTAGGGCAGACGCCCGCCATAGGTGTTGTCAGCCCGTTCACACAGAAGGTTGAACATCTGCGAGAAAGCGAGGGCAACCAAAAAGTTGTAGGTGGTGTCCGTGTCGCTGATAAGGAAGAACAGCGCCGATTTTTCGTCCCCCAGCTTATCAAGCTCCAGCTCGTCATAAGACATGATCTCCCGAAGCTGGGGAATATCAAAGGGAGCCAGTCTTGCACCGCAGGAAATCAAAATGCTTTTGGCTGTCTTGCCGCTGGCGAGCTTGTATTTCTTATACTGCCTCACGGCGAAGTGCTGGGGGCTGCGGCGTTCCAGCCCGTCAAACATATAGTCCACCGCATTTTTGAAGGTTTCGTCATCCTCCCGGACTTCCATGCTGTTTATCATTTCCACCAGCGTATTCATGTTGCGTTCTTCTTCCGGCCCCTCAAAGACGATGTAGGCCACAAGGGCGCAGTACAAGAGGGTTTCGGCTTATAGTGATAGGTAATCCTTTGAAGTAATCGCTAGATTTTCCCCCACTCCACACCGGACATGCGACTTTCACCGCATCCGGCGTTCCATCGATTGTGTTATCAGGCATTTAATCAATCACCAATAGAAAGTTTTTTTTAGATTGCTACCAGTTTTGCAGCAGTACGCAGGCTGTTGATTTTGGTCAGTTGTTTTCTTGTTACAGTCAGTTGCTTGCACATGCTCTTGAGAGCGGCAGCGTCTTGGTCGGTCAGCAAAGGAAGATACCGCCTATGGAGCAGCACCAGATTGCTGTATCGCTCCTGGCCGCCTTGCTCCTTTGGAACCTTCATGTGACACACGATGCTGTCCGGATTCAGAAACAACTCGCCGCTGACGGAACACTTGCCCTTTTGGGCAGACAGCAGGGAGAGCCTGCAATCGGCATATTCCATGCTGTAGTTTTGTGGCGGATGTTCCCGCAGATATGCAAACAGGGTCGTATCCATCTCCAGATTATCGTGTATCTTTTTCCGTCCCGCCGGAGAGAAGCAGCAGACGGCGGCGCTGATACCGATTGCGGTTTTATACTTGATGAACGCAATGGGGTAGATTGGTCGGTTGATACCGGACACATACCGCACCATTTGGGAAGCACCGTAGTGCTCCTTTTCGCTGTCCGTCATGGCACCGCCCTCCCGGGCGAGCTGGCAGCCGGATTCCGTGTTCAAACGGTTGGTCAGCACTGTCATGACTCTGCGGTGGATTTTTCGGCAGTCCAGACTGATACAGGTAGCAATCCTGTAGTAGTTCTGGATGCCCAGCACCATTTCGTCAAACAAGCCAATTTCATCCGACTGTGTTCGCCCTTGGGCTGGTTTTGCGATGCGCTTTGCCTGTTCCACCAGCTTGCTTTCTTCCAAGTGTAGCTTTTTGTCACAGATATGGGACTTCACGACATACTTTTCACCCTTGCGGTACACCATGATTTTGAAACCAAGGAACTCAGAATATCGCTTACGGACGTTGACAATGCGTGTTTTCTCGGGAGAGACTTCCAGTTTCAGTCGCTCGGTAATCCACCTTGTAACAGCCTCCATGGTTTTCTCCGCGTCCTCACGATTTCGGCAGAAGATACGGAAGTCATCCGCATAGCGCACGATGAACATTTCTTTGAGATTGCTGTTCCGCATTTTCTGGTATCCCTTGCTCTTGTCAAAGACCTCAGAGGTGCGGATGGTGCGCCATGTTCCGCAGCGGTTTGCTACGGGGTGTTCCGTCCATTGGCTGTCAATCCAGTGATCCAGCTCATTGAGCACCACGTTTGCCAGCAGCGGGGAGATAATCCCACCCTGCGGTGTTCCTTTTGTTGGATATACCGTGCTGCCATCCGGCATACGAATAGGCGCTTTCAAAATCCGCTTGATTACGAATAGAAGCTGCTTATCCTGGATACCCAGCGCCCAAAGCTGTCGGATTAGTTTGCTGTGGTTCACATTGTCAAAGAATCCCTTGATGTCAAACTCCAAAACATAGTGTAAATGCGCCCGCTGTAACAGGGAGTAAGTACGGGAGATTGCGTGCTCCACTGACCGATTCGGGCGGAACCCATAGCTGTTGTTGCTGAACTTAGCTTCACAGATGGGTTCCAGGATTTGTTTGATGCATTGCTGCACCAATCTGTCCCAGATGCATGGAATACCCAGCGGCCTGGTTTTTCCGTTTGGCTTTGGGATGTCCTTCCGGCGCACTGGTTTGGGACGGTAGCCGTGTTCGCTGCCTGTGACAATTTTTCTGACCTTACCGATGACCTCAGCCGGTGGAAGCCGTCCAATGTCACCGATATTCTGCTTATCTGTTCCTGCTGTGTAGCTGCCTGTGTTGGTTTTGATATTCCTGTATGCCAGCATGATGTTGTCCGGGCTTAGGACCAGTTCCATCAGGCCGTTGAATACTTCTCCGGCTTTGCTTTTGGCATACAGTTCGTCAAATGTCTGCTGCATACCGTAATACTCGGCGTGCCGCTGGGCGTCCATACACAGGACTTTTTTCCTTTCTTTTGGCATAAGGCATCACCTCCCGTTTGAGAAAAGTGACCCTTTTGGTCTTACTCGAATCCTTATGATTGGATTGAATAATGCCTGTTTCCACAATTCGACTTGTGACCATTCCTCCATCCCCATTACAGGGACTTCTTCGGTTCGATCACTACTTTTCAGCAGCGGTTCACCTGCTTATTGTTCTTCGTCAGGTTCTTCCTTAAGGAAGCCGCTGCCTTTCCTCGTTCCGGTAATCCTATCTGTGCATTTATACCTTTAGGTTTCCACTATGAGCCTGCCAGCTGGGATGTGCCTGTAACACAACATGGTCGTTCGCAGGGCCAATTTCTACTAAACCACACCGGCTGCGCTTAAACGCACCCATACATTTCTATATGGTCTTCTTATAGACCCGTACATTCGCGGATTCGTCAGTTCGCCCGCTACGGCGAACATTCTAACCATGGGTATTTTGTGGACCCTTGGCATATAGGCAACACAGTCTGCCTCCAGACCGCTTTCGGCCGCCGTTGGCGGTGGCTACGGTTGCTCTCAGCCGTTGTCGTGGGGCTTCGTACACTGGCTTTGCTGCCGATGCACGCCCACCGAGGGCAGGCGTTTCAGGGCGTTACCCCGTCATTCCACCTGTCGAATTACCAGTTATCCAAACAACGGTATTTTGTTGTTTGTCCGCTGACTTTTTACCGTCAGCGAACGAGTCGCACTGGTCCAGAACTCGTCGCCCTCCTTGCCGTCGCCTTTGGTGTTGGCGATCAGAGCAGTAACGAATTTCAAAACATCGCTTTCCGTCTTGATATAGGCCAGCGGATTGTAGTGCATGGATTTTGAAAAGTCGATACTGTTGAACACCCGCACCCTGTATTTCTCCCGTTGCAGGAACCGCCCGCACTGATCGAGGGTGCCGCCCTTCGGGTCTACCACCACATACGAGGAATGAGCTTGAAGGAGCTGCGGGGTCAGCCAGAACCTTGTCTTACCCGAACCGGACGAGGCGATGACACAGGCGTTTAGGTTCCGGGCATTGGCGGGTATTTTCGGACGGGTGTTCATGGTCAGGAACTCCGTCCCGGTCAGAATGACATTGTTCTGAAATTTAGGGTCTACAAACGGCTTTATATCCTCCTTTGTTCCAAAGCGGGCGGTGCCGTACTCCGCATCCCGCCGGAATTTTTTCGCCTGCCTGATCTTTGACTGTATCAGCAGATACACCCCAGCCGCACCGGCAAGGCCCACCAGCAGGTCAATACCGCCCAGCCCCGGCCAGTAGGTTTCAAAGGCTTTGGGGAAGGTATCGAGCATCCCCATGAGCTTTGTCCCGAAGTCTGTGCCGGGGGCGATCCGGTAGGCCGCCCCGATTTTGGAGAAGAACCAGAACACAAAGAGGTACGGCAGGTTTGGGAGCACATATTTTCTGATCTTGTCACTCAACGTCCGTCCTTCACCGCCTCTCTGGTCCGCTGCTTTTCCTTTGCCTGTGTCCTGATCTGCTCCGTGAATTTCCGAAGCTGGCCGAGGATGGAAGCCTTGTCCTGCTCTTTGTTCAGCACCTTTGCGCTGTACTTCTGGAAGGCCGCCGTGATAGCGTCCGCCTGATTGGCTTTGAAAAACAGCAGGTAATGACCGGGGCTCACTTTATGGAAAGCGTAGTCCACATGGAACTCCTTCGCGATCCGGTCAAAATCCTTTGGAGCTCCCACATAGGGCATGGCACTTTTGCCGCCATAGTGGTTCATCAGCTTTTTCACGCTCTGGCGTCCCTGCGGGGTCAGCGCCTTCCGGTGGTGCTTTTGCAGCGCCCGAACCACCTTGCCAAGAGCGGCAGCCAGCACTTTTCCTGTGAGCTTCGTTGTCCTGATCGAAAGGGCAACCGTTTTTTGGTTTACTTCTTCCTGCATAAAACCTCCTTTCCGTCGGGGTTCCCGCTATCCGGGAGGCCCCCGTACAGTCTCGGGGAACAGAAAACCTCGGGCCAATGTGGCCCGAGGCTTACCGCTCGGCATCCCTGCCGGACGGGGCTTTCTTTTCCGGCTCCGTCTGGACTTTTTCGCCCTGTTCCCGCATGGTTTGCAAGATAGAGGGCTTCTTTTGAAGCTGGGAAGGATTTTCGCCGGACAGCGGCTTGATACATTCCAAGCGGTCAGCCGCCCGGATGGCGTTGTCCGTGAGCTGCCTCTGCCATGCGCCCACGCTGGGAGCCCAACGAAAGCCGCTGCTTTTCAGCTCGGCCCGGGTGTCCGCGTCAGGCTTTCCGTCAAAGAACACCTGCAAGCGGTTGTCCTCCCGGTTCATTTCCACACGGCCCCCATCGAACTCCCAGCCGGAAAATTCCTGCTGTGCCTGTTTGGAAAGCTGTTCGATACGGGCCTTTACCCGGCGGATCTCCGCATTGTTGTTGGTAAGCTGGTAGCTTTCAAAGGGCCTCGGGTCGCTTCGCCAACTTGACGCCATGCTTGCTTTCAGCTTTTCAATCTGGTCCGGCGACAGCAGCGCACAGCCGTCCAGCTTGCCATGCTTGCGGTAATAGGCGTTGACCTCCTTCATAATGAGCTGGGAGCGTTCCAGCCCGTCCAGCTTCTTCTGGAGCTTTTCAATCGCTGCCGGGTCATCGGCGCTGATCCCGCCCATGCCGGTGCTGCGTATCTTATCCAGCAGCCCTTGAATATGCCGCCATTCCTCCATGTTGCTGTCCCGCGCCCGGTTCTGTTTTTCCTTCTTTCCCACCGGGAAATTGGCAGGTCCGGCGATCATCACAGAGGGAACCCTCGCGTCAATGGCAAAGCCTTGGTTCATGTTTTCGGCCAGCTTGCGGGCGTAGGTGTCTAACAGATGGTCGATCTTCTCATGGTACATGGGGTCCACCCGGGATTTCTGCTTTTCCGCTATGGCGGCGGCCTTGTCCACCATTGCCCGGTATTCCGCCGTTGCGCTCCCTTCCTTGTAGTCGGAAAAGCTGTTCATTTCTTTTGCCCGGCGGGCGGCTCCTTCATTGATAGGATAATAGTTGATGGTATGCACCTCCTTTATGCTTCGGGCCATGCTGGCCCGAAGTCTTACCGTTCTTCATGAGAAGGCCCCGCCTTGTCCTTTTTCGGAGCGGGTGGGGCTTCTTGAAACCGTTTGAGTGCAGCGAGAATGGAGTGGACAGGCTCGGCCTTTTCAGGATAGGCAAATATCCGGTGTTCCGGCGGAATGTCCTGCGGCCCGTGGTAATACTCCTTGAAGCCCTCCGGGACTGCCGACACGTACCCACCGGGAGCGAATACGCCGCCCTCGTTGATACGCACATCCCGCCCGTATGCCTCATAATCGAAGTAGTTCTGAATGTGCTCCGGTATGTCGATGGTCCCAAGCTCGTCGGCGTAAAGACGGCCCAGCCCTTCATCATCAGAAATATCCGGGTAAAAGCGGTAAAGGTCAAGGTTCTGGGTCAGGTTTATCAAATCCTTCACGCTCCGTGTGTGGTTTCCCAAGACAAGAGCGGCTTCAAAGGTTTCCAGTCCGCCCTTATCCCGTACTTCCAGCAGGGCGTGGCCCAGCTCGTTCAGCTCGTCGATGTTCTCACATTCGTAGAGATGATCGTAGAGCCCCAGCACATCACTGTCAAAGCTGGTAAAGAACACTTCGCTGTACCGTTTCCCGTCTATCCCGATTTTGGCAAGGGCGGCCTGCAACTCCTGTGTCGTCATGGGGAAATGTACCGTTGTCCCTACCTCGATCCCCATTAAGGGGTATAGGGCTGTATTGGTTATATAGGCTTCAAACATGGGCTCATTCCTCCTTTCCGGCCCGGTCAGCCAGCACCTCATAAATCCCGGCCATAATGTAATCGGCGCAAGGGAGGGCAATCGCGTTTCCCAGCGCCTTGTAGCGTTGCAGAGGCCGGATCTCCACGCCGTCCGCCCCGTACTTTGTCCAGCCCTCCGGCAGCCCCATCAGCCGTTCGCTTTCCGTTTCCGTCAGAAAACGGATACAGCCGCCCTCCGGGTCGCCCTCATACCAGAAGGCAAAGGGCGTTACATCACTGGCTAAAAGAGTGGGAAAAGGGTCAGTTGGTAATCCGAAGCTGTTTCGGAAGGCCGTTTCTTCCTGCCTTTTTGCCGCTCCCCGCATACGGAAGCACTGAAAGGGGTGGATGACTGGTATCTGCCGCCCTGTTTCAAAAGAAGCTGTTCGATCTCCTTCGGCGGCGGCCCGCCCGCCCTCTCCGCAAGGCGGAGGAAGTGGGAGCATTGGACGGGGCTTAAATAGTATGTCTGCGGCACGTCTGCCTCCAAAATCCGCCACGACGAAAATCCGCTGCCTTCGTGCCAGCCTTCGGGAGCCTGCCCAATACTGGGCGTCCATGAGCCGCCAGCACACATCAGGCGTTCCCCCTCGCACCATTCCGGCGTTTCCCCATCTTCCCGAAGGAGGCATTGGAACTTCGGTGTCCGAGAAGGCGGATAGGACGGCTCTAAAGTCCATCCGGTCATTTGTAGAAAACGCTCCCATGACGTTTTCCCAAACAGCGATAGCTGGATATAGGTTATCAGTAGCATCCCTCATTTCCTGTATGATACGAAACGCCTGATAGAACAGGCTTGATTTTGCCCCGGCAAGGCCGGAGCGGTTGCCGATCAGAGAAAGGTTCTGACAGGGAGAGCCGAAGGTAATTACATGGACCGGCGGGATTTTCCCGCCGTCCACCTTCGTAATATCCCCCAAATGCACCATGTCGGGAAAGTGCCTTTTGGTTATGGAGATGGGCGCTTTTTCAATCTCGCTGGCCCAGACCGGACGGATACCGCACCGGGAAGCAGCCAGAGGGAACACGCCGATTCCGTCGAAAAGGCTCCCCAGCTTAATGTCCGGCATGGCCCGGGGTGCCGTGTCCCTTCACGGCAAGCACCCCTTCCAGTGTGGTCGCCGCAATGCCCAGCCGCCCGGCAACCGCAATATCGTTTTTTACATCCTCGTCCATAGCGCTGCCGCAGACGATCAGGGTGTGGGAGCGCCGCAGCATATCCCGGCGCATATCAATCCCGGCCTTGTGTTCCTCGGGAACGCTGTCATTCAAAAACAGCGGCAGATACAAGAGCGGGCAGATCGGGGAAAAGCCCGCCTCATAAGCAAGGCGGCAGTAGTGGGCCGCCAGCTCCATATCAACATCCGGCTCGCCGCTCCATGCGGCGGTCAGGTATGCTAAAGGTCGTTTCATTGGTTGAACCTCCATTTCTGTTTTGGTTTAGGGAAAAGCAAGGTATCGCCCAACCCCTCCGCCCCTTCCCCCGGGAAGGGGAACGGCTCTGGAGAATTTATATCCCCGTCGCTTGATCGGGAAAAAGCATAACCGGGAGAAATCCGTCAAGGGTGCCTCTGGCACCGCCTGCGGCGGCGCTGCCCTTGACTGATTTTCCCGGCTATGCTACGGAATAACTGGCGACGGGGAATAATTTATATCTCCAGAGCTTCGGGGCGCGGGGCAGAGCCCCCCAATCCTCGGGCCACGTTGACCCGAAGTTTCGGCTTACTTTTCCTGTTCGTTTTTCTTCTCTGGCTTTTCGTGTTCCTTCTGCTGGCCCTTCCAGTCGTCCAGCAGCTTGATAATTTGGTCCTTCATTTCCCTCGGCGTAGTTTCCTTGCCGAAATACTTGCTCAGTTCCGCACCTGTCAAAATCACTTTGTCTACCTCCTTTTTGTCCTCCATCATAATGCCGTCAATCACATCCCCGTTGAGCAGCTTCTTTTCGTCCAGTTCACGCATACGCTTTGCCTGCGCCTGCGAAGGAGAGGACTGCTGGCTGTCAATGGCAACGGCGATATAGTTCTGGTTCTTTTTGCTGACATAGGAAAGCTCCACCGCCGTAGTAAAGCCCAGCTTTTTTTCATCCATCAGCTTCATCAGGTCGGGAACCAGCTCATTGAGACGGATATACCGCTGCACCTGCTTGACCGCCATCTTATTGCGCTCGGCCACGATCTCGTTGGAGCGTTTGCCAGCGTCCTTCGGGTCAATCTGGCCCGAAGTGCGGGAGCCCTGGTGCTTGATGGCCTCAAGCTGCATTTTCAAGGCTTTGGCCCGCTCACTGGGGAGGATTTCTTCACGCTGGTTCAGATTATCCTCGACCATCTGGGTGATGGCTTCATCATCCGTCAGGTTTCGGACGATACAGGGCATATCCGTATATCCGGCAAGCTCGCTGGCTTTCTGGCGGCGGTGGCCGGACACGATCTCATAGCCGCCATCCTCACGGGGACGGACGATAGCGGGCTGGGTCACGCCCTTGTCCTTGACGCTGGACACCATAGCCCGCATTTCTTCATCATCCCGAACCTCAAAGGGATGGTTCTTGAAGGCGTGGAGCTCGTTCAGCTTGATATAGACAATCTGTTCCTTGCCCCGGCGTGGTGCATCCTTCGGTTTTTCGGGTTCCTTCGGAGCGGGAGCGGCCTGTACCGTTGGAGCCGTTTTTTTCTCCGGTTTCTTTTTGACCGCCTTTTCCGGTTTCTGTGCAGGAGCTTTGGGCTTCGGGGTTGCGGCCTTGTCCTTATCTGCTTTCGGGGGACGGCCCCGGCGCTTCGGCTGTTCCGGCTCTTTGGGTTTTTCCTCCGCTTTCTTCGGAGCCTCCGGCTGCTTTTCCGGTTTCTCCGCTTTTGCCGGGTCAGGCTTTTCCACGCCGGGAGCTGCCGCCCGTTCCTCGGCTTTCTTTTCCTTCATAATTTCAGCGAAGTTATAGACAGAAACCTGCGGGTTCTTTACCTCCGGTTCCGTCTTTTTTTCCGGCTCCGGGGAAACGGAAACCTTCCCCGGCTCTTTTGGGGGAGCGGGAGGTGTTTCCTTGCCCGGCCCGCTATCCGTTACCGGCTGTTCCGGCATTTTTGTGGTTTTATCATCTGCCATAAGCATTTACCTCCTGTTTTTTGGCATGAAAAAAGGGGCTCAACTTTTCAGTCAAGCCCCCGTGGGAAGTTCCTCCTTTCTCCGCCATGATACAAAAATACCGCCCGTAGTCTCGTTTGGGCGGTACTTTGTGTAAGATTGGCAGTCCATTATTAAGTTTTTTATTATGTTCCCTTTGTACACCGTTGCAACGAACTCCCTTTATAAGTGCATCACAGCAAAACAAAACGCAGCGAACCGTTAAAAGATTCGCTGCGTTTTGCCTTATATGGGAGAATGGAAATGCTGCACATCAGGTGCAATAACGGAAAGTCTTGTCAGTGATAACACGGGCGAAGATCAGCCCTAACGGCAGTGCTACGATGATGAGAATGGCATCTGCAAACCATGTGGCGGAATCCATCAGAGACAGGATGCCCAGATTATAGATGGCACGGTAGAAATACAGTCCCGGTACCATGATAACGATGGACGGCACGGTGACGGAGATGCGGGGATAACCGACGGCGCTCTTCAGGCAGGAGGCCAGCAATCCGGACAGCAGTGCGCCCAGAAACGCTGCAACAGCGGGCGGAAAGCCCGCAAGGCTCACCAGCTCCAGCCGGAACGTGTTCGTTACCGCACCGATAAGGGCGGCGCAGACTGCCAAGTTCCGGGGACTGTTGAACATGAGCGAAAAGCCGAACACACCGCCAAAACTTGCCAGCAGCCGGAACACGATCTCTTCCGGGAGTGTCAGGCTCAGGGCAGGGAACTGCACCGGCTGCAAATGCAGCAGCAGTGCCATGATCCAAGCCGTCATGGTTGCCACCAGAATGATGAGGACGGCGTAGGCCAGACGTTCCAGCCCGGAGCGCATATCCAGCTTGGCAAGGTCGATGCCGCTGGTAATGAACGGAAAGCCCGGAATGATGAAGAGCATGGAGCAGATATACCCCGCCTCGTGCTGCGCCGATACGGCAAACAGCACCTCGGCCAGCTTCAGCAGGATGGCATACACGAGGCTTGCTGAACAGACCGACGCCGTAATGCCCAGAAACAGGGTGAAATGGTGCTTTGTCAGCTTGCACCGTACAAAGTTGCCGATGCCTGCACCGCAGAAGGCACACAGCATTTCCACAATGCCGCCGCCAAGCAGAAAGGTGAAGCAACCGCAGGCCAGTGCGGCTGCAAAGCCCAGTGCGATGGGCGAATACAAGCCGTGGATGCGCTCGATCTCATCGAGGTGGCTGTGCAGTTCTTCGCCGGTCATAAATTTTCCTTCCCGGTCGAAGTCGTTGACGAAATGCTCCAGTCGGTTCAGCCGGGAGGTATTCACGCCCGTATTTGTCAGACAGAGTGACTGGGTATAACACTGGTCACCGTCAAAGCAGGTGAACTCAATGGACAACAGGCCGATGTCCGCTGTTGTTGTGACTCCCAGCTCCCGCGAAAGGGTGTTCATGGAGCTTCGGACACGCCATGCGCCGGTGCCGCATTCCAGCAGCATCAGCCCGGTGCGTCCAATGACGGAGGCTTTTTCCACAAGCCCCGCCTCGGTAATGGGAACGCCCTTGCTGGCCGACGCATAGTCGTGCCAGTAGACTTCCATGTGATTTTTGATGATCTCACTTTGCCGTTGTCCCATACCGGAAAGCCTCCTTTGTGATATGGGAATGTTGCAGCCGTTTCAAGACTGCGGTGCTATTATAAGGGAAATTGCAGGGCGGGTAAAACGTATCTTGGATATGTCGGCAATGTTCGTTTGGTATTTCAAAGAAGAAAATACGTTGCGTTTTTGGCGGCTCTGCGGTAGGATAGAAAAAACACGCCGAAAGGAAACTGCCGTGACCCTTCAACAACTCCGCTATGTCACGGCTGTTGCCGGCACCGGCACCATCAGCCATGCAGTGCAGCAGTTCTATATTTCTCAGCCCAGCCTGACCAATGCTATCCGGGAGCTGGAACAGGAAGTGGGGCTGGCGCTTTCCAAGACGGAAAGCTCTGTGGTGAGCCAGACGCTGCTGGAATATCTGAGATCCTCCCGGCAGCGAAAGGATACACCGCAGATAAAATAAGAACAAAGAGGGGCTGTTGCACACGCCCCAACAAAAAAGACCAGAGTTGTAAAGCCTTTTGGCTAAATAACTCTGGTCTTTTGCTTTAACGTTATGTTTTCAATATTTTGATCGTTTGACACTGGTTTTCCACATCTTTGTGCCGAGAGAGCAAGAAAAAGGGCTGCTGCACGGGCTTCTATCCTTGTGCAACAGCCTCGTGTTTTGCTGCGGAATAGTTGAATTTTATCTTATATAAGAAGCTACAAAAATACAGCCCGTGAGTGAGACGCGCGTGTCGAAAGTGAATTTTTGCAAGCGCCCCTGTAGCACACCCATTCTGAAAATGGGTGTGCCGTGAGAGGGTGCTCGCGGAAATTCGCTTTTGACACAAGCGGCTCACGAGCGGAAAAAATTTTATACCTCTTCCTTTATATATAGGAAGGAACGCAGCATTTGAGAGACCGCAGTTCTTTGAGCAGGAGAGAGTTTAGCCCAGAGATCAAGAAGTTCCTTCTGGTCGGAGGTTAAGTAAACAGAGTCTTCCTCCTGAAAGAACTGGGAAAGCGAGATACCAAGACCAGAGCAGATTTTCTCAAGAGAAGCTACATTGGGTTGAAGATTCCGTCTGCGCCAGGTAGAAATGGTAGATTGTGTCAGACCTGAATTCTCTGCGAGGGCATACTCAGACCAGCCACGGGAAAGGCGTTCCTGTTCAATGCGGCCTAGGATATCAAATGTGGGCTTCTCTCGTTCCATGGTTCGGCCTCCTTGGATAAATCGTAGTGTGTACTTACGATTTTATTGTCTGGGTGCTTGACTCATAATTGTATATATCGTATAATATTTTTAGCATAAAGCGTTCCATATCCGTACGAACGACCGAACGACAGACAAAAAGGAGCAAATTATTATGGAAGAGGTTAAAAAGGTTCCGGACGAAGAAACCGGTGGCGGCAGACAAAATACCATGAAGATTCTTGATAAGAGAGAAGAAGCGTGGGAAGAAAAGAAAAAGTCTGATGGATGGAACGGGTATCACGTCCTTTTCACCGAAACAACGCAGTTTCTGATTATCTGGGAAGATATGAAGAAAAAACTGAAAATCGCCTATTTTGCAACGTTGGCATTTTTAATCTTATTTGTAGTTTGTTTAGGCGGAGCGGGCATTTGGAACTTTATAGAATCAGCTTTGCTCAGCGCGGTCGTGCCTATTATATATGGCCTGTTTTGCAGAGATGACATTTATCTGAAGGTGTTCGATCCAGCTCGTGACCAAGGGGCATTATATCTGCCAGAAGAAATGACTTGGGAAGAGGCAGTAGATGTGATTCGCCGAGGATTTGCAGCGCCAGAAGTAGAGCAAATCACAGATACAGCGGACACAGTGGTGTTCCACAGCAAAAAGTACGGAGCATATCAGGTTCAGAATACAGAAAATGGTCTCAAACTCAGTATTTTGAGTGTCCCCAGTAAAAAAGAAGAAAACAAGTCGCGGTATTATCTGTTTGGAAATATGATCTATTCGCAGATTATCTCGCTGCTTTACCCGGAAATGCTTTCTGCCGTGCAGGTGGAGCAGGAGAAGAAAGCGGTTCATGGGTATCTGAAACAGAAGAAGATCATAAATCTGGTTGCTACCATCGCAGTCATCGTTGTGATTGCAGCAGTTGCGTCCGGTGGATTCAATATGGACTCCATAAAATCATGTGGGTTGTCGGACAGCCAGATGCCCAGTATTTTCAGTGCAGATGCAACGCTTGACGAGATTTTTGATACATATTTCGATGATTCTAAATGGGACAATTATAAAGAAGACGGCAAAAAAATTGTAACCTATACCGGTGATAGAGTCGTTGAAAGTGGAAGAACACTGCGGTTTACATTCTATTTTGTTCTGAATTCGGATGATACTTTTAATTTGGATCATGTTACCAGCAATGGAACGGAACTGGACTGGCTTCAGGAAATGATTATTTTGAACATGCTGAATGAATATTATCTCGGCATGAATAAAACAACATCAACGAGTGTTGCAACAAGGGTAGAAAGCGAGGTGGCGGTATCAGATAATACGGTGTGGAATGATTCGGAAAACAGTACCTCTGATTATACGGAGGAAGATTCTGATGACGAGTACGCTTATATTAGTGGTGCGGATAAAGTTATCGACGAAGTCTATGGTACGGTCTGGGATGGCTGGGAAAACGATGATCCGGATCATCCTGAATTGGATGAGATCACCTATGGCATGGTCATGGATTATCTATTTGAGGATTCTACCTATTACAGTTGGTATTATGATGACACAACGGGCAATGTAATAATGGAAGGAACCTACACTACATTTGATTATACAATGGGTATGGCCGATGAACCGACTGCCTGTGATGTGAAGCTGACCTTTACGGTGGATAACGGTGGGAATTGGTTCGTTTCAGATTACAGTGGTGATGAATTTGACACAGCAGACGAATTCTTACAGGTGGCATACGATTTCTACTATGAAGGAAACCGCCTACTATGAAGGAAACCGCTATTGAACTACGTGCGGTATGGTGTAAAAACAAAGAAGATGGTAACACTGCTTGACTTCGGCGGACGACGGTTTAAAATGATAAGTCAAATTCAAATGGAGGTTTTGATATGGCTATGAAGGTTATCAAATGCCCTGATTGTGGGCACGAGCTGGCACGAGTGATCCTTGGAGGCGGAACAAATCAGACAAAAAGCTGCGCTGGTTGCGGCTCTCGTTTCCGTATCATCAAAGATGCTCGTACTGGCAGCATTAGAGTAGAACGTGTATAACAAAAAATAAAAATGTGCAGGGTAGCAGCAATGCCGCCCTGCACATTTTTGTTAAGTAAAGGACTTGAGCACTTCTTTCAGTGCTTCACGCTGCTCCGAGGTAAGCTGGGCCAGAAGTTCCAAAAACTCCTGCTGTTCCTCCGGGGTGAACCTGTTTTCTGGCTCAGAATGATTTTGGCGGTTCATAAAAGATACTTGCTCCTTTCGGCAAATCCTGTTCAGCTATCAGTTCGGCACGAATCTGACGCTTATATTTATAATAGGTATTCCGGGCAAGACCTGTGAGCTTCATGCACTCGGCATCGTCAAGTGTGCCGCCAAAGATCTTGCAATGGGTGCGGATGATTTGCTTGGCTTCTCTGGCTTTTTTCGTTTCAAAGCCAATGCCTTTCTTACGGCCAACCTGCTTGTCGTTCAGCCGGGCCGTCAAAAGGCCCTCACGGGTGCGCTGGTGCAGATCGGCAACTTCTTTTTCGGACTGCTCAAAGGCCAGCTTGATCTGCTCCTTTGCCAAGGCCATCAGATACTCGTTGATGCCCTTCAAGATGAAGTCCACATTTGTCCCTGTCATGGCAATGCTGCCGGACAGGGCTTTTTTGTAGGTCTCGGTGTCGATGTGGTGCTCTTTCAAGAACACCAGCCGGATGCCCTTGTGGTAAAGGTCTTCGTACAGAGTAAAACCTTCTTCTGCATTTCTGGACATCCGGGATACTGAATCGAATACCACCATATCCCCGGATTTCAGAACCCGGTAAAGCTTCAGCCATTCCGGGCGAAAAATGGATGTGCCAGTATAGGCTTCCTGCACGATATGGGCAGTCGGGTATTCTGCCTTGATGTTGCGGATCTGACGGTCAATGCTCTGCTTTGCCGTAGAGATACGGCAATAGCCATAGATGTTCATGCGTCTCCTTTCTGGCTCAAAGATAACGAGCGACATTTTTAAGACTGTGTTTTGTACCTTGAAATGGTCTGAAAACGGCTGATTTTAATACAAAACAGAATATACGGTATTTTTAATACAGTTTTAGTGGGCATAGGCAGTCATAAAATCAGAAATGGTAGTGAACGGTTTGTGATTGGCGGTGTCCTCGCCATCCAAAGGAGCGTAGTTCCAGTCGGTATCCTCGTCAATATATCGCCGCCCATCATCCGGCAGTTCCAGCGGTTCCGCAAGGATGATGGTGCCCCAGTGGTTGACCATCACGAAGGGTGCGATCTCACAAGGGATGCCCCGGCACTCATCATCGTGCCGGACATCGTAAGCGTACAAGCCGTCCGGGATGGTATCTCTCCTGATGCGGATGCTGGTGAACAGTGCAGGCTTTCCGCAAACCGTGATCTCTTCGTAGTGTTCGGTCATTGCATGAAAGGTCATAATCTGTCCTCCTTAGATTTCAATGATAAAAGCTCTGAATTTCTCTTTGTAGAAATCCATTGTACTCTGCGGCAGGGAAGTCAGATTCCCTTCGTTGTCACATCCGGCCAGAAATCCCGGCCCGGCAAGAACATCGGCTCCATCCCACAGCGGACGATTGAGCGGCAGGCCAAGTAGCTTGCCTTCATCATTGCAGACCAGTGTGACCTCTGAACCGGTGTCACTCAATGTGATGCATTCGATCAGCCCGCCTACAAATTTCTGCATGGCCTCAAGGGTGTTGTCCAGTTCGATCTCCTTTGGCAGCTCCATTGGCAGGAGCGCAAGGACTTTGATTTTTTCTTCTTTCATTGTGTGCCTCCAAATAAAAACAGGACAGCCCACACGGACTGTCCTGCAAAAAGTAAAGGGGAGCATCCGAAGATACTCCCCTAAGTGAATAATTATTTTTTCCTTACCATACAGCGTTTCTTGAAGAATGCGATGCCATAGCAGAGGATGTCATCATAGTCATCCCGGAAGTCCGCCGCATACATCCGGTCATTGATCTGCTGAATAGCAGTATCACAGGCATCCGGCAGAGCATCCAGAGTTTTTGCATACTTGGCTTCAAAAATTGCCACACGACCATTGCGGATATCCTTTACAATAACATCGCTGCGTCCTTCGCCATGCTCTTTGTTGGATTCTACCACATAGCCAGCACCAGTAAAGATGCCTGCAAGGAAAGCGTGGTAAAAATCCTCCCGATAGTCATGGTAGCTGATAGTCATACGCAGCAGCTTGGTCATCTCTTTTGTCAGAGCTTCGTTGTTTCCGCTCCAGACTGCATCAAACAACGGGCTGCGGTTCCATGCCTTTGCACTGTCGTCAAACCATTTGCTTACAGTGGTTTCAAAAATTTCCCGAATCTCTGCATTGGGAATCATCAATGCAGAGCAACCATCCGGCAGCGAATCTGTCAGATCCTTATCCCGCACCTTGGTCAGATAACCTGTCAGATACAGCACACTCCAAAGATTTTCCTCAGAGGAGTGTAGATAATCGTAGGTCAGGTTTTCTTCAATATGCTGAACAATAGAGCCGCCAGCCATCAGAGTTTCAAGCTTTGTGGTGATATTGTTGCCTGCATAGTCGATGAAAGAACGGATGATGGCGTTATCACTGGTGTTTTTCCAATAGCTTTTCGGCTTCTGTGCTACACCATACTGGAAATCCCGCAGATAACTGATTACGTCCCACGGACAATAAATGTCTGCATCGCCAAAATGATAACCGTCGTACCATGTCTTGATTTCAGCAGACTGCGATTCAAGATCAGCATCTTTCAGCATTTGATCTACATCTGCCTGTGTAAACCCAAAGGATTCGCTCAACCGGGGAGAAAGAATCGTATCCGAAACAAAATTGTTCGTCCCGGTAAAGATGCTTTCTTTTGCAATTTTCAGGCAGCCGGTAATAACAGCAAAGTCAAGCGAAGTATTGTCTTTGAGCGTGGTGCTCATCATAGCCCGCATCACGTCCAGCATCTGCGAATAATATCCGTTGCTGCTGGCTTTTGCAATGGGAACATCATACTCATCCAGAATGACGACCGCCGATTTTTTGAAATGGATTCCCAGCATCCGGGTCAACAGCAAAAAGCAGCTTTTGGTTTCATCTATGGATGCAGTGCGTCCCAGAATCCGCTTAAAGATGCCTTTGTCATCGTCGGAAATAGCGGGGTCATCCAAAAGAAATCGATAATCCTGAAATGCAAATGCCAGTTTCATGCACAGCATTCCATAGGCGCTTTCAAAGGTCAGACCGTCCGTGTCCTTGAAAGAGAAAAAGACCACAGGACACTGATTCATCCATTTTTTGCAAAGTTCCGTATTTTTGGAAATCGCCAATCCCTCAAACATCTGCTTGCTGTCTTTGCGGATGTCAAGAAAATTTGCGAGAGTGCTCATACCGAGAGATTTTCCGAAACGACGAGGGCGAGTAATCAATGTTACTTCAGCGATACCTCCGCTAAGAAGTTCAGAAATCAGATTGGTCTTGTCGATATAATAATACCCGCCTTCTCGAATCTTTTCAAAATTCGAGATTCCAACAGGAAACATTAAATCTTTCATGCAATGCTCCTTTCCGCTCACAGAGGTGAGCTTTCAGAACTTACTACTGTAAGTGTACCATGAAATATAGAATCATACAAGAATCAAGTGACATCGAAATAGAGCAGTTTTATTATGCTACGTTCAATCTGGTTGCCTTATAGCAGTCTGCGCACATTCCCTCATGGGTGGCTGCAAACTCTGCCGCCTGCATGATGGAACCATCCTTCAGCTTAACCCTCTTGATGGGCTGATTGCACCGGGCGCAGATGCAGGGCACAGGCGGCTGTTCCTGCTTCGGGGTAGAGGATTTCGGTTTCGGCTGCTTTTGCGGTTCTGCCTCTGGCTGCGGTGCAGCATCTTCCGGCAAATCCTCTCCGGCGTAGACATAGAGACCAAGGCCGAACATAGCAAGGTTCTTTACCAAGCACCGCATGATAGCTTTATTCACATCGAACATGGAGGCTGCTTCTACGGTGCGTTCTTCCATGCCGATCTTTTCACGGCGGCGGGTCTGAGGATTGTAGTCCCATTTCGGGGTGGTATAGGTGTAAGGCACAGCTTTCATGGCTTTGTTTGCGCCATCCAGTACAGGCAGCCACATTTCGTGCGAAACGCCCTCAATCGTGACAGTAGTATACACCATGAAGCCGGTGATGGGATCATAAACATAGGGCAGGCCGTTGAATTTCTTGACTTCGTAGCTGGCAGAAGGATACCGCTTTTTCACCTCCGCCCAAGCATACGCCCAGCTTACATATTTAAGTTCCGTGCTGCCGGACTTTTTGACTTCCAGATGATCTTTGAAGTCGATAGCAAATAATTTTACGAATGGATTTTCCATAAGAATGCCTCCAATTCTGATAAAGAAAAAAGGGCACAACAGCGTCAACTGTTGTGCCCCATGATGTGAAAATTACGGATTGAGCAGAAAATCAATGATGTTTCGATGAATGATTCCGTTTCGGCTTAAATTCACCAAATCACCACTGATAACATACTTAGGATAGTTGTCGTGCAGCCGCTCAAGATTACCGAACTCCCGTTCTTCATCGGCGGGAGTGATCAGGTAAGCAACCTGAATATAGAGCTTTTCATCTCCACGGTAGCAGATAAAATCAATTTCGGTGTCGTCCAGCTTGCCGACCTGAACTTCATAGCCACGGCTCCGCATTTCCAGATATACGATGTTCTCATACAGCTTGTTGCTGTCAAGCTTTTCGCTTTTCTTGATAACATTCCGCAGGCCAAGATCGACTGCATAGTATTTTTCTGTGCTGGACAGGAGCGCTTTTCCTTTGATATCATAGCGGCTTGCATTCAGAAGGATAAAGGCTTCCTTGAAATAATCAACGTAGTTCAGTACGGTAGCAGTGGTTGTCTTGATTCCTTCCGAAACCATGCGTCCACTGATATTACGGGCAGAAAACGGATTGCCGATATTATCCAGCAGGAATGCAAGGACATTACGTAATGCGGTCTGTTCGCGAATATTGTGGCGCAGCATGATGTCACGGACAATGATAGCCTCGTAAAGATCGTCCAGATAGGTGGTGATTGAATGATCGTCAGGGAGGAAGAAACGCTGCGGAAAACCGCCGTACTTCAAATAGTCTGCGAAGAGCTTTTCATCCGAAGTATAGGTTCCGTTTTCAATGCATTGCTGTTTTGCTTCGGCCAGCGAAAAGGGGAAAACCTGAATCTGGATGTATCGTCCGGAAAGATAGGTTGCCAGTTCGCCGGAAAGCAGCTTGGAATTGGAGCCGGTCAGGTAAATATCACAATCGAAATCGACACGAAGAGAATTGATTGCAATCTGCCAGCGCTCCACCTCCTGAATCTCATCCAGAAGAATATAGATTTTGCCGGTGCAGCCTTCCGCTTTTTTTGCGATGTAGTCGTAAAGCGTTTCTGCAGTACGGGTGTTGCGGAAGCGCATGGACTCAAAATTGGCCTGAATAATGTTCTGTGCGGGAATGTTGCGCTGGAGGAGCACGTCCTTGATCTGACCGAGAAGGACTGTTTTTCCACAGCGCCGGATTCCAACCAGAACTTTGATCAGATCCTGATCGATAAAAGGAATGATCTTATCCAAATAACTTTTGCGCAGAACCATCGTGCATCACCTCATATTCTTATCTTAGCATACAATTATTATTGTGTAAACAGTATTGTGCTTTTCTATTAAACAAAAATAGCTGAAGCGCAAATTTTGTGTTCCTATAGGCGTACAAAAATTATGCTGCATGGATAATGGTAAACCTGCGGCTGCTTACATTCTTGCTGTACCGATTGAAAATATCGGGCTGTTCTTTCTTCAAACGCTGGGAGTCTACCCGTTTACTTTCGGAGGATACCCACGACACCTTATAGCCCGGTGCTGTGCCATAAGCGGCATCCTGCATTTGCAGCTTGACCTGCTGCTCAATAGCTGTTTTCTCCTGTTCCATCTGCTCGATTTGATCAGAAAGCTCCTGCCGCTTGTCCAACAGATTGCGGATGGGATTCAGATCGGCAGTTTTGTTTCGATCATCTGCAGAGTACAGCTGATTGATCTGCTGTGTATCCCCCTCGCTTCCGGTAGGTACAGGCGGAATTTCGGGCATCACGTTGTATTTCCAGAAGTGCTCTTCTTTGGCAATGAGGTTGTTCAGAACTTCTTTGTCGGTTGTGATTTTGTGAATCACCAGCTCCTTCCCGAAAATCAGAGCAGCAATGTACCAGCAGTCAAAACCGCTGACAGCCAGATAGTGATTGACCTGAGCCATGTAATGTGCAGGGATTTTTCCATCAGCCCATTTGTCTGCAGAAAACGGCGAGACTGTCTTGCACTCCAGCCCGGCCTTCTGTCCAACGATCAGGCGGTCAAAATCTGCCAGAAGCAGCGGATGTTCCTCACTCTGGTAGAGGGCATTTGCACGGCGCACTTTCAGACCGGTTGCTTCGGTAAAGCGTTGCGCCACATAATCCTCCAAGTCACGTCCCTGCCGCATGGCCTCGTTGTCGATATTCCAAATGGTATCGCTGATTTTATCGTGGTACACCTGAAATGCTGAGCGATAGGGATTCAGACCAAGAATGGCACCGGCATCCGTGCCGGTAATACCGCACTTGCGGTAGCGGAGCCAATCCTCTTTGGACAGGTTCAAAGTTGAAATCAATCTTTTCATGCACTTTGCATCCTTTCTCTCATAATTGATTCGGTAATGATGAAGTCGTATTCCACCAAGTCTTTCATGATTGTGGAAAAGTCGCTGGCCAATGAATGGCAAGAGCCAACCCACATGTCGTAAAGAAAATCCAGAATATTATTTTGCACCCTGAGATGGTTCCAGTAGCGCTCCTCCAGTCTGCCCTCGGATTCCAAAACAACAATGGCGGTGCTGATGGTACTTTTCATCGTGATCTCATAAGCCATGGTAACGCTGATTTCAGAAGCATTCTTCTCAACGTTGTCAAAAAATTCCGTGAATTCCCTGAAAATGCGGTTATTTACATCATTCATGGCTTGCTCCTTTATGCTGCTGCCAGCACCATCTTGTAAGCCTTGTCGATCATGGGGTTGCCCTCTGCGGTGCGCAGGAACAGGTTCTCGTTGTAGTTTTTGGTCTTGCGGAGAGGATCCGCGTGGGTGGCAAAATCGGAGACTGCGTTGATAAAGCGCCAACCGTTCTTGCCGACCCATTCCAGATCCGGTGCGTTATAATAGCGAGCCTTCAGATCTTCCTGCAGGCGCAGGTTATTCTTCCGCTGGCAATCGGACAGGTCCTCAGAAATCGGGAAAAACTCATTGATGAACTCCTGCACCTTGTGATCGGATAAATCGATGCGAGCCAGCTCTTCGCCACGGTTGCCGAGTTCAACCATATAGTTGCTGGCCAGCTGCAGGGTTTCACGGGCATCCTGCACGCGGAGCAGAACATTTTCGGTGTGGCGTGCAGTCCAGCTGCGCTTTGCGGTATTCAGCGCGAGGTTCAGCGTGTTCTGGCAGACTACACGGATCGGAGTCATGGCCACTTTCACACCAGAACTGCCGTCATGACTGTTGAAAATCACAAGATATGGTACTACTTGATCTCCAGCGATAAGATATTTCCTCGGAAGCCTTGCCAGCATCCAGACCTTCTTGCCGCCCTGCAAAGAACCGGCAGTTTCGTAAGTAACGCCCTCACCCAGCAGGTCATCGGTGAACTGGAATGCGTCCTCATTCTGGACAATACGGTAGCGATCAGATACCACGCCCAGAACAGCATCATCGGTGCTGCGGACATTTGCGCGATAGCCGGGGATCATAGCACCCGTGCCGGAATAGATATTGCGGCTGTCCACCTGCCAATCCAGACCGGCCAGTTCCAAGGCTTCACGGCTTGCAGGGGCATCCATGATGATCCGGCCAAGGCCGTGCCAAGGGGTCTCACGGACAGAGAACATCGTTTCAACATTTGCAGGCATAGTAAAATCTCCTTTTCAGTGTATTTTGCTCAGTCGTTGTTTTCCATTTCTTCAGCGATGCGGACGAGGACTTCCACCAGGACGGTGCCAACCTCTTTGACGATTTCGGACCAAAAGTTCATAATGCTTTCTCCTTTCTGCGCAGCTGCGCTTTAAAATACGATGGTAATAATGATAGTGATGGTGCGGAATAACAAAATGCTCACCTCCAGACATAAAAAAGCCCCTGAGTCTTTCGACTCAGAGGCTTTGGATCATGATTATTATATCTGGGTGAAAATTTGAAATTTGAGAAAGTTATAGATTGAAATTTTACTACATACAGTAGAAAATAATGTGTTAGTCGAATAATTAGATTTGGGTAAGATTATCATCGACAGTTGCAGCCGTTGCAACACCATTGGTAGATACAGATGCCGTATCAGGTAATGCAGGGATTGCCGGAACCGGGAGCGTGACCCGCATCCAGCCCTGCATGAAGGACTGGAACGATGTTCTGGTGCACCGGGCAGAGATCCCGAACCGCAATTATTTCAAAAGCATCGTGCTGAAAGAGCCGTCAAAACCGGAAACGGTGAAGATTCTGCGCATCGTGAGCCGAACTTAGACGGGCTTTGCATAACGACAACTTCAATGCTATAATAAAATCAAAAACTGCTGTCGAAAAGGGAGGATGCCTTGCCATGATGCGCTATGAGGAAAGCGGCGACTTTGCCACAACGCTGCACAGACGGTTGCTCTACATCCTGAATGAAAACCTTCCCGGTTCTACATGGTACTGCATCGCAATGAAGATGCTGCAATATTATGGCGACTTGGACATGATTTCTATTGAGGAAATGGCATCGCTGTGTGCAGTGTCAAAATCCACGATCTCCAAATTTATCAGAATTCTTGGCTATGAGGACTATCGGACATTCCAAAAACAGGCTGCGATCAATTTGAATCGAAAACAGCGCGAAAACTATTTCGTAACGGATGTTATGCGCTATATTGATGAACATTCGACGGATGCCTATGTGGATGCGGTGCTCCGGGATATCCGTATGACCTATGAATTGCTGGACTGGGAAAAGTTGGATCGGCTTGCAGCAGAAATTTACCATTATGAAAAGGTTGCAGCATTTGGTTGTGACTTTTCTGAAACGGCTGCATTGGATCTGCAGACAAAGCTGCGCGACCAACGCAAATTTATCGTGACGAACATTGATGACCAGAAACAGGCGGATTATATCCGGAATGCGGACGATAAAACACTGGTCATCGTGTTCAGTGACAGCGGTGAATATGTGCAGCGTCCGCAGAATACGGATTCGGTACGCGCGCACTGGGCATTTGAGAACTTCCGAGGGAAGATCGTGATGATCACCTCCAACCCGGACGCAGAAAAAAATCCGCTGGTCGACTATTGCTTATTATATCGTCACTGCCGTGAAGTACATACCCACCGTATTTTATATGCAGTTCTGACGGATCTGCTGGCTTATCGCTACCATGAATATCTGCGCAGCAGAAAGCTGCTTAAAGAAAACAGAATTTAAAAATTTGCCGCTCTGTGCTGGAAGTTTCCAGAAACAGAGCGGCTTTTTTGCTATACAGCGATTATTTCTGCACAAAAATCAGAGAAATGATTTGTGCAGAATGGATGGTTTTAGACTCGTTTTTTCCGAATTGCGAAAACTGCTGACAGAACGTTCTTTTTTTGCTACACTCATGCCAGATCCAGACCGGTCGATCAGAATACGGGGCAGCATCCCCGGATGTTTCACAATACAAGGAGGTTTCTCAGAATGCAGCTATCCAACAACTTTTTGTGGGGCGGTGCAACTGCGGATTTTCAGTTTGATGGTGCCTATCAGGAGGACGGACGCGGTCTGTCCACTCATGACTTTGAAACCGACGGTTCGGTACAACATCCCCGCTGCAACACGTTCAAAACGGCAGATGGTCAGTTTGGCGAACTCCCCAGCAGCTTTTTTGCACCGGATTCCCTCCCGGACGGCGCAGAACCCTGTCTGTACGAAGATCGTTACTATCCCAGCCACAAAGCGGTTGACCATTACCACCGCTACAAAGAAGATATTGCACTGCTGGCAGGCATGGGCATGAATGTTTATCGGTTCTCCATCTGCTGGAGCCGGATCTTCCCGACTGGCGATGAACTGGAACCCAATGAAGCAGGATTCCGCTTCTACGATGGCATTTTTGCCGAACTGGAAAAGCATGGAATGCAGCCGCTGGTCACGATCCATCACGATGAGCTGCCGGTTGCACTGGCCTTGAAATACGATGGATGGTCCAGCCGCCACACCATCGACTGCTACGTGCGGTACTGCAAAGCACTGTTTGAGCGGTACGGCAAGCGCTGCAAATACTGGCTTACCTTTAATGAGATCAACGCGGTCCGCGGCTTTGCGGCTTGCGGTACCCACAAGTGCGACAACCAGACCCACTACAACGCGGTGCACAATATGTTCCTTGCCAGCGCACGCGCCGTGAAACTGGGCCATGAAATGATGCCGGGCAGTATGTTTGGTGCCATGTATGCCATGAGTGAGCTTTACCCGGCAACCTGCAAGCCGGAGGATGTGTTTACCCGTTTGCAGAAGCGGCGGGAAAGCTATTACTTCATTGATACCATGGCACGTGGTTATTATCCCAGCTATGCGGCAGACCTTCTGGCACGCCGGGGCGTGATCCTGCACACCGAACCGGGAGATGATGCGATTCTGGCAGCTGGCGCGCTGGACTATGTTTCCTTCAGCTACTACCGTTCCAATGTGTGCAGCACAGAAACCAGAATGAACGTGATCGGCGGCGATCCGAACCCGTATCTGGAACTGACCCCGTGGGGCTGGCCCATTGACCCGCTGGGGCTGCGCTTCCTGCTGAACGAACTGTGGGATCGCTACCAGAAGCCGCTGTTTATTGTAGAAAACGGTCTGGGCGCAGTGGACAAGGTGGAAGAAGATGGTTCCATTCAGGATGACTACCGCATTGCTTTCCTGAAAGACCATCTGCGGGCAATGATGGAAGCAATCGTGACGGACGGTGTACAATGCCTTGGTTACACCATGTGGGCTCCGATCGATCTTGTCAGCCTTTCCACGGGCGAAATGAAAAAGCGGTATGGCTTCATCTATGTGGATATGGATGATAAGGGCAATGGCACATTGGAACGCAAGCCCAAAAAGAGCTATTACTGGATGAAGGATGTCATTGCAAGCAATGGCGAAAAGCTCTGGGCCGAGTAACAGGAATTGGACAGAAAAGGAGAAATCAAATGGCATTCGATGCAAAAAGCGCCGCAGCGGAGATCGTTCGGCTGGTTGGCGGAAAAGAAAACATCAACAGCGTTGCGCATTGCATGACCCGTCTGCGCTTTGTGGTCAAGGATCTGAAAAAAGCAGATCAGGAAGCACTGAAAAAAGTTCCCGGCGTTCTGGGCGTGATCTATGCTGGCGGGCAGCTCATGGTCGTCCTAGGGAAAAACCTGCTGCCCGTGTATGAAACGGTGGTCAAAGACTTTGACCTTTTGGAAGGCGCAGCAGTCAACGAAAATCTGGACGCTCCGGCAGAAAAAAAGCCGCTGACGCTGAAGAGCGCAGGCGTGGCTGTGCTGGAGTATGTTTCGGCAGCGGTCGCCCCGATGATCACGGGTCTGGTGGCAGGCGGTATGCTGAAGGTGGTTCTGCTGCTGATCACGCTGGTCAATGCGGGCTTTGCAGATACTGCGACCTACGCTCTTCTGAGCGGTCTTGCCGATGCGCCGTTCTTCTTTATGCCCATCTTTGCGGCCTATGGCGCTGCGAAGAAGCTGGGCGGAACGCCGATCTACTCCATGATGTGTGCCGCTGCTCTGCTGCATGGCAAGTATACAGCGCTGGTGGCCGCAGGTGAGCCGATCACCCTGCTGGGACTTCCGGTGCGTCTGATGAGTTATTCCAGTTCTCTGCTGCCTGCCCTGCTGATCGCGCTGTGTGCCTACTATCTGGAAAAATTCTTTAATAAAATTATTCCGGGAATTTTCAAGTCCCTGCTGGTCGGTCTGTGCACCGTCACGGTGACGGTGGTTCTGGGCTTTACGGTCCTGGCACCTCTGGGCGGTTATCTGGGCAACTATCTGGCCGTTGTCTTTGGCTTCCTTGGCGATAAGATCGGCTTTATCACTGTGGGTCTGCTGGCTGCTTGCTTGCCTTGGCTGGTCATGTGCGGTATGCACCTTGGCCTGGTGCCGTTCATGACGCAGGCGCTGACGAACCCCGGTTATGATGCCGTGTTCCGCCCTGCATTCATCCTGCACAACATGGCAGAGGGCGGCGCCTGCATCGGTGTGGCACTGCGCACCAAGGACGCTGAAAAGCGCGCCGAAGCACTGTCTATCGCGTTTGGCTGCATCGTGGCCGGTGTTACGGAACCCGCAATCTACGGCATCAACCTGCCCCGTAAGAAGCCCATGTACGGCGTGATGGCCGGTGGTGCTGTCGGCGGTGTGGCTGCTGGTCTGCTGGGCGCAAAAGCCTATGTGATGGGCTACTCCACCGTTTTGGCGCTGCCGATCTTCCAGAACACGATCGTTGCCATGAGCATTGCGATCGTGACAGCGATCGTTGTTGCAGCGGTGGTTACTTATGTGCTGGGCTTTGAGGAAAAAACTGATTTTTCCCAAAGAAGATAAGAAGGAAATGAAGAAGTTCTTCAGCGAAGAACTGTAAATGAAAGAACGGCCGCCTGCTGCACCGATGGATGCAGCAGGCGGCCGTTTTCTATGATGTGCAAGGATCCTTTTGTGCCCTTCAATCGACTGGCAAGTGGCGCTGGAATGCCGCAGGCCGTGGAACACGATGCGGGCAAACTCCGGGTGTTCCGCATTTCTGCACAGCTATTTTTTCCGCTGCCGCTGAACACGGCGGGCGGCGTCCCGCCCTGCCGCGATCCCGCTGCCGAAGGCCCAGTGCAGTTTGAAGCCGCCGCAGCTGCCGGCGCAGTCCAGTGTTTCGCCCACAAAATACAGGCCCGGACAGCCCTGAAACTGAAAATGTGCATGCCGGAATTTCACAATAGCGCATGAAGCAGCACATCAGATTTTGGCTGATCTGTTTCCGAACGACTACGGAAAAGCAGTCAAGTGCCGTGGGCACATTGCCTATCGGGAGAGAAACGGAAAGCCCTCGTGGGAAGAATGGCAGGCGGATACCCTTGCAGCAGAGCTGCTGATGCCAACATTTCTGATCAATGCCGAAATAGAACGTGTAGCGTTGACTCTGCCAAATGGGATTCTGTACAAATCAGTGTCTGACCCTAACTATGAAAAAATTCTGGAGATGGCTCAACGGATTGGGGTTTCTTGGTCTGCGATCAGGATCAGACTGCAGCAGATGCAGGTTATAAAAGGCAAACCCATCCACTGCCATCCATTGGACATCATGCGATTTGGAGAATGAATATGATTCAGTTAAAGAACCGTCCCTTTGCCGGTAAGGTCTTTTCCGATGTGGGAGGCGTCACTTCTTGCGCTGTGCTTGTACGTTTTCCAACGCTGACCATTTTGCTTGTAGAGGAAGAATCAGAACTGGTTGAAGTGATTGCTGCTGCAAGCAAGTCTGGTTATAGTTTTGCTAAAAAGAAAGCTGGATTGCTAATCTCCGCAGCGCAAAAAGCGCAGACATTGGGGATTCATTCATGTGCCGATGAAACACTCATTGTGTGTACCATTCAAATGCTTCGTACATTGTCCGAAAGTGTGCTTCAAATAGAAACCGCAATAGATAATTTGCTGGCTCAGATAAAAGAAATGCGAAACAACGTTTCTTTGCTGCAAAGCATCCCTGGTGTTGGTAGTCATTCGGCAGCCCTTTTACTAGGAGAAATCGGAGATATCTCGTTGTTCAAGAAGCCGAAACAGCTTGCAGCATATTGGGTTTTAGACCCAACAGAGCGGCAATCCGGATCATTCAGAGGAACAAAGAACAAGCTCTCAAAACGTGGCTTTCCCTATGCAAGAGCTGCACTTCACATGGGAGTGGTTAATTCGATTTGTAAGCGTGGAAAGGACTCTGCAGCGAACCCCGTACTGCTCAGTTATTATGAAAAGAAATGTAAAAACAAACCGGCAAAGGTTGCTCAAGCAGCGTCAATGCACAAACTGGTCTTTATAGTCTTTGCAGTCTTGCGTGACCAGATGCCCTTCGAACTGAAAACGCCAGAGCAGCATGCTGTTGAACAGGGATTTGTAAAAGTAGCCTGAAGTTTTTGAGAGATTCAAGCCCTGAAACAAACACAGGGCCTTATTTGGTATACGAAAAATTTGAATTTGGCATCTTTCACTACCCTTGTTCTTTACTTGGTGTAAGCGATGGCAGGGCTATAAGCGATGAATACCGAACTCAAACCGTTCGATTTCGTTCTTATTGGCTACCTGTGCTATTGACTTTGCTTAATTGGTCTACAATGATGTTTCTTTTTGAGTCGGCTTATCTGTCTGTTTGTTAAAATTCATGTTGTGGTTATGCATTCATGAGTGTGGTGCTAAAGATTTATGGCAGTAGCACATTGCTTTTATACAAATAAAAGTGTACAATAATAACAACTTTGCAAGCAATCCCCTTCAAGGAATCAACTGGAACATGGGTGGAGACTGTACCTGTTAAGCGGAATGGTTTGAATGAATTCAATTCAACATAAAAGACAGTTGCTCATTTGTGAGTAGGAGGAATATATGATGTTTGATTGTGGTTTACAGAATATTTTCCGGCTGAAAAACGGACAGTCCCGTTCCATCAACTGGGAAAACCGGAACGGAGAAAAAGGAAAAGGCGGCATGGCATCCAGCGATCTTGGTCCGTCCAGAAAAGGTTCCCCGTGTATCCCGAAAATAGAAGCAGGAGAGACCGTAACACTTGGTGAGATCCAGGGAGAAGGCATGATTCAGCACATCTGGATCACCGTTACAGACCGTACCAGTGAACGTAGCCGTTATGTTCTGCGGGATCTTGTTCTGCGCATGTACTGGGACGATGAAGAATTCCCATCCGTTGAATGCCCGCTTGGCGATTTCTTCTGCTGCGGCTTCGGTGTTTCCTACCAGGTAAACTCAGTCCCGATTGCTGTCAATCCGACCCGTGGTTTCAACAGCTATTTTCCGATGCCGTTCCGTAAAAACGCACGTATTACCATTGAAAATCAGTGTGATGAGCCGATTCCGGCTTTCTTTTATCAGATCGACTATTGCCTGACAACGGTTCCGGAGGATGCTGCCTATTTCCATGCCCAGTGGCGTCGTCAGCGCATAACGGAAAAGGCAAAAGACTACGTTGTCCTCGACAACATCAAAGGGAAAGGCCAGTACGTTGGAACTTATCTTGCGCTTACCAGCCTCGAACGCTACTGGTACGGAGAAGGTGAGATGAAATTCTACATCGATGGAGACAAGGATTATCCAACCATTTGCGGAACCGGAACAGAAGATTACTTCGGCGGTGCCTGGAGCTTTGCAACACAGCAAAATGGCCAAACCGTTGAAAATCAGTACTGTACTCCGTATCTTGGCTATCCTTACTACTCTAGCCACGATACCTTCCTTCATAATGATTACCACAATGATGATCAGATGCCACAACGCAGCTTCTACCGCTGGCACCTTCTTGATCCTATCCTTTTTGAGAAGGACCTTAAGGTAACTCTGCAGCAGATTGGTGCCAGTCACGGAGGTCTTTTTGAACGTCAGGATGATGTCGCTACCACAGCTTACTGGTACCAGACGCATCCTCATGTACCATTCGCGCCACTCATGTCCAGAAAAGAGCGCTGGCCAAGATGATTTTTGACGCTTTTCCTATTTTATATGTTTCATGACTTTGCATACTCTGTGCATGATTTCAAATTCTGTTCTTGCGGATTGTGTGCAGTCGATGGCGGGCATGAGTATCTCCGTAGATGCGGAAATCCGGAAGACTGGGAAGAATTATCTGAAACGCAAAGTGTAAATGATTGAAAATTAAGCTGAACACGATTTTCAAAGTCGAAGTTCAGCAGCAAGCAAAAAGCTCTTGGCCTTTAATAAAGAGGCCAAGAGCTTTTTACATCTTGTTTTGGAACATAAAAGAAGGTACAATGGTAGAAAAGAAAACGTGCATCAGTCAAATAAGGTGGTGGAGGCGATGGGCAAAGCGACAGTCTACTACATTATGCACACGGAAAAATGTGTAGCACAGGTGAGCACGGCTGGTGAGTGCAAAATTTATTTTGAAGATTTCATGCCCTACGGTCTGGTGCTGAAAGAATCGAATGACTTTGATACTCGAATCAATAATGTGATTAGCTTCCATTCATGGTGTGCATCTCGGCTGATACCACGTGACCGTACTTATGCAAAGGAAATCCTGAACAGCATTGGCGCATTCCAGAGTGTTACGGATCGGGAGCGTGCACAGATCGCGCTTTCGTATCATTGCCTATCGTTGTTGGATGTGTTCTGGGTAAAAGGAGAAAAAGAGAATATCAGATTTGAGGATATCAATCTCTACACACATTCTTTAAGCAATGCTCTTGTGGACATTGCACTGCGTGGGCATCAGATGGCTGTGACAAATGCCCATCTTTTGGCAAATGATTTGTCCACTGGCGGATGCTATCCTAAAGTGTGGGTGCGCAAAGAGGAAGGCTTCTATCTTTATAAAGCTGGCGGACAAGATGCAGTCGAGCGCGAAGTGCTGGCAAGTAAGATCTGCCGATGCTTTGACTGTCATCAGGTTTTGTATGAGCAGGGGATGTTTGAGAATGAGCCGCTTTCTATCAGTAAAATCATGACCTCGCAGCGATATAGCCTTGTGACGTATGCAGCTTATGATGTCTACTGCACAAACCATGATTGGAACACGCTGGATAAAATTCTGAAACTGGATGCCCACGGATACTATATGATGAACATTTTGGACTATCTGGTGGGAAACACTGACCGCCATTGGGGAAACTGGGGTCTGTTGGTGGACAATGAGACAAATCGACCTATCCGTCTGCATGACTTGATGGACTTCAACCGAGCATTCCAGCAGTATGACACGCTGGATGGTGCAAACTGCCTGACTGTTGGAAAGCGGCATTTGAGCCAGAAAGAAGCAGCGATGGAGGCTTTGAGGAAAATTGGATTAAATCAATTTGTTGATGTGGCAGTTGACATTTTTCCTAAATATAAAAACTGGCTGATAAAGTTTCAAGTGCGGCTACATGCTCTAAAAGCAAACGAAAGCTTCAGATAACTTATATCAATTTGAGTACATGAGGAGAAAAAATTATGACATATACAGAAGACTTTAAGTGTATTCTTGCTAAACAGGACAATGTGGTAAATGCAAATCTGTTCATTTTGAGAAATAGCAACCCCAAGAAGATAAAAGTTTTTCCTGAAGAAGTGAGCAGTGTGTTGCTGGAAAAATACTTTGAAACACTATCAGTTACAACAGATGAAAGCGAGTTTGTGGACTTTATTCCAGATACAGTCGAAAAAAATACTTTGCAAGTTATTAATACGGAAGTCCTAGATCTTTGGCCGGCAATGGTGACCGCAAAGGATAGGTTGCAGAATGTGAATAGGGCTGAAATTACAGTTGAAGACTACAATTGTAGTGGAAACACTATAATGATGGACATCGAATTTGATAATGGTGAACATGTGTACTTTCTGACAGTCTATCGTAATGTCGCAGCATGGTATAGAAACAATATTTGCTTTACAAAAAAAGAAACAGGAAAATTTCATCAGCAATCTGGAAATGTGCTAGCATTGACACCATGGGTAGATGCGGTTATCTTTGACAAAAAATGCTATATTATTAACGAAGTGAACTTTAATAGAATATTTAAGTTTGATGAGGTTATTAAAAATCAAGTGGCCGCAAATGAACGGGAAATTCGCAGCATGGGATTTATTGATGACAGCGACATATTCATGGATTTTTTGGTAAAATCGAAGCGTCACAAAAATTCTATGGCAAAAATTATTATGCAAAAACGTCTTGAAAAAATTAGGACATTTTCTCCACAGTATATCAGAGAACAAATTGAGCATCAGCCAAGGTTGTCCTTTATATCGTACACAGAAAATGATAAGATTGTTATAGACAAAAAGTCATTTGAAGCGGTTATGGGAATTTTGTGTGGTCGGATTAATTTGGACCTGATAACAAAGGAGCTGAATGGAATGATGGAAAGTGAGTAAATTTGACAGACTGGCGTTAGCAATAAGTTGCTTTTTGCCACTATTCATTATTTTTGGTTTGGAAAATTTATGTGAAGCAAAAAGTATGTTTTCACCAATTGAAAACATAACTTGGAGACTCTCATTGCTGAATCAATCAAAAGGGTTTTACTTTAATGTCAGTCAATTTTCAATTTGGCTAATTCTTCTTATGGTTGGGATTGTTGGAATTGTCCGATTCCATAGAAAATTTCTGAAAGCTAAAAAGCTATCAAAAGAAGTGGTCGTTTTAGTAAAGGCTGAAAATATCACGGCGGACTATTACTTTACGTATTTTTCTTTGTTCGTGATTTCTTTTTTTAGTGTTGATCCGACAGTTCCTAAAGATGTCTTGATTTTTTCTTTTCTGATGGTGCTGATTATATGGGTTTATATTGTAAATGAAATGTATTTCGTGAATCCCGTCTTGAATATACTACGTTACAAATCTTTTTCTATTGTCTATCATAAAAACTTAAAATTAGAAGAAGATGATGAAAAAGAAATTGAGGAGTTTGAAATTAAAGTGTTTTCGAGAGTGCCGTTAAACAGAATGATGGGCGAAAAACTTTTTGTGACGTTTAGTCAGCATGACTTTTCTGTATGCTATCCAGTTATGAAAGAAGGGCGGTAGGCTATAGAAAAATGTACGTGTTCAATTTGCCGTTTGTAGCAAATCTGTAGCAAATCGAGTCTATTTAACGAATCATCGTTCTAAAAAACGAAAAGTCATCATGCATCACACGCAGGGGGTCTGGGGTTCGAGTCCCTAATTCTCCACCAAACAGTTCGTACTCGAACCCGATTCTTTACGAGAAAGGGTTCGGGTACGTTTTTTGTTTATCGGAAGTTCTGCGGAAGGACTACTCGGAACGGTAAACGAGCAAAGGCAGGGTATCACTATGATAGTGGTATCCTGCCTTTTGCTTTGCGGAATCAAGTTCGCTTTGTGCGAACTTGGTCGTCCCCCTCTATATGGCGCGTTTGTGAGTAGTCGCTGCGTACGTGCGTACCGGGAGCCTGTACACCTCTGACAAGGTGTAACACACTAGACTTTGTGCCAAAGTCTGTGTGCCAAGGGGTCAAGCTCCTTAGAATCCCTGCGGAGCGTGTACGCACGTACGCAGAAAAATGGCAAAATTTCACTATATCGGGGTGTTCTTTCATGGTGGAGTGTGGTATACTCGGCTTAGCCCAGTAAATCGGAATTTGTGAGGGTAATTATGATAAATTTTTTGAATGATATAAGGAATGCAGAAAATCCAATATCCAATAATAGAAAACTTATAAATACCATAGCGATATTGTTTCTCGGAATAGCTTTGGGAACTTTCTCAAAATATCTGGATTTTCGTCAAACTGAACTTCCAGGTGTGCTTATGGCAATAAATGGAGTTTTAGATATTGGTAATTTTCTTGGGCGTTTTGCAATCTGGATATTGATTGCACTGTGTATTTCTATTTATAGCAATTCTGCAATAAGAGCAAGCATCAATGTTTTTGTATTCTTTGTTGGTATGGTTGCAAGCTACTATTTGTATTCAAACTATATTGCAGGATTTTTCCCAAGAAGTTATGCGATGATTTGGTTTGGATTTACAGCTGTTTCTCCATTATTGGCTTTTGTCTGTTGGTATGCAAAGGGGAAAAGCAAACTGGCATTTATACTATCAGCGCTGATTTTGGCAGTATTGTTCAATATGTGCTTTGTATATGGATGCTGGTATTTTAATGCAAAATCTGTTTTGGAAGTGATAGTCTTTATTATTGGACTTATTGTTTTGAGGAGAGACACATTGAGGAGTTCTGCGCTAATGGGAACGATTAGTATAGTTCTTGCAGTTTTACTTGATATGGTTATTCCATTTCATTTTGGATAAACAACTTCCAGTTTGCCGTACTCGTTCCAGCAGGGTTTGGGGCAGGCACGCCCCAACAAGAAGCTGTCCCAAAGGGGCAAGAATTTTCAGAATTGAAAATTTGTGGCCACGGGACGATTCTTGCTCTCACCTTTTTCGCTGCGTTTCGCAATTTTCACATTTCAATCTGCTCGCAGATTGTTGACAAGCTGCGCTTGACCCGATACTATAAAGGCAAGTCGAATACGCGCCAAGGAGGTGCAACCATGACCGCCGTAATCTACGCCCGCTATTCTTCTGACAGCCAGCGCGAAGCGTCCATTGAACAGCCAGCGCGAAGCGTCCATTGAAGGGCAGCTGCGCGACTGCAAGGACTACGCCGAGAAGAACGGTATCACCGTGGTCGGCACCTATATCGACCGTGCCTACTCTGCCAAAACGGATGACCGCCCGGACTTCCAGAGGATGATAAAGGACAGCGCGAAGAAAATCTTCGATGTGGTTCTGGTCTGGAAGCTCGACCGCTTTGCCCGGAATCGGTTCGATGCCGTGAACTACAAGTACCAGCTGGAAAAGAACGGTGTCCATCTGGTGTCTGCCATGGAACCCATCTCGCAGGGGCCTGAAGGCATTATGGTGGAGAGTATGCTGATTGGCATGGCGGAATACTATTCCGCCGAACTCGCCCTGAAAGTGGCGCGCGGTGAGCGCGAAAACGCCCTCCAGTGCAAGTACAACGGCGGTGTGGTGCCGCTGGGCTTCACAATTGGCAAGGAGGACAGGCTGTACCATATCGACCCGGAGACGGCTCCCATCGTGCAGGAAATCTTCAGCCGGTATGCCGACGGCGAACCGGCCGAGAAGATCGCAGCATCCCTGAACGAGCGCGGTCTGCGTACCCGCACCGGGAAGCCGTTCGTGAAGAACAGCTTCTTCCAGATCTTCCGGAACCGCCGCTACATAGGAGAGTACCGCTATAAAGACATCGTGACACCGGGCGGCATTCCCGCCATCGTGGACGAGGATTTGTTCAACCGGGTACAGCAGCGTTTTGAGCAGAACAAGATCGCCCACGGTCGGCCTGCAAAAGAGGATGTGAGCTATCTGCTGACCACCAAGCTGTTCTGTGGCAAGTGCGGCACCCTGATGGGTGGCGAAAGCGGCACCAGCCACATGGGAAACACCTACTATTACTACAAGTGCGGCAACGCCAAACGCCACGGCAAGGCGCACTGCGACCTGAAAGCCATCCGCAAGGAGCCTCTGGAGCGGTTCGTGGTGGACACTGCCATTAAGGTGATTTTTAGCGATGAAATCATCGAACAGCTGATAGATTTGGTCATGGAAGCCCAGCAGAAGGAGAACACCCGGCTGCCTGTCCTGAAAGACCAGCTCAGGGACACAGAGAAGCGGCTGGCAAACCTTCTGGAAGCCATTGAACAGGGCATCCTGACCCCGACCACCAAGCAGCGTTTGGACGAGCTGGAAGCCCGGAAAGAAGCCCTGAACACCAGCATTCTGGAGGAAGAGCTGAAAAAGCCCGTCCTGACCCGTGAGTGGATTCGGTTCTGGCTTGAAAAATTCCGCAAGGGTGACGTGGGCAGTACGGAACACCAGCGGCAGATCATTGATACCTTTGTCAACTCGGTCTACGTCTTTGATGACCGGGTCGTACTCAATTTCAACTTCACGGACGATGCCAAGACGGTTACCCGTGAAGAGGTTTTAGGTTCGAGTGCTGTGGACAATGCTCCACCACGAGTCCCCAGACCTTTTGGTCTGGGGACTCGTGGTGGGCGGTACAGGACTCGAACTATTTCTCCCCGGATACAGGCAGAAAACGAACAAAGGCAGGGTACCACCCTGAGGGTGGTATCCTGCCTTTTGAATCTTTGTGTGGAAAACCTGCTTACAGCAGCGGGATGCCTGCCTTGGCGCAGGCTTCGCGGGTGGCTGCGTCCCAGACGCTGGCCTGCACTTCGCCAATGTGGGCGCTGCCCAGCAGCAGCATGCACAGGCGGCTCTGGCCGATGCCGCCGCCGATGGAGTAAGGCAGCTCACCGTTCAGTACGGCCTTGTGGAAGGGCAGGGCGCGGCGGTCGTCGCAGCCAGCCATGGTCAGCTGCTTGTCCATGCTTTCAGGGCTGACGCGGATGCCCATGCTGCTCAGCTCATAGCTGCACTGCAGCGGGTCATTCCAGAACAGCAGATCGCCGTTCAGATCCCAGTCGTCATAGTCGGGGGCACGGCCGTCATGGGGCTTACCGCTCTTCAGCGGAGCGCCGATCTTCATCAGGAAGGTGGTGCCGTGCTCCTTCACAAAGGCGTTCTCACGCTCCTTCGGGGTCAGGTCCGGGTACTGGTCCTCCAGCTCCTGCGTGGTGATGAAGGTGACGTTGGGGCTGTGCAGCGGCAGCTCCTGCAGCTGGGGGAACATGGCGTGCAGGTTCATCTCGGTGGCGCAGACAGCGGACACGATGGAGCGCACCACGCTCTTGAGGTAAGCCTCGTTGCGGTCTTCCAGACGGATCACCTTTTCCCAGTCCCACTGATCCACATAGATGGAGTGCAGGTTGTCCAGATCTTCGTCGCGGCGGATCGCGTTCATATCGCAGTACAGGCCCTTGCCCACACGGAAATCGTAGTCCTTCAGGGCCTTGCGCTTCCACTTTGCCAGTGACTGCACCACCTGTGCCTCAATGCCGCTTTCCTTGATATCAAAGGTGACCTTGCGCTCGACACCGTTCAGGTCGTCGTTCAGACCGGTGGATGCTTCCAGAAACAGCGGAGCAGACACGCGGTACAGGTTCAGTGTGGCGCACAGGGTGTCGGCAAACAGACGTTTGACCGTACCAATGGCGCGCTGCGTGTCGTACAGGTTCAGCGCGGGCGTATAGTTTGCCGGGATGATGGTTTTGCTCATAACAAAATACCCCTCTTCTGTTGGATTCTGGCCCTGATTTCCCAGTACAGGGCACGGCTTTTGAACCGGAAAATACTTGTTTCATTATGGCATATTTTTTTAAGAAAGTAAAGTGAGAAGGCAAAAAAAGAGACCGCCGGTAAGGCAGTCCCGTTTCCGCAGTGAGAAGGGCGGCTTTGCATCAGCCGAAAAGCCCCTTCAGCAGGATCAGCAGCACTTTTACAAAATCGCCGGTGCCCAGCAGCTTGTGCAGAGAGATCAGAGTAGATAACATGAATGTTTTGCTCCTTTTTTTGCAATTTCGGGCCAAAATGCCCGGCATGCATGGAATACGGCTGGGCAGAGCAGCAGATTGCAGGAAAAAATTGGGAGAAAACAAAACGGCACCCGTGCCGCTGCAAAAGCAGTACGGGTGCCGGAAGATCAATTGGTTTTCAACAGCTTCAGCGCTTTACGTTGAAAGCTGCCATGCCGGGGTAAACGGCGCTGCCGCCCAGCTGCTCCTCAATGCGCAGCAGCTGGTTGTACTTTGCAACACGCTCGGTACGGCTGGGAGCACCGGTCTTGATCTGGCAGGTGTTCAGCGCCACGGCCAGATCGGCAATGGTGGTGTCCTCGGTCTCGCCGGAGCGGTGAGAGCTGATGGCGGTGTAACCGGCCTTGTGGGCCATCTTGATGGCCTCCAGCGTCTCGGAAACAGAACCGATCTGGTTCAGCTTGATCAGGATCGCGTTGCCTGCACCCAGCCCGATGCCCTTGGCCAGACGCTCGGTGTTGGTCACAAAGAGGTCGTCGCCCACCAGCTGGACCTTGCCGCCCAACTCGCGGGTCATCTCCTGCCAGCCTTCCCAGTCCTCTTCATCCAGGCCGTCCTCGATGGAGATGATGGGGTACTTTTCCACCAGACTCTTCCAGTGTGCGATCAGCTCGCTGGAGGTGAACTCGGTGCCGGCCTTGGGCAGCTTGTAGAAGCCCTTGCCCTTGGGGCTCTTCCACTCGGAGGACGCGGCATCCATAGCCAGCATGAAGTCCTTGCCGGGCACGTAACCGGCCTTTTCGATGGCGGCCAGAATGGTCTCAATGGTCTCCTCGTCGCTGGACAGATTGGGGGCAAAGCCGCCCTCATCGCCCACGGAGGTAGCCAGCCCCTTGGCCTTCAGGATGGAAGCCAGAGCGTGGAAGACCTCCGCGCACCAGCGCAAAGCTTCCTTGAAGGAGGGCGCGCCCACGGGCATGATCATGAACTCCTGCGTATCCACGGTGTTGGTGGCGTGTGCGCCGCCGTTCAGAATGTTCATCATGGGCACGGGCAGACGGTTGCCGTTTACGCCGCCCAGAAAGCGGTACAGCGGCATATCCAGAGAAGCAGCGGCTGCACGGCAGGCGGCAATGGACACGGCCAGAATGGCGTTTGCGCCCAGATTGGATTTATCTTTGGTGCCGTCGGCCTTGATCATGGCAGCGTCGATGGCGTAGATGTCGGAGGCATCCATGCCCACAACAGCATCAGCAATGACGGTGTTGATGTTCTCAACAGCCTTGGTCACGCCCTTGCCCAGATAGCGGCCCTTGTCGCCGTCCCGCAGCTCCAGAGCTTCAAACTCACCAGTGGATGCGCCGGAAGGTGCGCAGCCGCGTGCCACAGTGCCGTCGGCCAGAGTGATCTCCGCTTCCACGGTGGGGTTGCCGCGGGAGTCCAGGATCTCGCGGCCTACAACAGATTCAATTTCCAGATCGTTCATCTCGAAAACCTCCTGAATATCATTTCCTTCCCTGTGCTGCCCGGGGCGGGCAGACGGGTGACGGCCAATTATGATAGTTATGTCTAACTAACCAATAGTATCCTACCACGCTTTCCGGCCCGGTGCAAGAGCCGATGCGCATGTTTGTGGATGTAAACTTTTTAAGGGGCAAAAAACGGCAGCTGATGGGGCAGAACATTCCGGCAAAGCAGGAAACAGCTGGTCTTTACAGTCTGCCCACTGGCAGCAGCGGGGATGCATCATACTTATCATATTAATTTCATATGGCAGATATACTAAAATTTTTCTTTACTTTTTGTCAGGACGACTCTATACTGTTTTTGGTTTTAATATGTTTCTTTATGGTAGATAGAGGAGGATTTTCTATATGAATAAGGATCTGACGGTCGGCAAGCCGTCACAGGTTTTGTGGCAGTTCTGCCTGCCCATGTTCGGCAGCATCATCTTCCAGCAGCTGTACAACATTGCCGACAGCCTTGTTGCAGGCAAGTTCATCGGCGAGAATGCACTGGCTGCTGTGGGCAACAGCTACGAGATCACCCTGATCTTCATTGCATTTGCCTTTGGCTGCAACATTGGCTGCTCGGTCATCGTGTCCCGCTACTTTGGCGCAAAGGACTACGATGAGATGAAGACTTCGGTCTACACTTCCCTGATCGGCTCTGCCGTGCTGTGCGCCGTGCTGATGCTGATCGGCCTTGTGGGCTGCCACAGCCTGCTGGAGCTCATCAACACCCCGGAGGAGATCCTTGCAGATTCTTCGCTGTATCTGGATATCTACGTGCTGGGCCTGCCCTTCATGTTCTTCTACAACATCGCCACCGGCATCTTCTCCGCTCTGGGCGACAGCAAAACGCCCTTCTATTTTCTGGCAGTCTCGTCCCTGTCCAACATCGGCGTGGACATCCTGTTCGTGGCCGGTCTCAAGATGGGCGTAGCCGGTGTGGCATGGGCCACCTTCCTGTGTCAGGGTGTGAGCTGCGTGCTGGCCATGGTGGTGGTGTTCCGCCGCATCAGCGCCTTCAAGTCCACCCACAAGGTGGTGCTCTTCTCCTGGAACATGCTGGGCAAGGTAGCCATGGTCGCCATCCCCAGCATCCTGCAGCAGAGCTTCGTCTCTGTGGGCAACATCATCCTGCAGAGCGTCATCAACACCTTTGGTGCCAGTGTCATTGCAGGCTACTCTGCAGCCGTCAAGCTGAACAACATGGTCATCACTTCCTTTACCACGCTGGGCAACGGCATCTCCAACTACACCTCCCAGAACATGGGCGCGGGCAAGATGGACCGTGTGCACAAGGGCTTTGGCGCAGGCCGCAATCTGGTGTGGATTATCTGCGTGCCCATCGTGCTCCTGTACTTCTTCTTCGGCCGCTTCCTGCTGCTGCTGTTCATGAATGACCCGCAGGGTCCGGCCATCGACACCGGTATGCTGTTCCTGCGCATCCTGTCTCCCTTCTATTTTGTGGTGTCGCTCAAGCTGGTCACTGACGGCATCCTGCGCGGCTGCGGCATGATGGTGCGCTTTATGATCGCCACCTTCTCCGACCTAATCCTGCGCGTGGGCATCGCCATTGTGCTGAGCAGCACTGCTCTGGGCAGCACGGGCATCTGGATGGCATGGCCCGTGGGCTGGTGCATCGGCACCGGCCTGTCGCTGGTGTTCTACTTCACCGCCATCCGCAAGGTCCTTGCAGAGTCTCCGGCCAAAGCGGAAGCAGAGGGCAAAGCTGCCGAGGCACGTGCAGAGGCCGAGTTCGCCGCAGATGCCGAAATGGAGACCCTGTAACCCTTTTGCCACTTGTGAATTGTGTTCACCTGACACACAAACAAAATGAAGCAATTGAAATAGTGCACAAAACAGACCCACTGTTTTTGGCTATTTTGGCAACAAAATCCACAAAATGCCCCTGAAAGTATGGACGGTTTGTGAATTGCGGATTTTGGCTCACAGGTCTATAATATTGATAACGAAGCAAGGTCGCTTTGAGGGAAAGAGGGCCTTGCTTCCGTTTTTATACTGAAGCACGAATGCTCCTAAGGAGGATATTCACTATGAAAAAGATGATTTCTCGTCGTAATTTCTTGGCCGCTGCAGGTGTTGTTGCTGCAGCCGGCGTTCTGACTGCATGCGGCGGTTCTTCCAACAGCACTGCTGCTTCCGCCTCTACCGCAGCTTCTGGTGCCGCTGCTTCCGGCGACACCATCAAGGTGGGCGTTCTTGGACCTCTGACCGGTGATGTTTCCGTTTACGGTCAGGCCGTTGTCAACGGCGCTACCCTGTACCTGAAGCAGGTCAACGAAAAGGGCGGCATCAACGGCAAGCAGCTGGAGATCATCGCCATGGATGAGCAGGGCGATGCAACTCAGGCTGTTACCTGCTTCACCAAGATGTGCGATCAGGGCATCACCGCTCTGGTGGGCGATGTTACCACCACCCCGACTCTGGCAATTGCTGCCGAGAGTGCAGACTACAACATGCCCATGGTCACCGCTTCCGCTACCGCTGAGGCTGTCACCTACGATGCCGAGACCGACACCGTGAACGAGAATGTGTTCCGCGCAACCTTCACCGACCCGTTCCAGGGCATCAAGATGGCTGACTACGCTTACCAGCGGTTGGGCTACACCAAGGCAGCCGTCATCTTCCAGAAGGGCGCTGACTACAACGAGGGTCTGGCAGAGAACTTCGTCAACGAGTTCGAGAGCCTGGGCGGCACCATCGTCGATCAGGAGACCTACTCTGAGGGCGATGTGGACTACAAGACCCAGCTGACCACCATTCTGGGCAAGGCTCCCGAAGTGGTGTTCTGCCCCAACTACTATCAGGAAGTCGGTCAGATCCTGGCTCAGGCTGAGAGCATCGGTCTGGCAGTTCCCTTCCTGGGCGGCGACGGCTGGGATGGTCTGGAAGGCTACGCAACTGCCGACCAGCTGAAGGATGCCTACTTCTGCGCAAACTACGCAAAGGGCTCCAACCCTGACTTTGAGGATGCCTACAAGGCTGAGTACGGTGAGGAGTACCCCAACGGCTTCGCTCCTCTGGGCTACGATGCTGCCATGACCGTTGTCTACGGCATTCAGGCTGCTGAGGATGCCGGCCTGACCGCTGGTGATGACGACTATAAGCAGGCCGTCATCGATGCTATCGCAGGCGGCACCATTGATGGCATCACCGGCACCTTCACCTTTGATGAGCACCACAACCCCGTCAAGCAGACCGCTATCCTGTGCTTCGACGGTGCAACCCCCGTTCTGAAGGAAATGTTCTGATCTGCTTTGATCCTGCGCACCGGTGTGCGGCATGAAGGCAGTACTCAGAAATAAATGACCCATTGCGGAGACCGCCGGAACAGGTTTTGCTCGGCTGTCTCCGCTTTTTTGGTAAAAAAGTGCATCCCAAAAGGCGGGTCCTCCGCCGCAAAGAAAGGAAGTATCAGTCCATGACAGTGTTTTTTAGCCAGCTGATCAACGGCCTGTCCCTTGGCAGCATCTATGCACTGATCGCACTGGGTTACAGCATGGTGTACGGCATCATCCTGCTGCTGAACTTTGCCCATGGCGATGTCATTATGGTTGGTGCGTACATGTCCTGGTTCGTGATGAATCAGCTGGGCCTTGGCCCGGTCACCGCTGTGTGCGCCACCATCATCACCTGCACGCTGCTGGGCGTTGTGATCGAGAAGATTGCCTACACCCCGCTGCGCAACGCACCCCGTATCTCCCTGCTGATCACGGCAATCGGCGTGTCCTTCTTCCTGGAGTACACTGCAGAGCTGATCCTTGGTTCCGGTGCAAAGGTCATTCCGGCCTACTACACCAACCAGACCTTCCACATCGGCTCCGTGCCGCTGGGTCTCACCTCTGTCATCACCCTGCTGGTCACGGTGCTGTCCATGCTGGTGCTCACCTTCCTTGTGCAGAAGACCAAGCTCGGCAAGGCCATGCGTGCCGTGTCTGAGGATATGGACGCTGCCCGCCTGATGGGCATTAACGTCAACAGCACCATTTCCTTTACCTTTGCGGTGGGCTCCGCACTGGCCGGTATCGGCTCGGTGCTGTACTGCTGCAGCTACCCGCAGGCGACCCCCACCATGGGCTCCATGCTTGGCCTGAAGGCCTTCGTTGCAGCCGTTCTGGGCGGCATCGGCTCCATCCCCGGTGCCATGATCGGCGGCATCGCCATCGGCCTGTGTGAGTGCTTTGTTTCCGCCATCGGCCTTTCCGCATGGAAGGATGCCGTCACGTTTGCGATCCTGATCATCGTGCTGCTGGTCAAGCCCACCGGCTTCCTTGGCCGCAAGGTTCAGGAAAAGGTGTAAGGAGGGCATGAAGATGAATACCAAACGCAAAACGCTCAAAATGCCCGTGCGCTACCTGATGAACGCCGTGCTGGTGGCTCTGCTGTTCGTGGGCCTGTCCTTCCTCACCCAGAACGTGCTGTCCACCTACCAGAACAAGGTGCTTCTCACCGTGGGCATCAACATCATTCTGGCTGTCTCGCTGAACGTTGCCACCGGTTATCTGGGCCAGCTGCCGCTGGGCCACGCCGGTTTCATGGCCGTGGGTGCTTACACCTGTGCCCTGTTCACGAAATACAGCAATCTGCCCTCCGGTGTCGCTTTTGTCGTGGGTCTGGTGCTGGCCTGCATCGTGGCGGGCCTGTTCGGCGTGCTGATCGGCATTCCTGCTCTGCGCCTGACCGGTGATTATCTGGCCATCCTGACGCTGGGCTTTGGCGAGATCATCCGCATCACCCTGAACAACATCGATGATGTGCTGGGCTTCAAGCTGTTCTACGGTGCCAAGGGCCTGAAGAACATCCCCAAGTATTCTAACTTCGCCAATGTGTTCATCTGCGTGGTCATTACCTGCTTTGCCATCCACGCCATGATGAAGAGCCGCCACGGCCGTGCCGTGCTGGCCATCCGCGATAACGAGATCGCTGCCGAAAGCTGCGGCATCCAGACTACTTATTATAAGGTCATGGCCTTTGCATTCTCCGCCGCCTTTGCCGGTCTGGCCGGCGGCCTGTACGCCTGCTATCTGGGCGTTCTGGACCCCTCCACCTTCGGCTTCATGAAGTCCATCGAAATTCTGGTCATGGTGGTTCTGGGCGGCATGGGCTCCATGCTGGGCTCTATCCTGTCCGCGACCGTGCTTACCATCCTGCCCGAGGCGACCCGCAGCTTTGACAGCTACCGCATGGTAGTCTACTCACTGGTGCTGGTTCTCATGATGATCTTCCGTCCGGGCGGCCTGCTTGGCAGCTACGACTTCTCCATGAGCCGCATTGTGGAAAAGATCATGAACGGCGAACTGTTCCAGAAGAAAGCAAAGGAGGGCAAAGACCATGAGTGAATACCAGACTAAGCTGCACAGTGTGCCCTCCGGCGGCTTTTTGACCGACCGCGACATGGACAAAAAGCCCATTCTGGACGTGCGTGAGCTGGGCATCGACTTCGGTGGTCTGACCGCCGTGGATGGCTTCAACCTGATGATCGGCCGCAACGAGATCACCGGTCTGATCGGCCCCAACGGTGCCGGTAAGACCACCGTGTTCAACCTGCTGACCAACGTCTACCAGCCCACCCGCGGCTCCATCCTGATCGATGGTATGCCCACCGCCGGCAAAAAGACCTATCAGGTCAACCGCATGGGCGTGGCCCGTACCTTCCAGAACATCCGCCTGTTCAAGGAACTGAGCGTGATCGATAACATCAAGGTGGGCCTGCACGAGTCCATGAAGTACAATCTGGCATCTTCGCTGATCCGCCTGCCCAACTACTGGAAGGAAGAGAAGAAGTGCACCGAGCGTGCTCTGGAGCTGCTGGATATCTTCCACATGGCAGACCTCGCCAATGTGCAGGCAGGCAGCCTGCCCTACGGCGCACAGCGCCGTCTGGAGATCATGCGTGCACTGGCCACCAGCCCGAAGCTGCTGCTGCTGGACGAGCCTGCTGCCGGTATGAATCCCTCCGAGACTGCAGAGCTGACCGAGACCATCCGCCGCATCCGCGACGAGTTCAACATCGCCGTGCTGCTGATCGAGCATGATATGAGCCTGGTCATGGGCATCTGCGAGGGCATTGCCGTGCTGAACTTCGGCCGCATCATCGCCAAGGGCACGCCGGATGAGATCCGCAACAACCCGCAGGTCATCGAAGCCTATCTGGGCAAGAAGGAGGGCTAAGCCATGGCTGATACGTTACTGAAAGTTGATAACATCAACGTCTATTACGGCAACATCCACGCCGTCAAGGACATCTCCTTCGAGGTGGATCAGGGCGAGATCGTCACCCTGATCGGTGCCAACGGTGCTGGCAAATCCACCACCCTGAAGACCATTTCCGGCCTGCTGAAGCCCAAGACCGGCGACATCCTGTACAAGGGCAGCAGCATCAAGGGCATGCGCGCCCACAAGATCGTGGAAGCGGGCCTTGCCCATGTGCCGGAAGGCCGTCATGTGTTCCTGCACATGACCGTGGAAGAAAATCTGGACATGGGTGCATACACCCAGCCTGCTTCCACCATTGCACCCAACAAGGAAAAGGTGTTTGAGCTGTTCCCCCGCCTGAAGGAGCGCCGCAAGCAGCTGGCCGGTACCATGTCCGGCGGCGAGCAGCAGATGCTGGCTATGGGCCGTGCACTGATGAGCAACGCTTCCATGCTGATGCTGGACGAGCCTTCCATGGGCCTTTCGCCGCTGCTGGTGCAGGAGATCTTCGACATCATCCAGAACGTGCACAAGGAAGGCATGACCATCCTGCTGGTGGAGCAGAACGCACAGATGGCTCTTTCCGTGGCAGACCGTGCCTACGTCCTTGAGACGGGCCGTGTGGTCATGGAGGGCACTGGTGCCGAACTGCTGACCAACGAGCGCGTGCGCAGCGCATATCTGGGCGGCTAAGCAAAAAATCGTATAAGAAAAGGGGCTGTTGCACATGCAACAGCCCCTTTTTTGCAGTATTTGTTATGCCAGCAGAGACATGATATTTGCGGTAATCAGGCCGCCTGCCGTGCCAATGACGTAGCCCATCAGAGCCATCAGAACGCCAACAGGCACCAGAGCGCCGCTGTAGGCACCAGCCAGAATGGGAGCGGATGCGGAACCGCCGATGTTTGCCAGAGATGCAACACCGCAGGTGAACATATCCAGATGGAAGATCTTTGCCAGCAGCACCAGAATGATGCCGTGGATGGCCAGGATCATAAAGCCTGCCAGGATCCATGCGGGTGCATCGGTCAGCTCCAGGAAGCTTGCGCGGGAGGCAAGCAATGCCACCACGGAGTACAGCAGCAGGTTGGACAGCTCGGTGCTGCCTGCCATGCGGCCCACGGGGGTGACAGCGCCGATCAGGCCGGACAACGTGATGAGCAGGACGGTCCAGGTGGCCTTGTCCAGGAAGGGCATTGCGCCGTTCAGGGCTGCGCCGATATCCTGACCGAAGGCGGAGATCACCAGAGCCAGACCCAGCAGGAAGATCAGGTTGACAAAGCTGGCCTTATCCTCGTTGCCCTTTGCGTCCTCTTCCAGACGGCGGGACACTTCATCCAGCGTGGTGGTGTCGGCCTTGACCCACTTGTTGAACTTGGGAGCAAGGTTGATGGCCCACAGCAGGAACATGACCCAGATGGAGTAGTCAATGGAGTCCACCACCAGTGCGTAGGCCATGTCAGCTTCGCCGATGTCCAGCGCAGCCTGCACGGCGATCATGTTGCCGGAGCCGCCCATCCAGCTGCCGCACAGAGCGCCCAGTGCCTTCCATGCTTCGGAGCCAAGGGGCCCCTTCATGATGGCGAAGGTGGCAATGAAGGCCAACGAGATGGAGACGGAAGCGGCAAAGAAGCCGCCCAGCATCTTGGGACCCAGCTTGATGATCTTGCGGATGTCGCAGCGCAGCAGCATCAGGAAGATCATTGCATACAGCAGGTTGTTTTTCAGCACGGAGTAGGCAGGCTTGGTGGCCTCCATGTCCCATGCACCCAGCGTGCAGAGAATCATGGTAATGAGGTACAGCAGAACGATAGGTGGTGCATAGTCGAAGAATTTCGACTTCGTGTAGCGTTGCAGCCACACCAGCAGTGCGGCAATGAACACCAGCACGGCGATGTAGGTGAAACCGTTTGTGATCATGAACCCAATCCCCTTTCTTTTTGTGCAATTTTTTGCGGACAATTGTCTTTACAATATCGACAATTTCGTATACAATACTACCATAGATTTCATAATCTGGCAATATTTTTTTATCGAAAGGGGTAGGTTTTTGCATGAAAATCACGGAAGTACGTCTCGGTCTGATCTCCGTGCCGCTGCGCGTGCCTTTTAAGACGGCCCTGCGCTCGGTCAGCAGCGTGGAGGATGTGATCGTAGAGATCCACACCGACACCGGCGCTGTGGGTTATGGTGAGGCACCTCCCACCGGTGTGATCACCGGCGACACCACCGGTGCCATCATCGGTGCCATCCGCGACCATATCGCAAAGACCATCATCGGCCGCGATGTGGACGACTTTGAAGACCTGATGATCGCACTGAATGCCTGCATCCAGAAGAACACCAGCGCCAAGGCTGCTGTGGATATGGCCCTGTGGGATCTGTACGGCCAGCTGTACAAAATCCCTGTGTACAAGCTGATGGGCGGCGCAAAGAAGTCCATCGTCACCGACATCACCATCAGCGTCAACGACCCCGAAGAGATGGTGCGCGATGCCCTGAACGCCATCGACCGCGGCTACGACTGCCTGAAGGTCAAGGTGGGCAAAGAGCCGGAAAAGGATATTGCACGCCTGAGCGCCATCCGCGGTGCTGTGCCCAAGGAGACCTGCATCCGCATCGATGCAAATCAGGGCTGGACCCCCAAGGAAGCTGTGCGCATCCTGAACGGAATGCAGGAGAAGGGCCTTGATCTCGAATTCGTGGAGCAGCCGGTCAAGGCCCACGATTTTGAAGGCCTGAAGTATGTTACCGAGCGCTCCTATGTGCCGGTGCTGGCCGACGAGAGCGTGTTCTCCCCGCAGGACGCACTGACCATCATGCAGATGGGAGCCGCAGACCTCGTGAACATCAAGCTGATGAAGTGCGGCGGCCTGTACAACGCCCTCAAGATCGCATCCGCTGCCGAGGTGTACGGCGTGGAGTGCATGATCGGCTGTATGCTGGAAGCCAAGATCAGCGTGAATGCCGCCGTGCATCTGGCCTGCGCAAAGCAGATCATCACCCGCGTGGATTTGGACGGCCCCGTGCTGTGCAGTGAGGACCCCATCCTCGGCGGTGCAGTGTTCAACGAAAAAGACATCACTGTTTCCAACGAGCCGGGCCTTGGCATCAAGGGCATTGAGCCGGGCAAGATCAAGTATTTGGACTGATATGCCGTAAAAAATACGCCGTGCAGCAATGCACGGCGTATTTTTTATGTACAGATTTTACTCTTTGTAAGCCAGAATAGCCTTCAGGTATTCCCACACACGGGCCACTGATGCAATGTCGGCGCGCTCGTTGGGGGTGTGGACGTGCAGCAGGTTCGGGCCGAAGGAGATGCAGTCCAGCCCTTCGATCTTGCCCGAGAGGATGCCGCATTCCAGACCCGCATGCAGCGCCACGATCTGGGGCTTTTCGCCGTACTGCGCCTCGTACACAGCTACGCAGCGGTCGCGCAGGGCGCTTTCGCGGGCATAGACCCACGCAGGATAGTCACCGTGGAACCGCACACTGCCGCCCAGCAGCTCGGTGAGAGACTGTACCTTGCAGCTCAGCAGCTCCTTGGCCGAGGGCACCGAGCTGCGGATGGCAAACCGCAGGATGGCTTCGGTGCCGCTCATCTCGGCCACGCCGAGGTTCAGCGAGGTCTCCACAAGGCCGGGCACATCCATGCTCATGCTCTGCACACCCCAGGGCATCAGCAGCAGGGCTTTGCGCAGACGCTCGGCGGAGTTCGCATCCAGTGCATCGTATTCTCCGCAGCCCTCCTCGGTGAGCTGCAGGCGGATGCCCGGGTCAGCAGTGCCGAATTCTGCTTTCATCTGCGCGGTAAAGTCTGCCCCGGCAGCGCGCACGGCTTCGGTGATACCGGCGGGCAGCACCAGCGTAACGCTGCTTTCTTTCGGGATGACGTTTTCCTTTGCACCGCCGGAGAGGGTGAGCACAGCGTACTCTGCACCGTGGTCAGACAGCAGGGTCAGGTAGCGCCCCAGCAGAGCGATGGCGTTGGCGCGGCCTTTGTGAATCTCGGTGCCGGAGTGCCCTCCCGCAAGTCCCGCGATGTCCGCCTTCACGGCGGTGCCGGTCACAGCCGCACGGGTGATGGGCAGATGGCACTCGACGCGGCGTCCGCCCGCACAGCCTGCGGTGAGCACGCCTTCTTCCTCTGAGTCGATGTTGAGGAGCAGGCGGCCCTCAAGGTCGGAAAAATCCATGGCAGACGCACCCAGCAGGCCCACCTCCTCGCAGACGGTCAGCACGACCTCCAGCGCAGGGTGGGGAATGTCCTTTGCATCCAGAACAGCCAGCGCATAGGCCACGGCAATGCCGTCGTCGCCGCCAAGGGTCGTGCCCTCGGCGCACACATAGCCGCCGTCTACGACCGGGTGGATGGCATCCTTCTCAAGATCCAGCGGGCAGTCGGCGGTCTTGTCGCCCACCATGTCCAGATGGCCCTGCAGGATCAGGCCCGGCTCCTTCTCGTATCCGGGTGTGGCCGGTGCCTTGATGAGCACATTGCCCATCTCGTCCTGACGGCAGGCAAGGCCGTGGGCCTTGGCGAACTGCACGCAGTAGTCGCTCAGTGCCTTTTCGTGGTGGGAGGTGTGCGGAATGCCGCAGATCTCCTCAAAGTAATAAAAAACCGAAGCTGGTTCCAGATTGGATAATACGCCCATAATGTTCCCTCTCCTTGTGCTATATTTTAAGAAAAAAGGCCGGCAGAGCTGTGAGCCATGCCGGTCTTTCGAGTCTTTACTCTGCCTGACTCAGGCAGTCGTCCATGGCGGTGAACACAGCGTCGCTGGTCATGGTAGCACCGGCAACAGCGTCCACACCGCTGGTGGAACCGGCCTTGGTCAGCTGGTCTGCCAGAGTTTCAGCAGCGATGCCGCCCAGTTCGGGAGTCTCGCCGGATGCATCGATCTCCACACCGGTCACCCGGCCGCCGGTGACGGTGACGGTGACGGTCACATCACTCAGGCAGCCCTGAGCGCTGGACGTATAGATGCCATCCGTCAGGCTGGCGGCGTTGTCGGCAGCGGGCACAGTGCCGGTGTACTTGATGTACAGGCCGAGCACAACTGCCATAATGACAGTGACAACAGCCATGATGATAACATTCCGGGTGAGTTTCTTCATAAAAGATCAAATGCTCCCTTTTGACGTGATATATTTTTTACTTTGCGGGTTTGAAACTGTCGCGCAGGGTGACGACGCGGTTGTAAACGCCGGGGTTCTTGGAGTCCGGGGTAAAGAAGCCGGTGCGCACGAACTGGAACTTCTCACCGGGCTTTGCGTCCTTCAGGCTTTCTTCCAGCTTGCAGCCCTTGCACACAACAACGCTTTCCGGATTCAGGTAGTCCTTGTAATCGCTGCCCTCGGGGATGGCGTTCATGTTGGCCTCGGTGAACAGCTTGTCGTACAGGCGCACCTCGGCATCCACGGCATGGGCGGCACTCACCCAATGGATGGTGCCCTTGACCTTGCGGCCGTCGGCGGGATTGCCGTTGCCGGTCTCGAGGTCGGCGGTGCAGTGGATGGCGGCAATGCTGCCGTCGGCATTCTTCTCCACGCCGGTGCACTTGACGATGTAAGCGCCCATCAGACGCACCTCACCGCCAATGGTCAGGCGCTTGAACTTGGGAGGCGGCACCTCGGCAAAGTCCTCATTCTCGATCCACAGCTCTTTGGTAAAGGCCACCTTGCGGGTGGTGGTATCGTTGGCTTCGCGGTTGGGGTTGTTGGCTACATCAAAGTACTCGGTCTTGTCCTCCGGGTAGTTGTCTACGATCAGCTTTACGGGGTCCAGCACGGCAATGCGGCGCTGAGCGGTCAGGTCCAGCTCGCTGCGGATGCAGGCTTCCAGCTGGCGCATGTCGATCAGGTTGTCGGATTTAGAAATGCCGGCCTCCCGCACAAAGGTGAAGATGGAGGTTGGGGTGTAGCCACGGCGGCGCAGGCCGCACAGGGTGGGCATACGGGGGTCGTCCCAGCCGTCCACAATGCCCATTTCCACCAGCTCACGCAGGTAGCGCTTGCTCATGACGGTGTTGGTCATGTTCAGGCGTGCAAACTCACGCTGCTTGGGGAAGGCAGTGCCGAAGATGTTCTCGATGACCCAGTTGTACAGCGGACGGTGGTTCTCGAACTCCAGACTGCACATGCTGTGGGTGATGCCCTCAATGGCATCCTGAATGGGGTGTGCGAAGTCGTACATCGGGTAGATGCACCACTTGCTGCCCTGACGGTGATGCTCGGCGTACTTGATGCGGTAGATAGCCGGGTCACGCATGTTCATGTTGGGGCTGGCCAGATCGATCTTGGCACGCAGGGTCTTTTCGCCCTCCTGGAACTCACCGGCACGCATCCGGCGGAACAGATCCAGATTCTCTTCCGGGGTGCGGTCACGCCACGGAGAGGGACGGGAAGGCTTGCCGGCATCGGCACCGCGGTACTCGCGCATTTCATCGCGGGTCAGGTCGTCCACGTAGGCCTTGCCCTCCATGATGAGCTTTTCGGCATACTCGTAGCATTTATCAAAGTAGTCGCTGCCGTAGAAGATGCCGCCGTTGGGGTCGGCACCCAGCCAGTGCAGATCCTCGATGATGCTGTTCACGTACTCCTCACCCTCGCGGGCAGGGTTGGTGTCGTCCAGACGCAGGTTGAACTTACCGCCGTACTGGTTTGCAATGGACCAGTTGATGTAGATGGCCTTGGCACTGCCGATGTGCAGGTAGCCGTTGGGCTCGGGCGGGAAGCGGGTATGGATCTCGCTGATCTTGCCCTCGGCCAGATCAGCGTCGATGATGTCGGTCAGAAAGTTTTTATCTGCCATGTGTTTTCCCCCTGTCAAAGGCACAAAGTGCCTATATGTTCCATAATACTATATAATACACTATTCTGCCGATTTCTTCAAGAGAAAACCCTCTCAGTCTCGCATACGCTCGCCAGCTCCCCCGAGAGGGGGAGCTTAACTCCTCCAGTCACCTTCGGTGACAGCCCCCTCAGAGATGGGGCCCTTGGCAGTACGGTAAAGCTTTTCCTCTTTGCCAAAGGCTTCCCTCCCCGAGGGAGCTGGCAAAGCCGTCAGGCTTTGACTGAAGGAGTTCTCCCATCCGAAAAATCCCCAATTCATGTTGTTTTCCACAACTTTTTCCCTATCCCTTGACACCGCCGTGCAAGGAGAGTATATTTTTGCATGGCATACAGCGCATTTTGCCGTGTTTAAAATAGGAGGAACCCCATGAACAGTTTAAAAGAAGCGTTCAGCAGGAAAAATATGCTGAAGAATTTAAATTTCTTCGGTGAGCTGAATCTCGGCCTGATCCTGACGGCGGTCGGCATCGTTTACTTTAAAAATCCCAATCATTTTGCATTTGGCGGCACCTCGGGCCTGTCCATTCTGCTGGCAGACCTGTTCCCTAAGATCAACGTGGGCGGCTTTATGTGGATCATCAACCTGATTCTGGTGGTGCTGGGCTTCGTCTTTCTGGGCATCAAGACCATGGGCTGGACGATCTATTCTTCCTTTGCGCTGTCCTTTTTTGTGTCGGTGTGCGAGTGGCTCTATCCCGTCAACGTTTCCATGAGCGGCGATGCCATGCTGGATCTGGTGTTCGCCGTGTTCCTGCCGGCTCTGGGTGCGGCGATCGTGTTCGACATCGGTGCATCCACCGGCGGTACGGATATTGTGGCCCTGATTCTGGCAAAATATACCTCTATGGAGATCGGCAAAGCCCTGATGGTCAGCGATATCCTCATTGTGCTGGCGGCGGCATGGCGGTTCGGCATGGGCACCGGCCTTTACTGCATCCTTGGCCTGATCGGCAAGAGCTTTGTGGTGGACGGCGCCATCGAGAACATCCGCCTGCGCAAGGTGTGCACCATCGTGACGTCCAACCCGCAGCCCATTCTGGACTTCATCATCAAGGAAATGAACCGTTCCGCTACCGTGGAAAAGGCTTACGGCGCTTACACCCACCACGAGCTGAGCGTGCTGGTGACGGTGCTGACCCGCCGTCAGGCCCTGCAGCTGCGCAACTTCCTGCGGGAGAACGACCCCCGGAGCTTTATCACCATCGTCAATTCCAGTGAGATCATCGGCAAGGGCTTCCGCTCCTTTAATTAAAGGCATGGCAGGGCCACGCCGCTATTGACGAACCGCTCCAAAAACGATATACTATATTCCGGCGGTGCAGCAGTGCCGCCGGATGCCGGGGTGTTGCGCAGTTGGTAGCGCGCCTGCTTTGGGAGCAGGAGGCCGCGAGTTCGAGTCTCGCCACTCCGATATGACAAAAAGCCACGATGAACCGTTTACAAATGCGGTTTCGTCGTGGCTTTATTTGTTGCCAGTCCCCTGAGATCCGGCTGGAAGATGCCTTATTTGTGCGTTACCGTCTCAAAAACTGTCCCTGCGCTAAAGGGCAAATGCGCACCCGGCAGCTTTCCGATTTTGTTCTTTTTTTATTTACAAACAGTACCTTGACACCGAAATATCCTTTTTGTAATCTTAAAGAGTATTCTGAATGTAAGTGAATGCCGTCCCGAATCAATACGGTTTTTTCGGGCAGGACGGCAGGAAGTTTCTCCAGCGAATGTCCTGGGGGTGGTACCCTGCTGCCACAGGCAGTAGGGCGGGACCGAAGTTCCGGGCTGTTCGCAGAGAAAACTTCCTGATGGCCTGCCAAGTGAGCGCAAGCTGACGGCAATGGGAAAGGAGCAACTACCAATGGATCATCTGCAGAACGTAATGGGATACTTCGACCAGCAGCAGCCGCTGTGCGCCGAACACGACCGCATCAGCAAGGACCTGTACAAGGAGTTTGGCGTTAAAGCGGGCCTGCGCGACGAAAACGGCAAGGGCGTGCTGGCGGGCCTGACCAATATCTCCGATATCCGCGCCTTCCAGTATGTGGACGGGGTGAAAAAGCCTGCCGACGGTCAGCTGCTCTACCGCGGCTACGACGTGAAAGACCTGATCCGCGGGTCGTCCGGCAGCCGCTTTGCCTTTGAGGAAGCGGGCTATCTGCTACTGTTTGGTGAGCTGCCCACGCAGGAAAAGCTGGAAGAGTTCTGCCGCGTGCTGGGCGAGTGCCGCACCATGCCCACCAACTTTACCCGTGATGTGATCATGAAGGCCCCCAGCCACGATATCATGAACTCCATGGCCCGCAGCGTGCTCACACTGGCATCCTACGACCCCAAGGCCGGTGATCTGGAAATTTCCAATGTGCTGCGCCAGAGCATCCAGCTGGCCGGCATCTTCCCCATGCTGGCCGTGTACAGCTACCATGCCTATAACCACTACGAAAAAGACGGCAGCATGTACATCCACCGGCCGGACCCGGAGCTTTCCACCGCAGAGAACTTTTTGCGGATGCTGCGCCCGGATATGAAGTACACCGAGCTGGAAGCCCGCGTGCTGGATGTGGCATTGCTGCTGCACGCCGAGCACGGCGGCGGCAACAACTCCACCTTTACCACCCGCGTGGTCACTTCGTCTGGCACCGATACCTACTCGGCCATGGCGGCTGCCCTGTGCTCCCTCAAAGGCCCGCGCCATGGCGGTGCCAACCTGATGGTGATGCAGATGATGCAGAACATCCGCGAAAACCTGCACGACACCGAGGACGATGAAGAGCTGGAAGCCTACCTGAAAAAACTGCTGCACGGCGAAGCATTTGACCGCAAAGGCCTGATCTACGGCATGGGCCACGCGGTGTACTCCCTCAGTGACCCCCGTGAGGTGGTATTCAAGGGCTATGTGGAACAGCTGGCCCACGAGAAAGGCCGCGACAAGGACCTTGCCCTTTACAACAAGATCGAGCACATGGCCCCGCAGCTGATCGCGGAGGAGCGCAAAATTTTTAAGGGTGTCAGCCCCAATGTGGACTTCTACAGCGGCTTTGTGTACGATATGCTGGGCATCCCCATGGAGCTGTACACGCCGCTGTTCGCCGTGGCCCGCGTGATGGGCTGGAGCGCCCACCGCATTGAAGAGCTGCTCAGCGCAAACAAGATCATCCGCCCGGCCTACAAGAGCCTTGGCGGCACCCACGAATATATCCGCCGCAATGAGCGGGAATAACAGGGAGGATGCATGATGAGCGTGGAACTGAAACATCACCCGGAAGAATGGTTCTTCCTGCACAATTTTGATATCGACAAGGTGTTCAGCACCATCCAGCGGGCGGATTACCTGATCTTATATTACATCAAGATGCAGGCCGAACAGCACCCGGACAGTAAGGTTTATCTGGCTGACCTTGCTGCCGTTATGGGCCTGAAGGTGACAGAGCTTTCCAAGGCCGTTGAAAAGCTGCAGGACAATGGCTTTGTGGCATGGAAGACCGACCGTGAAGCGGGCCGCACCTATGTGGAGCTTTCCAGCAAGGCTGTGGAGCTGATGGCGGAGGAGCGCGCGTTCATGCAGCGCTGTTACGCCCGCCTGCGTGCAGAGCTTGGCGACGAAGAACTGCATCGTGCAGTAAGCACCATGCAGAGCGTGACGGCCATCCTGAAGGATGAACGGGAACACAGCGGCGTATAAAAACAGCCTCAACAAAAAAATGAGATAGACTCCCCCGAAAGGGGTTGCCTATCTCATTTTTGTTGTAAACTGAGGTTCCCGGATCAATAAATAAATTCTACTGAAAAAAGCCAGAGCGGCTATTTTAAATCCTTTACCGGATCAGGTTCACAAACACCGGGCAGAGCACTGCGGTCAGCACACCGGCCACCGCAATGGAAAGGCCGCTCATGGCACCTTCCACCTCGCCCATCTGCAGGGCTTTGCTGGTGCCCACGGCATGGGCCGAAGTTCCGATGCCCACGCCCTTGGCGATGGGGTCGGTGATGTGGAACATCTTGCACACCGTCTCAGCCAGCAGCGCTCCCACGATGCCGGTAACAATGACGATCGCACCGGTCAGGGCAGCAATGCCGCCCAGCTCAGCGGCCACATCCATGCTGATGGCGGTGGTCACGGATTTGGGCAGCAGGGTGGCATACTGCTCACGGGTCAGGTCCAGCGCCAGTGCAAGCGCCAGTGCGCTGCCAAGGCTCACCAGCGTGCCCACCGAGATACCCGCAATGATGGCGGCGGCGTTCTCTTTCAGCAGGTCGATCTTTTCATACAGCGGAATGGCCAGTGCCACGGTGGCGGGCAGCAGCAGATAGTTCACCGGTGCCGCGCTGGCCTTGTAGTCCGCATACGGGATGCTGCACACCGACAGAAAGATGATCACAAAGATGCTGCCCAGCAGCAGCGGGTTAAAAATGGCTTTGCCTGTCACCTTATTGATAAGGGTGCCCAGTGCAAACGCGGCCAGCGTAAGCAGAACGCCCCATGCTGCGGAGCCGGACAAAAAATCATTCAGCAGCTGCGTCATTGTCAGCCTCCTTTTTCTTGCGGCCGGTCAGGGCCTGCGTGGTCTTGCCTGCACTCACCATCACCAGCACAGTGACCGGGATAATAGCAACGAGGATGGGCAACAGCATCTCGCCCATCTCTGCCCACAGTTCCATCACACCGGCGGCAGCGGGCACGAACAACAGCGGGAAGATGCCTGTGAGATAGGTTCCAACCTCTTTCACATCGTCCAGCTTTACCAGCTTGAAGTTCAGCGCTGCCAGCAGCAGCACCAGACCGTAGACGCTGGCCGGGACCGGCAGCGGCAGCACTACATGAAGGATCTCGCCCAAAAAACAAAACGCAAGAATGCGCGCGAACTGAAAAATATATTTCGTAGTAAAGTTCCCCTTTCCTCGATCAAAAGCGTAAATGGACACATCAAGGGTAAAGTATACCGCAGGAGCCCCAATCCATCAACCGTGATTCTGGATAAGAAAAATTGCACATTTCGCCGAGAACTGTGCAAAAAAAGGCGCACCGGTTTTCCGGTGCGTCAAAAGACTATTCATTATAGATGAAATGGCACTTTGGATAGTTCGAACAGCCCCAAAATGTTTTTCCGGCTCCAGAGCCCCGTCTGGCCACCCGAGGAACCAACCGTCCTCCGCATTGCGGACATGTCCATGTTCCATCTGGTTGGATAATGGGGTAGTGTTTTGCTCGAACCTCTTCTATATGTCTTGCTTTCTGTTCAACTGATGCGTCTGTAAACTTAAGAAGTAGTGCATAAAAAGCATTTATCTGTTCGTCAGTCAAACACCTGCCAACGCTTCTTGCGTTCTCAGATAATTCCCCTAAAAGGTATCTATAATAAGTTACGCGATGCCGGTTGCTCACTAAATGTAAGTTCTTTATCTCACAGTTGTTGCCGAAGACCACATAAGAATAGTATGGAACTTCATTGTTCTGCAATAAGCTTTTCAAGCATCGTACGTGCGTTTCGTTTTGCCAAAGCGGGTTATAAAACTGATACTTTTCGGCTTGTCCGCTATGGTTTGGCAAACTTTGCGTCCAATACTTATGATTCTCACTGCCAAAAATCCAGCCGCTATAGTTTTTTGATTCAATCACATAGATACCCGATTCATGAATTAAGATTAAATCAACTTCTGTGGTTCCGCTATCTTTTAGCGGCAGATAACAGTTGGATATAATTGCTTTTTGCCCTTCAAGTTGTTCCAGTACATTGTAAATTTGCATTTCGCCTGCGTGTCCCTTGTCTTCTCCCCAAACAGCTGCAAGGATAGCAGCCACAAAGGCACCGAGGATGCATAGAGCAATCAATGAAATCATGGCAATTATAGTCCACTCGATTATTGTCATATCAGATCACATAATCATTTCCGGCCTGATCAGGCCGGGCGAGATCGGCCAGCGTGATATTGCCGAAGTAGTTGGAGATCAGATCGTCCAGCCCCTTCCACATCTCGTAGGTGCGGCAGTTTGCCATGCGGGAGCAGGGGGTCGCATTGGGGGTCAGGCAGCTCACCGGCGCAAGGCTGCCCTCGGTCAGCATCAGGATCTCGCCCACGGTGTACTGATCCGGGCTGCGGGTGAGCCGGTAGCCGCCGCCCTTGCCGCGCAAGCCCTCCAGAAAGCCGTTCTGCACCAGCACCTTAAGGATGTTTTCCAGATATTTTTCCGAGATCTCCTGCCGGGCAGCGATCTCCTTGAGAGGGACATATTTTTCAGACTGATGCTCGGAAAGGTCGATCATCACGCGCAGTGCATAGCGCCCTTTGGTGGACACGATCATAATAGTGTACTTCCTTTGTTGGTTATAGATTGAGTTTTTAACCTATTATACAACAGGGTAAATAATATTTCAATCCCACTTTTTTCAAAAAATCCATTGACAACCGCACAGAACGGGTCTATAATACCATCAAACCCACAAACAATGTTGGTATAAAGGTTTTGGAACCAGGTCGTCCAGCAGGGCACATGTGCCCATAACTGTATCAGGGAGGAAACTACAATGAGCAAGATTTATACTGCCGCAGATCAGCTGATCGGTCATACTCCGTTGCTGGAGCTGACCCACATTGAAAAGGAGCAGGAGCTGCCTGCCCACATCATTGCCAAACTGGAATACTTCAATCCGGCCGGTTCTGTCAAGGATCGCATCGCCAAAAAGATGATCGATGATGCCGAGGAAAAGGGCCTGCTGAAGGAAGGTTCCGTGATCATTGAGCCTACCTCCGGCAATACTGGCATCGGTCTGGCCGCTGTGGCAGCCGCCAAGGGCTACCGCATCATCATCGTGATGCCCGAGACCATGAGCGTGGAGCGCCGCCAGCTGATGAAGGCTTACGGTGCAGAGCTGGTGCTGAGCGAGGGTGCCAAAGGCATGAAGGGTGCCATTGCCAAGGCCGATGAGCTGGCAAAGGAGATCCCGAATTCCTTCATCCCCGGCCAGTTCGTGAACCCGGCCAACCCTCAGGCCCACATCGAGACCACCGGCCCCGAGATCTGGGAGGATACTGATGGCAAGGTGGATATCTTTGTGGCAGGCGTGGGCACCGGCGGCACCGTGACCGGTGTGGGCCAGTACCTGAAGAGCAAAAAACCGAACGTCAAGGTGGTGGCTGTAGAGCCTGCTTCCTCTCCTGTGCTGAGCAAGGGCACCGCAGGCGCACACAAAATCCAGGGCATCGGCGCGGGCTTTGTGCCGGACGTACTGGACACCAAGGTGTATGACGAAATCATCGCCGTGGAGAACGACGATGCCTTTGCCACCGGCCGTCTGATCGGCCACAAGGAAGGCGTGCTGGTGGGTATCTCCTCCGGTGCTGCTGTTTATGCTGCCCTGCAGCTGGCAAAGCGCCCGGAGAATGCCGGTAAGAACATCGTGGTCCTGCTGCCCGATACCGGCGACCGCTATCTGTCCACCCCGCTGTTTGCAGACTGATCTTTCAAAAAGCTCGCTTCTCCCGTTCTGTGACTTCACAGGGCGGGAGTTTTTTGTTACAATATCCCTATCAAACACTTTGGAGATTTGCCCATGAATTACTATGCTGCCCCCATGGAGGGCCTGACCGACCGGGTGTGGCGGCAGGCACACCAGAAATGGTTCGGCCCTGCTGGCAATGCCGACCGCTACTATGCCCCTTTCATCTCCCCGCCGGAGAACCGGGTGCTCATTAAAAAGAAGATGGCCGAGCTTGCCCCTGCGGCAAACCCCGGCGCACCGGTGATCCCGCAGCTGCTGGCAAAGGACGGCGAACTTGCCGCATGGATGATCGGCGAGCTGCGCGGCCTTGGCTACACCGAGGTGAACCTGAACCTCGGCTGTCCTTCCGGCACCGTCACCGCCAAAGGCAAGGGTTCCGGGATGCTGCGCGACCCCGTCAAGCTGGACGCTTTTCTTGCCGCCGTATTTGCCAATGCGGAAGGGCCTATCTCGGTCAAGACCCGGCTGGGCGTGGAAAAGCCGGAAGAATTTGCTGCCATTCTGGACATCTATAACCGGTATCCCATCTGTGAGCTGACCATCCACCCGCGTGTGATGCGCCAGCTCTACCGCGGGCAGGCCGACCGTGCCGCTTTTGCTGCCGCCCTGCCCGGGTGCCGGATGCCCGTGTGCTACAACGGCGATGTGACCACCGCTGCGGACCTGCACACGTTGGAAGCGCAGTATCCGCAGCTGTCCGGCATCATGGTGGGGCGCGGCATCATTGCGGATCCGGCGCTCTTCCGTGAAGCACGCGGCGGCGCACCGGCCGCACGGGAAGAGCTGCGCGGATACCTTGACGACCTCTACCACGGATACTCCGAACTGTTCGGCAGCGCCGGGTGCGCGGTGAGCCGCATGAAGGGGCACTGGTTCTACCTCATTCACAAGTTTGAGGGGGCCGAAAAGCTGGAAAAGCAGCTGCGCAAGGTGCGGGAACCGTGGGAATATGAGGTCGTCGTAAACCAGATCTTTACGCTGCCGTTCCGACCGTAACGGTTGGAATGGCCTCCGTTTCGCTCTGGCCATCTTCAGCGAAAATTTTATTTTATATAGTTGCAATTCAGAAAGATCTGCGGATTTTTCTGAATTGCGTTTTCACCGGAGGGGCTGTAACGGTAAACGGCATCTGCATTCTATTATGAAAAAGCCCCGCCATCATAGCGACGGCGGGGCATGAGCAGACAAGCGATATCAGACGTTCAGATAACTGCGCAGCATGGCCTGCAGCAGATCGTCACGATCCACCTTGCGGATCATGGAACGGGCATTTTTATAGGTCGTGATGTAGGTGGGGTCTTCGGACAAGATATAGCCCACCAGCTGATTGACCGGATTATAGCCTTTTTCCTTTAAAGCATCGTACACCTGCTGTACGATCTCATGGATCTCATAGTCCTTTTTGTCGTGGATCGAAAAAATAGCGGTCTCGCCACTCACGGAATACACCCCCTTAGGAAGAACTACATTCATTGTACACGAATTGCGAGGAAACTTCAAGCTAAACAGACCGGATTTGCACAGTTTGCATAAAATTTCCGGTCCTGATTTTGCAGGCTGACGGCCTGCACCGCCGCAAATGCGGCAGAAGGAGGGCCTTTATGCTGTATGGCATCGGCTGCGACCTGTGCGAGATCGCGCATCTGGAAAAAAGCCTTACCGGCGCACACGCTGCAGCCTTTATCCGCCGGGTGTACGGCGAGGCCGAACGCGCTGCGCTGAGCCTTGACGAACCGCTGCCCGCCGGGCGCAGCGCCGCCCACCGGCTTGCCAGCGCCGCAGCCAACTTTGCCGCCAAGGAAGCCTTTTTAAAGGCGGCAGGCACCGGCCTGCGGGAGCCGTTCTCCCTGTGTGAGATCGAGGCTGTCCGGCTGGAAAGCGGTGCACCTGCCTATCATTTTTCCGGACAGACGGCGGAATGGATGCAGGCCCATGGCCTTGCCGCCCGGCTCTCTCTGAGCCACGAGGGCGGCATGGCACTGGCCTTCTGCACACTGGAAACTCTGTAAGCCTTTGTGCATACAATGGAATATCCCCTGCGCTGCATAACCGGCGCGCAGCCGGCTCATACTGAAATCAGACGAAGATGCGCCGGACGCATCACATAAGCGGGGCGCATCCTCCAAATGCAGGGAGGGAGATTCCATGGAGGTACACAGAGGAGAAGTTTTTTACGCAGATCTTTCGCCGGTGGTGGGGTCGGAGCAGGGCGGCGTGCGCCCGGTACTGATCGTGCAGAACGAGATCGGCAACCGGCACAGCCCTACCGTGATCGCTGCGGCCATTACATCCCGGCTGGACAAAGCCCGCCTGCCCACCCACATCAATATCCGGGCAGCGGATACCGGCCTTGCCAAGGACAGCGTGGTGCTGCTGGAACAGATCCGCACGCTGGATAAGCACCGCCTGCGGGAGCGGGCCGGGCAGATCACGCCGGAAGATCAGAAACGTGTGGATCAGGCTTTGGATGTAAGCCTGGGGCTTACTTCATATTAAGGGGCTGTTGCAAAACAGCTCTCTGAAAAGATCATGCACAAAACCCGGAACCTATTTTCGGCCAAAACGGCTCAAAAAGGCTCCGGGTTTCTGATTTTACGCTATTTCTTTGTGCAAACTGCGATCGTTTTTTCATTTTCCAGCTTAATTTTTTTGAAAAGGCGCGCGAAGGCTGGTTATTCCCGCCAGAAAATGCTATACTTTTCTGCAGAATGGTTGTGCTGTCGTGTGCAGCATATGCAGGTTTTATGATGATATCGGAGGGCTGATTATATGATCATCCAGAGCAAAAAAGTATGGATCGCCGACCAGTTTATTTCTGCCGCAGTCGAGCTGGAGCAGGGCAAGATCACCGGCATCTTCCCCTATGGTGAAAAGCAGGCCGATGTGGACTATGGCTCCAAGCGCATCGTGCCCGGTTTTATGGATATCCACTGCCATGGTGCCTACGAGTTCGACACCAACGACGCAAAGCCGGAGGGCCTGCGCTACTGGGCAAAGCATATCGTCTCTGAGGGTGTGACCAGCTTTCTGGCCACTACCGTCACCCAGAGCGTGGAGGTGCTGACCAACGCCGTGGCCAATGTGGCCGACGTGATGGAGGGCAGCTACGAAGGTGCCGAGATCCTTGGCATCCACTTTGAAGGCCCCTACCTCGATATGAAGTACAAGGGCGCACAGCCTCCGGAGTACATCGCAAAGCCCAGCGTGGAGCAGTTCAAGCACTACCAGCAGGCAGCACGCGGCCACATCCGCTATGTGACCCTTGCACCGGAACACGACGAAGGGTTTGCACTGACCCATTACCTGACCGAGCACGGCGTGGTGGTCAGCATCGGCCATAGTGCCGCCACCTATGAGCAGGCCGTGCTGGCCTATGCCAACGGTGCCCGCTCCATGACCCACGTGTACAACGGCATGTCCCCCTTCGCCCACCGCGCCAACGGTCTGGTGGGCGCAGCCTACCGCATCCGCACCATGTACGGCGAGATCATCTGCGACGGCTGCCACTCCACCCCTGCTGCCCTGAACAACTACTTCATGAGCAAAGGCCCGGATTACGCCATCATGATCTCGGATGCACTGATGGCCAAGGGCACCCCCATTGGCAGCGAGTATATCTTTGGCGGCAACCATATCACCATCTACCCGGACGGCAGCGCCCATCTGGACAACGGCACGCTGGCCGGTTCCACTTTGAACATCAACAAGGGCCTGCGCATTCTGGTGGAGGAGGCCATGGTGCCCTTCAACTATGCACTGAACGCCTGCACCATCAACCCGGCACGCTGCCTGCATCTGGACGACCGCAAGGGTTCCATCCAGATCGGCAAGGATGCCGACCTTGTGGTGCTGGACGACAACTACGATGTGCTGCAGACCTACTGCATGGGCAAGGCCCAGCTGTAATTTCTGGCTGACGCGAACAAAGGATGTGTTAAACCCGTTATGATCCAGATCGCCTTCTGCGACGATGACCAAACAGTTCTGGACCAGCTCTCTGCCCTGCTGGAAAAATATCGCGCCCAGCGCTGTGTCCAGATCCAGTGCACAGCCTTTCACAGCCCGCTGGATCTGCTGGCCGAGATCGAAAAGGGCACCCGGTACGATATCCTGTTTCTGGATGTCATCATGCCGGCCGAAAACGGCATTACCGCTGCCAAGGAGATCCGGCAGTACGATAACGTCGTCAAGATCATCTTTCTCACTTCCTCCGCCGAGTTTGCAGTGGAATCCTATGTGGTGGGTGCCTACTTCTACCAGCTCAAGCCCATCTGGGAGGACAGCTTTTTCCGTCTGACGGATTCGGTGATCGCCGAGTGCCGCCGCGCCGACCAGCGCAGCCTGATCCTGCACTGCAAGACCGGCATCTCCCGCATCGATCTGGACCAGCTGCTCTACTGCGAAGTTCTGGGCCGCACTGCAGGATGCCACTGAGCTGGTCGTCACCCTGCCGCTGCTGCTGGCACTGGTGCACTGGATCGCGCCTTCGGTGCGCGCGCTGTCGCACTCTTCGCTCAAGCTGCAGCTGCAGTTCGGCGTGGACGGCAGCGCAGGTTTTTACCGCATTGAAAAGTCCGGCACTTTGCTCCGCCTGAAGGCCGAATAAAATCACAGTGCGCATTCGTTCCACCCTTAATACGCAAAACACCCCTCGGCTTCCGCAGCAGGAAACCGAGGGGTGTTTGTTATGCTTTATTTGTGTCGGGTCAAGCCCTTACGCCATTACTTGCGGGGATTCTTGATCGCAGCCTGGGCGGGCGATAAAATTGCAGAGTTCTCCTTTCCAGAAATATCATTTCACTTTCCGTTGCGCCCGTGGTTCTTTTTTGTAAGCCCCGCGTATGCGGGGAAAAGGGCGTGTACGCCATGCTGTACACCGGTTTGTGGGGATCACCCCCGCATGTGCGGGGAAAAGTCTTAGTGCCAGCGATCAAACGGTTTGCCCAAAGGATCACCCCCGCGTATGCGGGGAAAAGAGCTGCTCATAGCCCGGCACTTTGACGACGCCAGGATCACCCCCGCGTATGCGGGGAAAAGCAGAAAGACACCCACGCAGCTAAGGAAGCCAAGGGATCACCCCCGCGTATGCGGAGAAAAGTGGCTTACGTCCTCGATTTCTTCCAGCATGTTGGGATCACCCCCGCGTATGCGGGGAAAAGACTAAAAAGATCCCGTAGCACCGTGCCTCCTGTTGCTATTGTACCGCTGTTTCCTTCAGTTTGCAATAAAACTGTTGTATCAGACGGCAGTCCGGCAGGGCGCGATGCTCCACTTTTTCTGCCAGCTGAAAATGCTGTGCCAGCGTCACCAGCTTATAATTTGCGATCCTTGTAAGGTTTCGGCGGGCAAGTTGTGCAAGGTCGATCTGGCGGTTGGTCGGTGCCGGAAAGCCATATCGTTTGCAGGTCATGCGCAGAAACTCCAGATCAAAGGCAATATTATGTCCCACCAGTGGGTCTTTGCCAATAAACAACAAAAAGCTATTCAGCGCTTCCCGTGGTTCTGTTCCCTGCTGCAATTCCGCAGCGCTGAGTCCTGTCAGGGCTGTGATCTCTGCCGGAACGTTTTCTTCCACGCAGACCAGCATGGTCAGCTCCTCCACCGGTACACCGTCCCGGACCCGCAGCGCTCCATATTCGATGATGGAATCGGACGCGGCTGCTCACATTGCCCACATAAACGCCCGTGTTGATCTCGCACAACCATTTGGACAGATCCCCGCGCAGTTTTGGCGGGCAGTTCGTCATGGTGAGAACTACGATGTTTCATCACCCTCTTCTTCAAAATAATTGATGCCGTTGGCCACAGTGCCCACTTTGTTGTCCCACAGATAAACAGCTTCCGGCTCCTGTTCCCGCTCATCCTCATTCAGGAGCAGATACCGGATATCATGCACCATGCGCTCCAGAATATGATGCTCTACCATGGCATCCCGCACCCGGCGGCGCACTACGGCCGGCAGGTCGTCCGGAGCCTGTGCCGCCACTTCAAAGGCGATGGGAATGGTCACCTCGGCCTTGTACAGGTCGGCAATATCGTACACAAAGGAGCACTCGTGCCCCACATGAACAAAGCCAAGACCCGGGGCGCAGCCCAATGCCACGATCACCGCGTGCGCCAGACCGTACAAACAGGCGTGACCGGCAGAAAGCGCCTGATTGACGGCATCTCCCGATGCAAAATCCTCCGGGCGGTACAGTCGGCCGCTCCACGGAACACCGGTATCCTTGGAAGCTTTGCGGTATACCTGCCGCACACGGCTGCCCTCGCGTCCCCGCAGCTGCTGCATCGTCAGCCGGGAGATATCTTCGTCCGGGAAACGGAGCTGATACATCTTGCGTACCACATCCAGGTGCTTGCGGGTGTTGCTGACCAGTTCTGCCTGCCGCAGCAACAGCTGCGAGTGGGTGGTCAGGGGACAGCCATGGGCGTAATACCGCACACCGTGCTCACCTACCCAGACAGCACCCACGCCCGTGTCACCCATAAGTTCCATGGCACGGTGGGTCACCCGTGTACCCGGCCCCAGCAGCAGCACCGAGATGCCCGCCGCCGGGATCTGAACGATCCCTTTTTCGTCTGTAACGGTGATTGCGCCGTCCTGTCGGCCAAGGGTGCAGTGTTCCAGATACAGAAAGGTCATCCGGTCTTTCACCTGCGGCAGCGCCTGCAGGTCCGGCCGGATCATGCCCGGCATCTCGTCCATCTCAGTTTCCTCCGCGCATAACGGTCATCAGTCCAAGGCCATAGGCCTTGCCGCGCCCCATGCCCTGACACAGCAGTGCCCGGAACTGCTCTGCATCGGTCACCTGCAAAATGCCCTCATAGGTCACTGCCAACAGGGTCACCGGCCGGGTGCCGTGCTTGGCAAAGTGCTGCCACTGCACCCGGGTCACGGTAAATTCCTCCTCCCGCAGGGCAAAGCCGTGCTTTGCGGCGCGCTCCAACAGCCACTGCTTCTGGTACTGTGTCGTGCAATGTGCGGCTACAGTTCCCCGCGCTGCGGGGTTTTGGGGGTCTTTGCTGCTTTTGGTGGGGTTTGCGGTCAGCCGAAACTGCCAGCAGCTGCCCGGCTCCACCCGCTGTAAAAGCGGGTCGTAGCTGCGGGTCTCCGCAGCCGCTCCGGTGCCAAACTGCTCCACCACGCCGGACAGCTCTGGCGCATCTTCGCTGAGCAGCAGCAGATACAACCGCTCTCCCAGACGATCCAACCGCCACAGTCTGCGGCGGCGCTCCCCTGCAAAAGCGCTTTCCACTGCGCCATGCAGTTTTTGCGGTGCCGACAGCGCAGCCATGGTGCTGCGGCGGGTTGGATCTAGTTCTACCCGTGATAAATACATTCTCTCGCTCCCTTTTTACAATTCCCGGAACGGATCGTGCTCCGTAGTCTCCGGGCTGTCCGGCACTTTCTGCCAAAGCTCCCGTACCGAGCGGTAGCCGTACTGCCGATGATGCGGGTCAAAGCTCACCGGCATATCCCGCTGCGGAGCCGTGCCCGGCTCCAGCGGGTCGGCGTCCAACAAGATCCGGCTCTGCCGTCCCGGACACAGGGGCGGTTCCGCTTGCAGCACCTCCTGCAAGCTGCCCGAGCGTACTCCCAGACAGAGCGGCCGGGTAGGCGGGCAGCAGCGGCGGCCCAGATACAGCGGAAAGGCCGGGTGCAGCAGCGCCTGCTGCAGCTGCTGCAAAAGTGCAGTGTCGGTGCTTTCGATCCCGGCCAGAAACACGGCGTCCTGCAAATAATGGCGGTAGGTCACATAAGAGGTCTTTTCATCCTGCGTCTTTGCCGTGTGGTAGTCCACCAGCAGCTGCCCTTCCCGCTCCACGCGGACGCCAAACCGCAGCCCGGTCAATCGGAGCAGTGCTTCGCGCTCGTCCCGCCGCAGCCCCAGAGCTGCCGCCAAAAGGCCGATCACGCCGCTCTTGGTGGGTTCACGGCCCGTCTTGCGGGTCTCAAATTTGGAGTCCGCGCCCCACGCCTGTAAAGGCGCTGCCAGCCGAAGCAACAGCGTTGCCATTACCCCACCTCATTTCCGGCAAGTGCATCCCGGACAGCCTTTTCCAGTGCGTCCAGCATAGCCTTTGCCGTCTGCGCCGGAGCCAGTTCCTCCAGCCCGCTGCCCACGGTAAAGCTTTGCGCCGGGGCCTCGGCAAAGCTGCTGTACATCTGCTGCGCATACTGTGCCAGTGCCGCCTTGGAAGGCGCGGCATACCCCTGCGCACTGCGGGGCACGGCACGCTCGAATGCGCCGCACAGGTTCACCGGCTGATCCTCCCGCAGGGTCACATATACCGCATCCGGCAGAGTGCGGTTTGCAAAGGTGTTCTGCTTGCCGGTGGGCATGGAGAAGAGGAACGCCTCACCAAAGGCCCGCACCGTTTCCGCGGCCTGCGCTGCACCCAGCTGCCCGGCCAGCTCCATCACGTTCACTGTGGCATAGCGGTACAAGGTGGAGGAGTTGTACTCCACCGTGCCCAGATGGCCTGCACCGGCGTTGTCCTCTGCTTGACAGTCATCCACGGCGGTAAAGTAATCGTACTCGTTCTGCACAGCATGAGTGGAGATACTGTGTGCCACCTGCGCAGCGGCGTCATAGTTCAGAGAAGGGTCATCTGCCACCATACGGCCAAACAGCGCCATGTCCATCGAGGGCGCCGCTTTCAGGGCATCCCGATACTGCTTTTTATCCGCAGAGCCCTCCACAGCCAGCTCTGCCAATGCCTTTGCCTGCGCAGTGCTCATGAAGAACAGTGCCTTGGTGCCCTTATCGTCGCTCTTGATGCCCGCATTCTCCAGCGCTTTTTTTGCCAGCTTGTCCGTATCCAGTTCCGGGGCCAGTGCAAGGATCTGCGCCTTCACCAGTTCTGCGGCCTTTTTAGTGCGCTTGCCCACGTCCAGCTGAGCATTCTCCGCAAAGGCTGCGCGCATGGCATGCTTCCATGCCTGCGAGGATACCCGGGCGCGGAGCACACCGCCGTACACTGCCGTTTTTGGGCTGCCGGTATCGTCCCGGTTGATGCAGCTGGGCGGGACGGTCTGCAAAATGTGGAAATCAACATACAGGCGCTTATTCATGATCAATTCTCCTTTTCTTTCTCATCCGGTGCAGGCTTCGGGTCGCGGTACAGGTCCTGTCCCCACCGTAGACGAACATTGGCGGGGGTCTGCGCATACCGCGGGTCGGTGCATTGCAATTCATACAGGTCTGCCGCAAGCTGCGGATAGTCCAGCGGGATGCCGCCATCCTTTGCCGCGCTCAGCAGCTGGATCATGCCCCGCAGATGGTAGCTGATCTCGGTAATTTCTTCTGCGGTGGCCAGCGCGTTGAACCGCCGGAGCACACTGGCCTCGGTCCAGTCCTGTCCGGCACTGTTCCGCTCTGCCAGCTGCCGCACCGCACGCCCCAGTGTGTTGCCAGGGCAGTTCATGGGGCGGTCGTTCCCCTGCTGATGCATAGCATACAGGGTCAGGGCAAGGTAGACCGCCCACTCTGCCGCCGAGGGAGCACTGCGGCCCTGAAAGCTTTCCGGCATTTCCAGCAAAAAACTTCCCCACAGTTCCGGCAGTTCGCCGGGTGCGTGGCCGATGCCCCGACGCAGCTTTGCCAGCTCTGCCCGCCGCTGGTTGTCCGGCAGAGACTGAAGCCTGTGCAGCTGCTGCGCCGCATACAGTTTGACGTCCTGTGTTTTCATACAATTCTCCCTTTATGGTTCTGTTTTGGGATAGATCTCCCAAAGCCTTGTGCGGAAACGATTATAGGCCTTTGGCGAGGTATACAGGATGGTGCGCTCGGTCTTTTTATCCTTATCCACCACAATGCGGTGTCCCTTCAGGGCGGCATTTCCGGCCTCCATCACCATCTGTTTTCCCAGCTTTTCCGCGATGTTTCGCGCCTGCGCCTGCCAGCGCAGCGCTGCCTCATCCGGGTCGTCCTGCTCCGGGTCGATCGCCTGCAGCCACTGCCGAAAAGGCTGATCCACTGCAAAGTAGAATTGTGCACGAACCGCGCCGCCTGCATTTTCATTCCGGTCACCGGCGGCAATTGCCAGTTCCTGCGCAAAATGTCCTACCAGCGCCGCTGTCTGTTCACAGCGCTCGATTTCTCTGACGATCCGACTCTGCCATGGACGCCCTATCTCATCCAGAATCCCTGCCTGAAAGGTCAGGCTGTCGCTGAAAGAATCATTTACAAAGAAGTCCTTATCGCCATATTGGACACCGGAGATACGGAAATGTACCTTTCTGCGGGGATCCAGAAGTTTCAATCTCTTTTCCTGCAACTTTTCGATCCAGCATACAACGCCCGGGCGATGCCCGCTGTCCTGACAAAAGACCGCCGGGAACTCCCGCCAGAATTGTTTAGCCGGGTCATGACGACAGGGCACAAACACCACCGGTTCATTTTTCTTGATTGGCATCGTGCGCCAGATGGTCATCTGTTCGGCAAAGACGTTTTCTCTGGGGAAGAAATCTCCTCCCAGCAGACAGAACCCATCCACATTCTCCCCTGTCCTGTGCAGCAACAGCCTTCTGGATTGCAGGGTGAGCAGCTGTGCCGGGTTGTCCGGGCAGCAAATTTCTGTCCGTTCCGCGCTCTTTGGTTCTTCCAATTCCCAACAGGGCTTGCTTTCGCCCCAGCATTCCCGGCTGTCGCGCAGCAGCGTCAGGTTCAGCATCAGGGTCTCGTACAGATTATCGCCCTGTGCCTGAATAAAACCGATTTTGCCCAGCCACCCGGCTCCTACTGACGGAAGTCCCTTTCCTTTTGGCTTCGCGGAGGTGTCATCATAGCCGTTCACGCACAGCAGCCACCGCGCCGCCTGCGGATAGCTCAGCTGCTCCTTGCTCTGCCCCGCATACAGTGGAAAGAGCCGGAGTTTATTGCTGCTTTCCGACATTTCACCGTTGAGTTTGGCCGCGCCGTATTCCGTGCCGATCTTTGCCTGCGGCACCTGCCAGAAGGGGTGTGTCGGGTGGAACAGCCAGAAGCGGTCCTTCCACTGCTCCAGATAGTCCCGGACAGGCTCTGCCGGGAAATGCCCAAGCTGCCACAGCTCGCTCCAGCGCTCCAGTGCATCATCGCTCTGTGCCAGCGGTTGGGGTTTTCCCTTTGCATCCACCCGGGAGAACACGGTGAACAGCACCGCCAGCAACAGCCGCAGCACGGCGGCATCCTGCGTGGGCATTTCGCCTGCCAGATCCACATAATCCTGCGCATGGAGCAGTGCGTCCGTCAAAGAAACTTCCTGCACCGTATTATCTGGCCGACGAACCCGGACCCACGGCTCCGTCAACAGGTTAAATTCGATCTCCTTCATCCGTTTCCTCCTTTTGGTAGGTCAGGCCGTTTTCACGGTCATAACAAAGCTCCATGCCCGCAAGATGGGCGGTCAGGTTTTCGTCCAGTAGCAACACCAGCTCTCCGTGCAGCAGCGGAGACAGCTGCCACGCCGCAAGTCCGCTGCGGTTGTCCGCTTCCAACTCCCGGATGACCCTATCCACCTTCCACGCTTTGCCGAACACCGCCGGGAGCCGCAGCTTCTGCCGGGCAATCTTCAGTGCCGTTTCCGGCGGGGGCGGGCTGTCAGCAGCTACGGCGCTGCCACCCTCCTGCCACGGCAGAAAGTGGATGCTGCCGTCTGCCCGACACTGCATTACAAGCACCTCTACCGAGGGGTCGCCGTCCCGCACTGCTGCCCGCGCCGCCGGGTCGGAGCGGGCACCCTCGTTCTGCATCCAGTCGTCCAGCGTATTCAACTGCGCCAGCCGGTGCGTTTCCGGCTGCGGCACAAGGTACGCCTCGGCGCGCGCTTTCTTTTTCTCCTGCGTCTGCTCATATACGCAGCGCATTTCCTCCCCCTGCGCTCCACCGGGAGCTTCCCGCTCCCAGCCGTAGACCTGCTGCACCAGCGGAGAGATTTCCTCCGGCAGCCGGATGCTCCGGGGCAGAAACTTCCGGGTGCGCCAGAGCAACCACTGTCCATATACCGCCTCGCTGCCCGCATCAAAGGCATCTTCCCCGGTGTCCAGCACCGCGCAGCAGGCCTGCTGCAATGGGGCGGGGCGGCTGCGGCGGTGACGGTGCAACCGTCCGATGCGCTGCAACAGCAGATCCATGGGGCAAAGCTCTGTAACAAGAACGTCCAGATCAATGTCCAGCGACTGCTCCATCACCTGCGTGCCCACCACGATCAGGTCGTTCCGGCGCTCCGGTTCAGAGCCCTTGCCAATGCGTGCCATCAGCTGGTTTTCCCGCGCTGCGCGGTCCGGCATCAGGAACTGCGCATGGAACAGCTGCACCTCTTTGTCCGGCAGGCTTTCCCGCAGCAGCTGCGCGATCTTCTGCGCTTTTTTGACCGTGTTGACGATCACTCCCGCGCAGCCGCCCTCTGCCAGCTTCCGGCGCAGCAGCGCGGGCAACTCCGGCTCTGTGAGCGTGGTCAGCTGCACCGTTTTACCGGGTGCGTCTGGTGGGATGGCCGTCTGCTTTACCTCTGCGCCGTCCGTCCATGTCAGCAGCGGATAGCCGCAGCTGGTTTTCCATGGGACGTCCGGGACAGCCTTTTTCTGCTGGTAAGCCTCGACCAGTTCCGCGCGCCGCCGGGCAGGCAGGGTGGCTGACAGCAGGATGACCGGCGCCTTGTACCAGCCCAGCCATTCCAGTGCACGGTCCAGATAGCAGTTCATGTAGGTATCGTAGGCGTGGCACTCGTCAATAATGACCACCTTGCCCGCAAGCCCCAGATGCCGCAGCATAACGTGCTTCTGGGCAAGTGCCGCCAGCAGCAACTGATCCACTGTTCCAATCACAAAGTTTGCCAGCAGTGCCTGCTTGTTTCCCCGAAACCACTGGTGTACCTGCACCTGATGCGCTTCCTGCGCGTCCTCCTCCAACTGCACCCCGCGCCCCTGCAGCCGCAGATAGCACTCGTTCAGTTCTGCCATGCCGTGTGCCAGCTTTATAGCCTGCGGCAGCGTCTCCTCAGACTGTGTGTCTGCCCAGCCAAGCAGCCGGGGAAAGATGCCGTTTGCCGTGGCCTGTGTGGGCAGCCCGAAAAAGACACCACCCAGCCCGAACCGGCTGGCCATGACCTCCGCAGCGGCCAGCGCCGCCTCGGTTTTACCCACGCCCATCTGTGCTTCCAAAATCAGGATGCCCGGTTCCGCTGCGGTATCCACAGCCTCCAGAACAGCCCTCTGCACCGCATTGGGCGCAAAGCCGAACCGCACCGCAAACTCCTGCGGGTCTGCGATGCCCGGCTGTGCCTCCCACGGGAAGGGCAGCGCCAGCTTTTCCCAAGCCCTGTCCACCCGCGCCGGGTAATCCTCCATGCTGCCCAACTCCTCTACCGGGATCAGGGGAAAGTATTCCGTATTGCTGGCGATCCAGTCTGCCATGATCAGAAGTCCGGTCAGAAGCACTTCCTCCTGCGGATTCAGATCATCCAACTCCGCTGTGTCGTCAAAGCCACAGTCCTGCAAAACAGTCATGAGCAGTTCTGTCCAGAAGTTCTCCCAGACCTTTTTCTGTCCCTTGGGGTAGTAGTTGCTCTCCCAACCCTCTAACTGATCATCGACCGCCGCGCAGCTCTGTGGCTTGCCGTGGTGCGCCCCCACAATGGAGGCGATCCCGCCGGGGCAGTCATCCCACAGCAGGACTGCCTCGCCCGCCCGGGCATGCGGCGACTCCCGGCGATTCTGTTCAGGACAGTCCAGCGGCGTCAACGTTTCCAGCCGCTGCCTCGCCTCCGGCAGGGTGCGCAGGATATTTGCCTGAAAGGCTACCGTAGCCTTGCCTATATCATGGATTCCACCCAAAAACCGGGCATGTGCGAGCAACGCTTCCTCGCGCTCAAAGCCCATGGCCCGTTTTACGCTTTCGGGGAGCCACTGCCGGACTAGCCGCTCCATGATGCCCGCCGTATCCCACAGATGCATCCAGAGCGGCAGCCACAGGCTGGTATTTTCCGGGTCCGTTTTACCGGCCAAAAACCTTGTTTTATTCAACGTCCTTCGCATTTTTGCTCCTTTTCCGGTGTGTGCCTTCCATGTACCGAGCATAACAGATAATGTGTACTATAATCCGTACTTTTTGTATTTTATCTCCGCAAATGAAAAAAGCGGCACACCGGGTCGTGCCTCATCAAAACGAAAGTGTCCTCGCAAGGTAAAGAAACATGCTATTTATAGCCCGGTTCCGTTTTCTGTTTCAAAGATACGCTTCTGCCCTTCTGCTGTCAATGACTCTGCGCCAATTCATCAAAGCTACAAAAAAACGATTTCTTTTTTGTATAAAAAACCGCCCCGGCTTCCATTGCGGAAACCGGGGCGGTTCGTTTATTTTATTGGTGCTTTTTTAAGCCCTTACGCAATCACTTGCGGGGATTTTTGATAGCAGCCTGGGCAGGTGCCAAAATTACAGAGCGTTGGGAAGAATGATAGTACGTTTTTATAGGTCAACAAGCGTTTTTATCTTCGTACAGATCCTACTCCAGAAATATTTCCTGTTCGATTGTGACCCCGTATTGCAAAATCTTATCGATTGCATCGGCAAACAGCGGATGTCTTCCCGCATTCCGCTCTTCCTGCAACTTTTGCAAATACTGCTCCGGCCGATTCAGTCCGTTTTTGTGGTACTGTTCCACAAAGAGTCCTTCCATACGCATGGGCTCAAGTTGTGGGAACACCATTTGCAGGTTTTCGAACATACAAAAACCGCCCAGATCAATATCTGCCCAGAATCGTATTTGCATGTTTTTTCCTGCCACAGCGGCCAGTTTTTCAAAAAGTTTTTTCTTCTGCGGACTCAGAAAGCCACCGTGATAAACAACAAGTTCTTCCGGCTGTTTTTCCACCAGCAAATATTCATCATAGTTTGTTTTATTTTCGATAAAGGTAATGCAGCAGTTGTTTTTCAGGTCAATATCCACAATCTCTGACATAAGCGTACTGGGCAAAGCTACGCCATAAGGTTCTGCTGCGCTGAGTCGAAGTTCACCCTTTTGCAGCAAAATCGTGCAATCGCCCGAAAGCTCGTAGAGTTCTGGACGGGCATAGATTCCCAGAAATGAAAGCTGATCCCGTTCGCCAAGTTCCGCTTCCGTACAGGCCGCCGCCAGTTGGATATTATACTTACGTGCAATGCCGAGAAACAGTTCACGCACATTTCGCTCAAAATATTTGGTGTCGTGGAAGCACTGGCTGCTGAATGCACGCATCGTCACACTGCCGGACAGCTCTGCGTACCGCTGGAATGTAAGCAGCAGGTCCTGCAACAAATGGTCGTTCTCTCTACAAAAAGTCGGCACTCTCATGCTGTTCCGTGCCTGAGTGCATACAGCATCCCGCCATGCTGCGATCCATGAAACAGGATTGCCCTCCAACTTTTGCGTAATAAGACGTTCGACCTCTTCCGCCCTTTTTTGCGGATGCACTCTGTCGGCGCATTCATAGCACTGTGCGACCCGTTCCAGATCCAGCACGATGCAGGAGAGAACGCTCTGCTTTCTCGCCCATTCCAGACGCACCAAAGCCTGCTGCTCCAGCTCCCGTGCCGCAGCATTGTATGCATCCCGAACCACCGCATCTTCGTATTGATACTCCGGCAATTCCCTTTTATCAATGCGCAGCATTACCCGGCGTCTGGAAACATTAGGTTCGGAAAGATGCTTGCTGTTTTCAAACTTATCCAGCAGCCGGTTCAGGATCACTTGCGCTTCCTTCATTCTGCATCTCCTTTCCAAAGGGAATGATGTGCATCCGATACCCAGTCTTGTCCACCAGAAGCGTCCGGTCAGCAATGGGCATAATGTCCGAAACCTTATCCGGCGGCGTGCAAATGATCGCCTGTAGCCCCATCTTTCGGAGCAGGCGTACGCTCTCGGTGATCCGGTCACTGTCCATTTTATTAAAGGCCTCATCAAATACCACAAGACGCACCGTGTTGCCAAAGCGGGTGGCATCGTTCACACGGTACAGCTGAGCAAATGATGCCAGCACTGCAATATAGAACGGTGTCTGTGTTTCACCGCCGGACTTCATATTCAGTGTTTGAGAAAGCAGCTGCTTGGAACCGTTCTGGTCGGTCGTTTCCAAATCAAACTTCAGATACGTCCGGAAGTCTGTATAGCGGACGATATTCTCCTGTAGTTCGCTCTGTTTTCGGGTATTGAGCTGCGTATCGTCTGCCATTGTGATCTGACTGAACAGTTTTTCGATCAGTGGGCCGTATTTTTGCTGAAAGGGCAGTGCGAATAGACCGGATTCGCCTTCCATCAGTTCATCTGACGTGATCATGTTATAGTAATCCAGATAATCCGGGTTTGGCCCTACGCGAAATTGGTACTTGTCTGTGCCAAATTGTGCCTGGCGCAGGGCCTTGTTCAGGTTGTGCACCTGTTCTTGCACCTGATCGATGCTGGATTTCAGTTTGGCAAGGAAATCGTTCTGGAATTGCTCCATTGCACTTTCCCGTGCCGCCCGGATCTTTTCTTTGTATCGGGGCAGCTCGCTTTCCTGCAGAGTACGCCGTTCTTCCTCGTATTCGGTGTTATCCATCACCTCGATCTGGAATGCACAGGGTTTGAACCGTTCTGCATATTCTCTGCGTGCTGCAAACAGTTTCTTCTGAGCCCCGTCCATTGCCTTTGTGCTCTGCGCCAAACTGTCGCCGAAGTTCTTGCGGATGACATCTGCCTTTTTCAAGCGGACAAGCTCCTGCCGATAGCGGGGAACACCGATGGTTTCTCGGTATTCCTCCGTGAATCCTTCTTTCAAACCATCTTCGATGGCCTCATACCGCTGATATTTTTCCGGCAAGATCTCATATTCCAGCTGGTGGATGCGGCTTTCCAGATTGCCCCTTTGCACATTTTTCGCATCTTTTTCCTTGTTAAGTGCAAGGATCTCTTCTTTCAGATGCTCAATGATCTGCCGCTGCTCATCCAACCAGAACAGATTCAGCTGGGAAAGCTGATTTTTGACTTCTGCGATTTCCTTGGTGATCGTCTGGACGCGCTGGTAGTCCTCCTGCTTTTGCGCCACATCGATTCGGACAAATCTTTGAGTAAAAAGCGGGTCCTGCAGGCAGGCTAGCTGTTTTTGGAGCGGCTGCCAATGCCGCTGCTCCTCCTGCAGACAGGCCAATTCCTTTTCCAGATGGTCGATGCGGAGCTGTACCGCACGCCGCCCGATGAAAGCATCTTCCATCCGGTCCTTCCGAAGTGCGCGGGCCACATAACCCTGATACAGCATTCCTTCCGCCGTGATTGCCGTCCTATAGCAGCGCAACTGTTCTGCCGTGTCGCAGCATATCACCCGACCCAGAAGATAGTCCACATAGCTGCGTGCCAGCTTGTTTTCTGTCTCCACCTTTTCTGCCAGACTGCCGGGCAGCGGCCGAAGCGTCTCTTTTTCCCGCAGTTTTCCGATATCTACCAGACCAAACGCACGGTACTCTGCTTCCTTCTTCAGCCGGTCGTAAATATTAAGTGCTTCCTGATAGTGTCCCGGCTCCACCAGCAGATAATATTTCTGGTTATTTAGGTAGCCTTCTACCGCTCCACGCCAGCGCTCATCCGCCATTTCCAGCACATCTGCCAGAATATAAACGGGAACCGCATGCCCTGTTTTGCCCGCCAGATCCTTTTCCAGCCGGTCTTTGAACAGCAGAAGCCCATGGGGATAATCTTTGATGTTCCTGCGCAGATTTGCAAGCACCGCACTTTTCTGGTCGGCTTGTTTCTTCAGCTCTGCAATGCGGTCCTCTGTTTTATGAGCCGCACTGCGGACAGCATCCGACAATTCGGCCGCTGCCTGCTGCCCCGTTTCAAACAACTCCGCAGGCCAGGCAAACAATTCCTTCTCGTCACCAGTAAATACAGCATATGCTTTCTGCGCAGTGTTCGCCGCTTCCTGCACCGGTATGAGAAGTTCTTCCGGTTCCAGTTCTTGTATCTCCCCACAGAATCTCTGCAAATGCCGTGCTTCCCGCTTAATCTCCACTTCAAGATTTTGCAGACCCTGTTCCAGCTTTTTCTGCTCATCTCTCAGAGCCTTTTCCGTGTTGAGCAGACGCTCTTCCTCCTGGAAAACGTTGCTCTGCCTGCAGGCCAGCTCCAGCTCACTGCGGCGCGTTTCTTTCTGTTCGATCTGCCGCTCAAGCTCCTCCCGTTGCTCATTCACATTTGCAAGGTTCTCCTTGCATTCAGTTCGTTCCAATTCCCTCTGGTCGATCTCTGTCTGCGCAGCTTCTTTTTCGGCCCACCGTACCAGAAACTTCTGGATCTGGCAGCGGTCTATGGCTTGGTTCATCTCCTGATACAGCCTGCTGATTTGCTGCAGCGCATCCAGCTTTTCCTGCTGACGCTGCGCCAGCAATTCGTGCCGTTTATAATCCCGGATGTTTTGCTGCATCAGCTCAATATTGGGTTTATCCGGAATATCGCAGATGTTCTCCGTAATAAATTTTTGGATATCCACAATTGGCCGGAACGAAACAGCCTTCTTCATCATCCGTAAGACCTGCTCGTTGTGGACGTTCCACTTTGCAAGCATGTTGTGGCGATACTCTTTTTGAGTATCGTAAAATTCTGCCCGTGCATAGTTCTGCTTCAAAAAACGGCGAAGTGCAGAAGTCTCCATTGCCTCGCCCTGCTCAATAAAGCAATTTTTCGGCAGTGTCCCCGTGTAAATAAAGAATGTATCACGGTAACTTCCATCGCTGCGGCAGTCAAAGGTAACGCCCGTCACAAAGCTGCTGCCCTCCATCTCATCCTGAAATTCGCAGACAATATAGGTGGAAAAGTCCTTACCACGACGGGAATACGGGCTGTTATCATCCATGTCGGCGCGCAGGTAGCCTTCCAATGTGCGCTGCGATTTTTCGTTGGCCGCCTGATTAAAGTTGCGGGCGTTGGTCTCGCCCAGCAGTACGATCTGCAGTGCATCGATGACCGTTGACTTTCCGGCGCCGTTCTTGCCTGTCAGAAAATTGATGTCGCCCACTTCAATCAGTTCCTTACTGAAATAGAGCCAGTTGATCAGCAGGATCTTCTTCAGCTTCTTCATCTGTTTCCTCCTTTTTCAAAACAGACACCACCAAGTTCAGCTTTTCGCTGGAGACCGCAGAGAGAATGGTGGGCAATATTGCGATCCTGCAGCTGCCCTGGTTGAATTTTCCTTCCAGTCTTTGAATCACAGAATGGTTTTCCAGTACCGTAAACGCGCGTTTGACCTCTTCCATATTCGGCTTAGCCGGAAAAACGGGATAGTCGGTCACCACTTTTTCCAGAACATCCCGCACAGTACACACGGCATCCTGCTCCAAACCCAAACGCTCCATATTTTCTTCGTAGATCAGCCGTAATGCCAGCAAAATCGCCGTTTCTTTTTTATTGAGGTTGCAACGGTTAGCCTCGTCTGTGTTCAACACATAAAAGTATCCGTTCAGTTCATCCCTGCGCAAATCCCAGTCCAGCAGGCTCAGGTACTCCTGTACAGCCTCATAGTGCCGTGATAGAAAAAGATAATCTGGGTTATCCACCCTGCCTTTTCCCGGCTGGTAGATGGTTCGCACAATGTATGTGCGGCTGAGCAGCTGATTGCAGACAGATTTGAATTGTTCCAGTTCTTTTGCCGTTGCATTGGTAACAAAATCAAAATTCACGGCTTCTTCTCCTTCCTCCGGATCTGCATTTGCGGGATCGAATAGCCATTTTTGCAAAAAATGCCATCGAGTTCCTGGACCACATAACCGGCAGATGCATCTTTGCTTCCAAGGATTGCCAGCAAACTCATGATATAATCCTTGTCCTCTTCAAGCGAGAGCTCCTCCGAGCAACGAATGTCAGCGTCTCCCAGCCATCCCTGCACGTAAGCATTTACTGCTGCCCGGCCATATTTCGATTGCAGTAACTGTGCCGCTCTGACCTGTTCTTCTGTATTCGGTGCCTGATCATCTTGTATCAGCACCGACGCGGTTTTTGTCCGTTTTTCGGGGCGCTTACGGTACCACAGACTTTTTTCTGACAAAAAAGACTGCTCATACAATTGAAATACCGGTTGTATCTGGTCCACCAGCTCAGACGCCCTGCGGTTTCTGGACAGTGCCGTCAGCAAAACATTCAAATTACCGCGCACGCTTTGATCTCGGTTCGTCAGGTTCTCTATTTTCTGTGTTGCTGCCCTGGTATAGCGCCGGACCTGCGTATCAATTTCTTCAAGATAGTCCTTCTCTAAATTGTCATAGCGTTCTTCGATCCAGAAAATTTTCCTCAGCAGATCGGCACGGCAGTCTTCCAATGTCTTGCCCCGCTTATCACGCAATGCTTCATTTGCCATCGCCATCAGCAAGGTATCATCCTCTTCCCAGCGCCTAAGCACAGACTGAATGGGCACACGATACTTCGGCACTGAATCTTTGATTTTCAGCGGACGGATATATGCCTCCACAACCTTTTGTCCGAAGTCGTTAAAGTGTGCAGCCAGCACCTGGTTGACATCCTGCATATCGATCTGCGTCTGAAAATAATGCTTCACATTATGATAGACCATTTGCAACAAGCTAATCAGCGCCGTTGTGTTATCGTAGGCACTATAGAGAGCCGTCATTTTATCGTAAGCATTGTTGCTGTCGTCGGCGGTCCTTAAGACTGAGAAAGTTCCGAACACATAGGAATACCCACGAGCCGGGCTATCATCGCAGAGTTGGTGGAATAATTCCAGCAAACGGCTGCTGTAATTAGGAATCGTGATATACTCTTCAAAGTCGTCCCCGCGTTCTTTCTCAAACCACCCCTTACTACACAGCTTGCGGATCAAAAAACGAGCGCGGCCAGAGATATCCCTCAGTTCCTCTTCGTCAATGTCTTCATCTTCAAACGTAGCATCCGCCAGTTCCTGTTCCAGCCTGCCGCGTAGCATGGAATACAAGACATCTTCCCGTATTTTCAGGTTTTCTTGGTATGCTGCGTACAGTACGTCCAGTGCATCCGCATATAAAATACGGTTGGGTGAAGCCAGCGGCGAGAAAAGTTCGCTTGGAACCGCTTCAAAAAACTTCATAGGCCTACCACCTTATTCGACTGATATACGCTTTCTTTTCTATTATTGTACCTTCTTTCCGCTTACAAAACAAGACGCAAAAAAGGGGCTGTTGCAAAATAGCAAAAGCGAAAGACGTTGAAAACTTCAGCAAAGAGTGCCTGAAACAGCCCAAAAGTTGAAAACTTTGTCATAAATTCAGAGAAAAAGGTATAGCAAAGCTGAGCCTCTGTGAAAAAGCAGGTGCTCAGCTTTTTACATTTTCAGTTCCAAAAAATTCTACTCTTTTTTGAGGGGAAAAAGATGAGATTTTCTCTTTCCGCGTTGCAATTTGGAAAAGAACTTCTGGAGGTCAAAAGCAATGCAGAGGAGAAACAATTCGGTAGAGATATTGGTTCTCCCTCGCATCAAGAAGCGCCGGAAGTTCCTCAAGCTGGGCGTTGGCTACATACACCGGTTCATGTTCATCTATTAAAATATTTTCGCTTATTGGCAGGGTCAGCTGTTGATATATGCCGCCCTTTCCTGTATACTGTTCATGTTGTATCTGGTTCATTGCAGTTTCAGTTTACAACAAAAAATGAGATAGGCAACCCCTTTTGGGGAAGTCTATCTCATTTTTTCGTTGGGGCTATTTTGCAACAGCCCCTTGTCGCTCGCTCAAGCTACCCAACGCAAAAACTGCCCCGGCTTCCTGTTACGGAAACCGGGGCGGTTTGTTATACTTTATTTGTGCTCTTTATTCACGTTTTTTCAAGCTCTCGCGCAATTATTTGCGGGGATTTTTGATTGCAGGCTGGGCGGGTGCCAAAATTATAGAGTATTCAGAGACATCCATGGATGTTTATGGACTCAGCGGCTCACAAATGCCATGTCCTTTTCCAGCAGGTAGGGCCGCAGATAAGCCACTGTGCCGCACATGGGCAGTACATCTTCCGAAAGCTGAATGCCAAGCTGCTGGATGATATACTGCCGACGCACCTGCATCCGCTGCCACATCTCCGGGTACTGCTGGCAGATCTGCTCCTTCAGAGTCTCATCGGCCAGCACCACGGTGCTCTCGGCACAGCTGCCGCCGTAGCCCGGCACCGATGGAATGATATCGATCTGCAGCATCATGCCGCTGCGCAGAACCTCTGCGGAGTGCTCATAGATCGGAGAGCAGAGCCATTCTTCCTCGGCCACCAGATGGCCAGGGCAGAGCGACCAGCCGTAGGTTGCACGGGGCAGAATTTCTTCCACCTTGTCGAACATCTCACCGCCGGTCATGCCCACATGGATCTCCTCCAGCCAGCGGGTATAGGCAGCAAAGTAGGGAGCCGCTACCTTTTCCACATAATCCTGAGCGCCCTGCGGCAGCTCCGAAGCGTCGTGCACTGCATAGGCTGCGCGGCTGGAGGAGCCGCCCGAATAGCCGACGGTCAGCGAAATGGTATCGCCCACCTTGACCGTGTTCTGGGTGGGGAACATATTGCCCTTGATGAAGCGCGGGCCGCTGGCGGCAATGGTCACGATGCTGTTGTGCTGGCCCTGCCGGTTGAGCTGAGCGCCCAGTGCGGTCTCCGGCACACCGGGAGCCAGAAGATCCATAGCATCCAGCACACCGTCTGAAGCCAGTGCAGCGCCATATTCGTAATGGGCGATCTCGTTAGCGTTGTTAGTGGTACGGGCACCGCCATCGCCAAGGAACAGATCTCCGGCATTGAACAGGTTCTCGTCGCCGCCGGTAATGGCACGGATGGCATCCAGAATAAAGGCCGGGATGTCAAACAGTTTTTCGTTTTTCTCCACCGGGCTGGTAAAATGCTTCCATCCTGCAATGCCGATGCGGCGGCCCGGCGCAATGCCTGCCTCCTCCAACAGAGTGCGCAGGGGCTTGTCAGCACGGTTGGGCTGGTTGGGCAGTGAGAACAGTGAAACATGCACGGCCTGCCCCGGGATACGGGCTTTGGACGCCTTGTTCAGATTCTCATTGCCCAGCACAAAGTGAGCCGTGCCGTCGGCGTCCAGAACCAGCAGAGACTCTTCAAAGCGGGTAAAATATCCCATCAGGTACTGGAAATTACCGCAGTGTTCGGCGTCACCGTACACCACCAGTTGCTCAAAACCGCGGGACTTCATGCCCCGCAGAACCTTGTCCAGACGTTCCTGGATAGTGGCATCCGTCAGCATGACCGGCTCTCCAGTACAGTCCTTGGGCGGCTGCGGCACCTTGGCCAAGCGGATATCGTACTGTTTCATTTTCTTACACCTCTCGTTATTGATTTCTTGTATTTGGCCTGCGGCCGGTTTCAGATTTTGTCAATGGGGTACATGGGGCGCATGATCTGCTTGAAGGGAATGATCCGGGTATCCTGCGGGGTAGCTCCCTGCGTCAGGGACATGACCGAGAACGCAGCCTTTTCCTTCAGCTCCGGAAAGATATAGCCCTGCTTGACCACAATCACATCGTATGCGTCCCAGTCCAGTCCAGCCCCCACGAACTGGTGCTCTTCGCACATGGTCTGGCGGGTACTTGCCACATTGATATCCAGTGGCAGGCCGTCCACCGACACCGCCACCGAATAGCCATACACGGCATCGTGGGGATGGTGCAGGTAGCCGCGCAGAGTGCCCTTTGCCTTCACCGTCACATCCAGCTCCACCGAGTGGGACATCTCATCGTGATTCACACCCAGATGCAGGCAGGCCTTTGCGCCGATCTCCAGCTGCGCCAGCTTCTGGTAGGCAACGGGGTCGCAGATGTTGGCAAACAGGATCTTCTTTTTCAGTTCCTTCTCCACCAACACCTGCCGCAGGATGTAGGTATTCCAGCCGGTGGCACCGCTGGTTACATTGTCGCCAGAGTCAGTGATGAAAGCAGGCTTGCCCTCAAACTCCAGTGCCATCCGCAAAGCCTTGTCTGGAGCAGCTGTCAGGCCGGTGTAGTGGAACTCACGGCGTTTGCTCCAGACGTAGACAGCCAGCCAGTCGGCGGCTTCCTCTGCATAGGGCAGGTCGGCTTCGGTCTGGGGCACCACAACGATGCCGCAGCCAGCCACCGGCGTGTCATGGCGGATGTAACCCACATGCCAGCTCACACTGCGGATATGGGGATCCTGTTCCAGCTTGTCCATATACTCGTTGATGGATCGCACTGGCTCGTCACCGGAAACGCTCTGCTCGCCGCCCAGGATCAGGGGCAGCTTGCGATATACCGAGTGGATGTTCTGGCGGTCTTTCATAAAGTCGCACAGCATGGCGGCTACCTTGCGCATGGTGGCAATGCTGTCGGTGTGGGGTGATTCGCGGTAGCTGCGGATCAGAGTGGTGGCCTCGGCATATTCCTTGCACAGATTGCCGTGGGGGTCACACACCACAAAGATGGGCAGGTACGGCCCTACCACCTTGCGGATCTCAGCCAGAATGTGGTGGTCGCCGGAACCAATGCCCTCCACCTCGCTGGCACCGTGCAGCATCAGGAACATACCATCGATCTCGTGGATGTGCTCTTTGACCGTCCGCACGAAGCAAGATTCGATGTAATCAAAGGTATCTTTTTTGATCACGCCCGCAGCACCGGCATCCGCCACCACCGAGGGGATCAGTTCAAAACCGGCCTGCTCAAACACATCGGCCACATGCAGTGCCTGAATGCAGTCATCACCAAAAAGCATCTTGTAATTGCTGATCTCGCATTTCTGCGGGATGTTCGCATTGGACTCCGTGATAAATTCGCCGACCAAGATTTTCATTGTTGTTTCTCCTTTTATTGTACCGTTTCCACCATCAATCCGCAACCGGACAGGCCGCTTTTTTCATGCGCTGGTGCGGCGAAAGCCGCATGGTTACTGGCAAAAACCAGCCCATGCAGTGCCCCAGCAGAAGCATACTAACCCAAGTATCTTCCCGCAGGGTAGTAAAGTCCAGATGGAATATCAGCACCAGTTCCGGACTCAGTGTCAGCAACAAATTGGTCAGGCTGCCATCCGGGTCGATATACCCTAGCAAGGCACACAGTCCCGGGGTAATAATGGCGTACAGGCCTACGGCCCATGTACCAAAGGTGTCGCTCGCCCATATCATGCCGCCAGTGAACCAGTAGCACCGGGATCACCGGCGAGACGCAGCCGGCAATGAAGTCCAGCACCACATCCACGCCATGGCGGATACGTCACGGCTTTTTGGGGGAGCCGTCTCCTGTGGCTCTCATATTACTCTCCCGCTTCTTCGGTTTTCTGGTATTCCTCGATCAAATTCTTGAACCAGTAATAGCTCTTTTTGGGGGTACGCTTGTTGTCATGGTCAAAGTCCACACGCACAAAGCCGTAGCGCTTTTCGTAGCCATTGACCCAGCTGTACAAATCCATGGTAGACCATGCATAGTAGCCCAGCACATTGCAGCCCTCTTTTTTGGCCTTAAGCATATAGTCGATGTAGCCCTGCATCATTTCGATGCGGTCATCGTCCTGCACATAGCCGTTCTCGTCCGGGGTCTCGTAGCAGCCATGGCCGTTCTCGGTGATGTACACCGGGATGTCACCGTAGCGCTCCCGGATCTCCATCAGGGTGTTGTACATGCACTTGGGGTAGATCTCGCGGCCCCAGAGGTTGCGCTTGGTGTCGGGGGCAATGGCGGTCTCGTACCAGCCCTTGATGCGCATACCCTCCTTGGCCTTGGAGCCTGCGCCGCGGTTGTTGTGGAACACCTCGGTCTCGCCCTCCGACCAGTCGGTCAGGTACATGCGGTTGTAAACGTTCATGCCGATGTAATCCACCTTGCCCTTGGCAAAGATCAGGGCATCGTCCAGCTTGATATAGTCGTTCTCAATGCCGTTCTCCCGCAGCAGAGGGATCAGCTCGCCGGGCAGCTCGCCCTTGATGGAGGTGTCCAGGATCAGGCGGTTATAGAACAGGTCGCCCAGCAGGCGGACCTTTCCCGGTTCTTTGGTGCCCGGCGCGATCTCCACGTTGCTGCTGTCGTGCACGATGCCGATCTGACCCTTCAGACCCATGGAGTGGTACAGGGCCACCGTCTTGGCACTGGCCAGCACTTCGTAGTACATCTGCTTAAAGTAGCGGTCAAAGTCCAGCTTGTGGTTCGGGGGATAGTTGCCCACCATATTGGTGCAGTAGGCGTAGTACTTGGGCTCGTTGATGGTGCTCCACAGCTTGACCCGGTCGCCAAAGGCCTCAAAGCAGACCTTGGCATAGGCTTCAAAGTCGTCCACGATGGAGCGGTTCTCCCAGCCGCCTTCTTCCGCAAGGACATTGGGCAGATCGTAGTGGAACAGGGTGACATTTGGCTCGATGCCCTTTTCCAGGCAGTAGTCGATCACATTGTTGTAGAACTCAATGCCCTTGGGGTTCACCTCACCCCGGCCGTTGGGCAGGATACGGTCCCATGCAATGGAGAAGCGGTAGGTGTTCTGCTTGCCGGCAGCCATCATGTCGATGTCCTCTTTGTAGTGGTGATAGAAGTCACAGGAGACATCGCCGGTGGCACCGTTCAGGTTCAGCGGGTTGCCGTGGGAGAATACATCCCACTCGCCCAGACCTTTGCCGTCCTCATCCCAAGCGCCTTCACACTGATATGCGGCAGTTGCACTGCCCCAGAGAAATTTCTGCTTTTCCATACTGTACAAGTCCTTTCTTTGATAAGCTCTCGTTTTGTTTTTTAAATATCGTCCACCGGGAACATGGGGCGCATGATGCGCTTGAAGGGCAGGCGGCGGGTATCCTGCAGGGTAGCGCCATCGGTCAGGGACATCACGCACAGCGCGCCAAGCTCCTTCAGCTCCGGGAAGATGTAGCCCTGTTTTACGATCACCACGCCGTAGTCCGCGCAGTGGGCACCGGCTGCTTCGAACTGATGCAGCTCCACCACAGCATGGCTCGCCTCGGCTACGATGATATCAATGGGGTAGCCCTCTACCGACACCAGCACGCAGGCACCGTAATCTCCCTCATAGCCCATAAAGCCTTCCAGACGACCATTGTGCTTCACGGTCACGTCCAGCTCTACCGGGCGGGACAGCTCGTCCAGATCCATGCCCAGACGGATATGCGTCTTTGTGCCCTCCGGAACATCGGCCAGCTGTGCCACTACAGCCGGGTCGGTGATGCAGCCGAACAAGAAGTTCTTGCCCTTGGTATCCGGCAACGCCATGACCTGCCGCAGCACCCATGTATTGGCACCCACAGAGCCGCTGGTGGTGTTGTCACCGGAGTCGGTGAGGAACACCGGCTTGCCCGGGCAGTTCAGCGCGGACTGAATGGCCTCTTCCGGTTCCTGCGTCAGGCCGGTGTAGTGGAACTCATGGCGGCGCTCCCACACATAAGCGGCCAGTTCGTCAACCTTCTGCTCGGCGTAGTCCTGATCAGCCTCGGAGTTTGGCACCACCACGACGCCGCAGCCTGCTACGTCCGTGTCGTGACGGATGTAGCCCACATGCCAGCTGGCACTGAGAATGCGGGGATCTTTCTCCATCTCGTCCATGTACTGGTTGATGGAGCGCACCGGCTCATCGGCGGAGACGCTCTGCTCGCCGCCCAGGATCAGCGGCAGCTTGCGGTATGCGGGGCGGATGTTGCGGCGGTGCTCCAACAGATCTACCAGATACCGGCAGCAGGTCTTGACCGTGTCGGCAAGGTCGGTGTGGGGCGACTCGCGGTAGCTGCGGATCACGGTGGTGCCGTCCACATACTCCTTGCACAGATTGCCGTGGGGGTCGCAGGCCACTACAATGGGCATATACGGACCCACCAGCTTGCGTACTTCCTTCAAAATGTGATGGTCGCCGGAGCCGATGTCCTCCACCTCGCTGGCACCGTGCAGATGCAGGAACATGCCGTCCAGCGTGCCGAGGTTTGCGCGGATATCGTTCAGCAGGCGGTTCTCGATGTAATCAAAGGCGTTGCGGGTGACCACACCGCCCGAAAAGCCATTGGCATAGACCGAGGGTACCACTTCGATGCCGGCATCCGCGAACACGGTGCCCATGTTCATCTGAGAAATGGCGTCCTCGCCAAACCGCAGGTCATAATTTTCCAGATCAGTTTTGTAGGGGATGTTGGCGTTGGACTCGGTCACAAACTGCGCCACCAGAACTTTTCTGCCCATAGCAGATCCTCCCTCTCAAAAGAAGCCTGAGCACACATTGATGCCCGCCGCCGTAGCGGCGACAGGCATCAATGTGCTTGGCTTTTTGTGCTTTGCTTTATGATGAAATTATGGCTGTGAATGTCAAAAGTCTAAACAGGGATCAGACGTCCTCTTTGTATGCCTTTTTGAGGATGACGGTGCAGGCGATGAACGCCACGACCACGGCCACGATGCCGGAGGCCAGCGCCACGATCATGTTGCCCATGGAACCGTCAGGAGGCAGGAAGAACAGCAGGGCCAGGAAGCCCGGGCAGCCGCCCACAACGTAGTTCTTCAGCTGGAAGATGCCTGCGATCAGGCCGCCGGCCGCTGCGCCGATGGCAGTGCCCACCAGCACACGGGGACGCATGATCAGGGAGCCGTAGAAAGCAGGCTCGGTAACGCCGCACAGTGCGGTAACACCGAAGGAAGCGATCATGCCCTTGCGGCCCTTATCCTTGAGGTGCATGGCAACAGCCAGTGCGCTGCCGCCGACTGCCAGGTTGGAGATAAAGCCCATCGGCGTAACAACCAGGTCGTAACCGATGCTGGAGATGCCTTCCACCATGATGGGGGTGATGGCCTTATCCAGGCCCAGCATGACCAGATAGGGATAGATAGCAGAGCAAACAGGAGTTGCAATAATACTTGCTGCGCTAAAGAATGCCTGAAGAGCATTGCCGACCACACCACTGAGCTCGGTGCCAATGGGTCCGAGGACGATCAGCGTAATGGGAACGACGATCAACATGGTAAGCAGCGGCTTTAAGAAGTAACGCACCATTTCAGGGATGATCTTCTTGAGCAGCTTATCCACCCAGTACATCAGGATGATGCCCATGACGATGGGCATCACGCTGGAGGTGTATTCTACGGTGGGAATGGGGATGCCGAAGAAATCCAGACCCTCAACACCGCTGATGGAGCTGCTGACGAGGACAGCGCCCAGGAACGCGCCCATGATAGGCTCCATCTTGAGCTTGTTGGCCATGGTGTAGCCGATCCAGACGGGCAGCATGGAGAAGCCGGCGCTGAAGATAGCCAGGCAGACCTTTGCGGTGCCGCTGTCGGTGCTCATTCCAAGGTAGTTGACCAGCAGGTTCTTGATGGCAAGGATCAGGCCGCCGGTGATCAGAGCGGGAACGATCGGCATAAAGACAGCTGCGCTGAAGTTGCCGAACTTCGTGACCCAGTACATAAAGCCCTTCTTTTCAGGCTCTTCCTCCACGACCGTGGGGCGGTCATCGGTGGGTTTCCAGCCGGAGACCTCCAGGAAATCGTTGAATGCATCGTTGACTTCCGGTCCGATGATGATCTGCACCTGGCCGGTCTTGTCCACAACGCCCACGACATGTTCAATGCCCTTGATGGCTTCCACATCCACCTTGGACTTGCTGGCGTAATGGATGCGCAGCCGTGTTGCACAGCGCTCAACGAAGGTGATGTTGCTCAGTCCGCCGACCTTCTCCAGGACTTGCTGGGACATCTTTGTATATTTGCCCATGAGTAAATGCCTCCCTTTCGTACCGTAAAATGTTACAAAATATCACATTTTGCACTTCATGTGATGAACAGCTGTGAAATATATTCACCGCTCGGCCGCAGCGAAAACCCGCAGAATTTCGTTGAGTTTTAACCATTCATCGTCTTTTCTACATTGTACCACACTCCGGGTCAAAGTCAATCAGTTTTTGTTACATTTTGTTCGTAAATGTTATTATTTGTTGCTTTTAACAAACAAAAAATCGAGTTTTGCATCATTTTCACTAAATTTTCGACTCGTTTACGCAAAAAAGAATGAGCTTTCCGGTGAAAGATAACATTTTCTCCGAAAAGTTCATTCTTTTTTGTTATTTTATGTTACTTTTAATTTCAAGTTATTCTCAGGCCAGCACCAACGGGATATTGTTCTGCCGGAACAGCTCCTGCGTAGCTGCATCCAGACCATCGTCCGTGATCACCAGATCCACATCCGTAATGGGGGCGATCTTGTAGAAGAACGACTTGTTGAATTTGCTGTGGTCGGCCATGCAGATCACCCGCTTAGCTTTTTCCACCAGCACCTTTTTGGTATGGCCATCCTGCACATCCACCACCGAAAGGCCATCAGTCAGATCGATGCCCTCCAGCGAGAGAAACAAGGTATCGATCTGAAAATGCTGGATGAAATCATCGGTCAGCGGCCCCAGAAAAGCCATGGAGTTCTCACGGAACTCGCCCGGACACATGATGAGCTTGATGTTCCGCATGGTAGCGGTGGTGTTGGCTACCAGCAGAGAGTGGGTCAGTACACTGATGTTGCGTTTGCCGCGCAGCAGCGCAGCCAGCTCGTTGGGCGTGGTGCCCGCATCCAGAAAAACGGAATCGCCTTCGTTGATGTACTCCATACACTTGGCCGCGATGCGCTGCTTTTCGGACACATTGATCTCATTTTTGAAGCTGATGCTGCATTCAAACAGCGAGCCGCTGTTCAGCACTGCGCCGCCGTGTTCCAGCGTAACCATGCCATCCTCAGCCATCGCATTCAGATCCCGCCGGATGGTCATGGAGGACACCTGAATACGCTCTGCCAGGTCGGTGATCACCACACTGCCGTTGCGCTGCAATTCATCCAGAATATAGCGTTTTCGTTCGATTGCATTCATAGCATTTCCTCACCGGGACTCCCATGGCCCCTCTTACACCATTTTCCCAGTTTCTTTACCCGTTCTCTTCCGTTTCGTCCAGTCGCAGCTCGTGCCCGCCGGTGCGGATCATATAGCGTTCGCTGTCAATGTACTGCTCATTCAGCAGCACCACCCGGTCTTTGCCGTCCAGATAGCAGGTGCGGGTGTATACCACAGGCCGCCCCTTAGCAAACCCCAGCGCAGCCGCTGTTTCTGCATCGGCGTACCGCACCCGAATGATGGTCTCCTTTTCCCGGATGACTCGCAGCTTTCTCCACTGCCGCAGCAGCCGGAACACCGACCCGCTCAACAGCTCTTTTGTCAAAAATTCCGCATCCTGCGGCGGAAAGTAATCGATCTCATACACCGCCGGCTTGCCGTTCAGGGCACGCACCCGCCGGGCGCGGCAGTAGCGTTCCTCGCCCTGCTTCACCTCAAACAGGCGGCACACTTCAGTGCTTGGCACCATGTCCAGCTCTGTGCACACGGTGGAGGGCCTGTACCCGTTGGCAATGGCATTTTCGGTCCAGCCGCGGGGCGCGTTCAGGTCGTTGCGCATCACCACCCCGGTCACAAAAGTGCCCTTGCCCGGGTGACGCACCACCAGCCCTTCCTCGCACAGTTCCTCCACGGCACGCCGCACCGTGATGCGGCTCACCTTGTATTGCTCCACCAGTTCATTCTCGGTGGAGAGCTTGTCGCCCTCCCGGCGGCTGCCGGAAAGGATCTCCTGCCGCAGGATCTCTTCCAGCTGCAGATAAAGCGGGGTCGCGCTGTCCGGCACCAGCATATTGTTTTTCCTCCAAAAGCACACATTCTATAATCTACTATGAGCATAACACAATTGTGTGGTAAAATCCAGTATTTCATCGGCAAATTTTGCCCGAGAGCCTATTGTAAATCGTCTTATATTGTATTATAATGTCTTATATACTTATTCCATTGCAAATTCGATCAACACAGGAGGTATCTTGCATGTTTCATATCCTTGTTGCACGCTTTATCCTGGAGGCCAATGAGAACATCCCCAAAAAGTGCAATCTAAATGATGTCAGCCTGCACTTCGGGCAGGGCTGCATTGCGCATCTGCAGCTGGGGGACGTGTTTGACCGTCCTGACGTGACCCTTGTGCCAGCGCTGGACGCCAATGCGGCTTCCAACGGCGTGATGAAGCGCACCGCCTTTGATTACATTGAGTCCACCATCCTGCAGACTGTGCAGGAGCATCTTTCCGAACTGGATGGCATCTACCTCCACCTGCACGGCGCCAGTGAGGTAGAGGGCATCGGCTCCGGCGACCACCATATCTTAAAGGAAGTGCGCCGCATCGTAGGCCCTTACATGCCCATTGCTGTGGTATGCGATCCCCACGGTAACCTGTGCAAGGAATATGTGGAAGGCACCACCCTCATCCGCAGCTACCGTGAGTCCCCCCACACTGATGTGGAGCAGACCATCCGCTTTGTCTGCTCCCACCTGTTGGAGCTGTTGGAGCACCGCCGCAGCATCACTCCTGTGTACCGCAAACTGCCGCTAATTCTGGGCGGTGAGCAGAGCGTCTCCGCCGACGAACCGGTGCGCTCCATCAACCAGTATATGGATGAGATGGAAAAGGATGACCGCATCCTCAGCGCCAGCTGGCATGTGGGCTACATCCGCCACGACACCGATGTAGCCGGCTGCGGTGTCGTGGTGATTCCCTCTTCCAATGAGTTCCGCCCCTATGCAGAGCAGAAGGCCGATGAGCTGGCCGCCTATGTGTGGGACCGCCGCCATGAGTTCCACTATACCGGCCTGACTCAGGAACCAGACGAGGCCCTGCAGACCGCACTGCACTGCACCGGCAAGCCCGCCTTCCTCACCGACTCCGGCGACAACACCACCAGCGGTGCCATGGGTGCCAACACATGGGTACTGCGGCAGGTGCTGGCTAAACCCGAAGCCCTGCAGGGCAAGCGGGTGCTGTTTGCCGCCATTCAGGACCCCGCCGTCTATACCCTGCTGGCCGGTCATACCGTTGGTGACACCCTGCCTCTGACCCTTGGCATGGGTCTGGATTCCCTGACCGAGCCGGTACAGCTCACTGTAACCCTGAAGCATCTGGGCCGTCAAGAGGGCACCGTCTTGTTTGCTGAACATGGCGATTTTGGCGGCTGTGCCACCGTGTCGGTAGAGGGCCTGCCCATTGATGTCATCGTCACTGACACGAACCATCCCTTTGTAGAGCGGCATCAGACCCTTGCCGCCGGGGTGGACTGGATGGACTACGATGTGGTGATCGTCAAGACCGGCTACGCCTTTCCTGAACCGACCCAGCAGGGCGCGCTGTGCGTGATGTCCCTGACCGACGGCGCTACCTTGCAGGATACCCGCCGCCTGCCCTTCAAGCGCATCATGCGTCCCATGTTCCCGGTAGACGACATTTGATAAAAAAGGAGAACTGCCTTATGAAGATCCTTGTTGCAAAATTTCAGCTGGAAGCCAATGAGCATGTAGACATGAAGTGCGACCTGCCCAACGTGGCCCTTTCCTACGGACGTGACGCCCTGAGCCATATGCAGGTGGGCGACGTATTCGATGACCTAGGCATTGAACTGGTGCCCGTGATCTGTGCAGACGCTGCCTGCAGCGGCGTGATGAAAAAGACCTGCTTTGATTATATTGAACAGACCATCCTGAATGCCGTGCGCGACAACCTGCGGGATCTGGACGGTATCTACCTGCACCTGCACGGTGCCAGCTATGTGGAAGAGATCGGTTCCGGCGAGCACCATTTGGTGGCCGCCATCCGGCAGATCGTGGGTCCTTACCTGCCACTGGCGGTCTCCTGTGATCCGCACGGCAACCTGACCAAAGAGTATGTGGAGAACACCACCTTTATCCGCAGTTACCGTGAGGCTCCCCACACCGACATTGCCCAGACCGTACAGCGCACCTGCCGCGCCCTGATCGAACTGATCCGCCACCGTCAGAACATCACACCGGTATACCGCAAGCTGCCGCTGATTTTGGGTGGAGAACAGAGCGTTTCTGCCGACGAGCCGGTGCGTTCCTTCAACCAGTACATGGACGAGATGGAGAAAGATCCCCGCATCCTCAGCGCCAGTTGGCATGTGGGCTACCTGCGGCATGACTGCCCAGAGGCCGGCTGCGGCGTGGTGGTGATCCCTGCCACCGGAGCCGACCATGCCTATGCCGAGCAGAAAGCCGACGAGCTGGCCGCCTATGTGTGGGGCAAGCGCCATGAGTTCCACTACACCGGCACTACCGCCCAGCCGGACGAAGCTCTGCGCATGGCGCTGAACTGCCCGGACAAACCGTCGTTTATCACCGACTCCGGCGACAACGTGACCAGCGGTGCTCAGGGCGCTAACACCTTTATCCTGCGTCAGGTGCTGGCTGTGCCGGATCTGCACAAAAAGGTGCTGTTTGCTGCCATCCATGATGCAAAACTCTGCCACGCCCTGCTCAGCCTGCCCATTGACACCGTAACGAATGCTTCTGTCGGCATGGGTTTTGATTCGCTGTCGGCTCCAGTTCCGCTGACTCTGCGGGTACTATACAAAGGCATACAGGAGGGCACCCACATGTACGGCGAGGACGGCAGCTATGGCCCGCTGGTGACCGTTGCTGTAGAGGGCACCCCGCTGGTACTAACGATCACCGACAACAACCACTCCTTTGTGGAGGAGCACCAGTTGGATGCCTGCGGCGTGGACTGGAAGAACTTTGACATCATCGTAGTCAAACAGGGTTATATCCATCCAGAGCTCAAAGCTGCCGGTGCCCTGTGCGTGATGTCCCTCACCGACGGTGCCACCCCGCAGGACACCCGTCTGATTCCCTTCAAGCGCATCATGCGCCCCATGTTCCCCATTGACAACATCTGAGCATGTACCTTTTGCCCGTTTTCTCCAGCTGGCCTGTAAGGCATAACAAACCGCCCCGGCTTCCTGTTACGGAAACCGGGGCGGTTTGTTATGCTTTATTCGTGCTTTCTCAAGCGCTCACGCAATCACTTGCGGGGGTTCTTGATAGCAGCCTGAGCGGCAGCCAGACGTGCGATAGGCACACGGAAGGGAGAGCAGCTGACGTAGTCCAGACCGACATTGTGGCAGAACTCCACGCTCGTGGGGTCGCCGCCGTGCTCGCCGCAGATGCCCAGACCCAGATCGGGACGGGTCTCGCGGCCGTCGTGTGCAGCCATCTTGACCAGCTTGCCAACGCCGATCTGATCCAGATGCTGGAACGGATCGCTCTCGTAGATCTTGTTCTCGTAGTATGCGCCCAGGAACTTGGCGGCATCATCACGGCTGAAGCCGAAGGTCATCTGGGTCAGGTCGTTGGTGCCGAAGCTGAAGAACTCGGCTTCCTTGGCGATCTCGCCGGCAGTCAGGGCTGCGCGGGGGATCTCGATCATGGTACCGACCTGATACTTCATCTCAACGCCTGCAGCAGCGATCAGCTCGTCTGCGACCTTGACCACAACGTCCTTGACGAACTTCAGCTCCTTGACCTCGCCGACCAGCGGGATCATGATGTGCGGGGTGATCACATGGCCGGTCTCAGCAGAGACGTTCAGAGCAGCCTTGATCACAGCGCGGGTCTGCATGGCTGCGATCTCAGGGTAGGTAACAGCCAGACGGCAGCCACGGTGACCCATCATGGGGTTGAACTCGTGCAGAGAAGTAACCACGTTCTTCAGGTCATCAAAGGTCATGCCCATATCGGCAGCCAGCTCCTTGATGTCCTCGTCCTTGGTGGGCAGGAACTCGTGCAGAGGCGGATCCAGATAACGAATGGTCATCGGGCGCTCACCCATGATGCGGTACATGGCCTCGAAGTCACCCTGCTGGAACGGCTCGACCTTGGCCAGAGCAGCTTCGCGCTCTTCCACGGTACGTGCGCAGATCATCTCACGCACAGCCTTGATGCGATCCTCTGCGAAGAACATGTGCTCGGTACGGCACAGGCCGATGCCCTCAGCACCCAGATCCACTGCCTGCTGTGCGTCGCGCGGGTTATCAGCGTTGGTCATGACCAGCAGCTGACGAGCAGCGTCTGCCCAGCCCATGAAGCGGTTGAAGTTCTTATTGCCGGTAGCGGCCACAGTAGCGACCTGCTCGCCGTAGATGTTGCCGGTAGAGCCGTCGATGGAGATCCAGTCGCCCTCGGCGAACTTGTGGCCGTTGATCTCGAAGGTCTTGGCCTCCTCGTCGATCTTGACCTCGTTGTCATTGCCGCAGCCGGAGACACAGCAGGTGCCCATACCACGGGCAACAACAGCTGCGTGGCTGGTCATGCCGCCGCGGACGGTCAGGATGCCCTGAGAGACCTGCATGCCCACGATATCCTCGGGGCTGGTCTCCAGACGGACCAGAACGACCTTCTTCATCTTGCCGGACTTGACCATCTCCTCTGCCTCTTCAGCAGTAAAGACGATCTGGCCGCAGGCAGAACCGGGAGAAGCTGCCAGACCCTTGCCGACGACCTCGGCGGCCTTCAGGGCAGCGGCGTCGAACTGGGGATGCAGCAGGGTATCCAGCTGCTTGGGCTCCACGCGCAGGACAGCTTCCTGCTCGGTGATCATGCCCTCGTCCACCAGATCACATGCGATCTGCAGAGCAGCCTGAGCGGTACGCTTGCCGTTACGGGTCTGCAGCATGTACAGATGGCCGTCCTCGATGGTGAACTCCATATCCTGCATATCGCGGAAGTAGTTCTCCAGACGGGTTGCGATCTCAACGAACTGATCGTACACCTCAGGCATCTGATCCTTCAGGTGGCTGATGGGAGAAGGAGTGCGCACGCCGGCAACAACGTCCTCGCCCTGTGCATTGATCAGGTACTCGCCCATCAGCTTCTTAGCGCCGGTGGCGGGGTCACGGGTGAATGCAACGCCGGTGCCGGAGCGGTCGCCAGAGTTGCCGAATGCCATCTGCTGAACGTTGACAGCGGTGCCCCACTCGTAAGGGATCTCGTTCATCTTACGATAGACATTTGCACGGGGGTTGTCCCAGCTGCGGAAGACGGCCTTGACAGCCTCGATCAGCTGATCGCGGGGATCCTGGGGGAACGGCTTGCCCTCGTTCTCTTCGTAGATCTTCTTGAAGACACCGACCAGTTCCTTCAGGTCATCAGCAGTCAGGTCAACGTCGTTCTTGACGCCCTTGGCTTCCTTCATCTTGTCGATCTCGACCTCGAACAGGCTCTTCGGGACCATCATAACGACGTCCGCGAACATCTGCACAAAGCGGCGGTAGCAGTCGTATGCAAAACGGGCGTTGCCGGTCTTCTTTGCCAGACCTTCAACAGCCTCGTCGTTCAGGCCCAGGTTCAGGATGGTGTCCATCATGCCGGGCATGGACTGACGTGCGCCGGAACGGACGGAGACCAGCAGGGGGTTCTGGTTATCGCCGAACTTCTTGCCAGTGATCTCTTCCAGACCCTTGAGGTGCTCAAAGATATCAGCAGTGATCTCGTCATTGATCTGACGGCCGTCTGCATAATACTGGGTGCAGGCGTCGGTGGTGATGGTGAAACCCTGCGGCACCGGCATACCGGCTGCGGTCATTTCTGCCAGACCAGCACCCTTGCCGCCCAGAGTATTCTTCATGGTGACTTTGTCGCCGCCGAAAGCATCATTGCCTTCGCTGAAGTAGTACAGATACTTTTTGCTCATGCGTTGTTTACCTCCCATTCGTGACTGCAGCACAGCCGCACCGCAGTCTCATCGTTTGCCTTGTCTTAAAAACTCGACCGATGAACATTGTTTGTGAATGCTAAACTATTATACCAGAAAATCCATTCCTTTCCACCATGCAAAATCCCGAATTTGTCTGTTATTTTTTATGCAAATCCCTTGAAATTTGCCAAGTTTTAAGGTAGTATAGAATGGGAGAAAGTTCGAGAGGTTTTTCGTTTTCTGATGCGGATTATCCGTCTGTTGGATACAACTTTCTATCCCTGTAATTTCAGCTTTTTCTTTTTTGTCGGCGCAAAGCTTCTGTTGTATCCATCTTTGGATATGGATGCATCATTTTTCCGGGTCGGGCCTTATCATCCACCCGCCGGGAGCCGCCGTGCCGGAAGGGAGATCTATCGTATGGAAAATTCTGTTTCTTCTGCTGCGCTGAATGCAGCGCGTGAGCAGCTGGATGCCGCCGAAGCCGCCCGCGAGGTCATTCTGCTGCAGCACATCGCAAACGGCGTGATCATCGACAGCCGCACCGTGCAGATCGCACCGGACGTGGTCATCGCCCCGGGTGCCGTCATTCTGGCCGGTACCATCCTGCGCGGCAGAACGGTCATCGGTGCGGGCTGCATCATCGGCCCCAACACCCTCATCGAGGACAGCATCGTAGACGAGGGCAGCACCGTCAACGCCAGTCAGGTATACAGCAGCCACATCGGCCCTCACAACAACATCGGCCCCTTCACCCATGTGCGGGTGAACACCGTCACCGACTACGGCGTGCATCTGGGTGCCTATGTAGAGACCAAGAACTCCAACTTTGCCCGGGGCAACACGGTGAGCCACCTGACCTATATCGGCGACAGCGATGTGGGCAAGTACTGCAACTTCGGCTGCGGCACCGTCACCTGCAACTACGACGGCAAGGATAAGTTCCGCACCCAGATCGGCGATTACTGCTTCATCGGCTGCAACACGAACCTTGTGGCCCCCGTGAAGGTGGGCGATGGTGCCTACACCGCCGCCGGCAGCACCATCACCAAGGACGTGCCCGCACAGGCGCTGGGCATCGCCCGGGAGCGCCAGACCAATCTGGAGGGCTGGGCAGAGCCCAAGATGGAAGCCTACATTGCCAAAAAAAAGAAGCTGGAAGACGAGCAGAGCAAGTAAGCTGTCCGTTTTTCGCGTACAGACCGCTGCACAGGATGGCCCTGCGCGGCGGTTTTTGTTTGCAGGTGCATCTTTTTCGCTTATAATGTATATCTTTTTGCACGCGCGTATGTTATACTTAGGACTTGCATCGGACAATTTATCACAAAAAGGAAAATATAACACTCATGAATACAAATGACATCTGGCTGATCGCCGGTCTTGGCAACCCGGAAACAAAATACGACGGCACCCGCCACAATGCGGGCTATGCCGCGCTGGACTATCTGGCCGACAAGTGGGGCATTTCGGTCAGCAAAACCAAATTTGAAGGCCTGTGGGGTCAGGGCGAAGTGGACGGCCACAAGGTGGTGCTGCTCAAGCCCCTGACCTACATGAACCTTTCGGGCGACTCCATCGCCCCCACGGCGGGCTTTTTCAAGATCCCTGCCGACCACGTCATCGTTCTGTGCGACGATATCACCCAGAACCCCGGCAAGCTGCGCATCCGGCCCTCCGGCTCCGCAGGCGGACATAACGGCCTGAAGAGCATCATCGTCCGCTTGGGCGGGGAGAACTTCCCCCGCATCCGCATCGGCGTGGGTGCCAAGCCCCACCCGGACTACGACCTTGCCGCGTGGGTGCTGGGCAAGTTCCCGGCAGAGGATGCCAAGGCTCTGAGCGGCCGCTACCCTGATCTGGAAGCCGCCGCAAAGCTCATCATGGACGGCAAGCTGAGTCTGGCACAGAGCAAATATAACGGGTAAGAGCCCCATTTAAAACGCCCTCCGCTTGCGCTCTGGGCATTTTCAGCGGAATTTTATTTTTATTGTTTGTGTTTGTCGCGGCCTGCGGGCCGCTCCAAACACATTTTCACCGAGTGGGGCAGCACTGGCAAGCTGCATTTATGTTCTTTGATGCATTTTGAGGTCACGCCCCCTCTCGTGAAAAAGCAGCAGAGAAAAGCCCGCAGGCTTTTCTCTGCTGCAAATAAAAAATAATCATTCCTCTGCCATTGCCAAAGCGAATGCGGCGGCAATTTCAAATCGTCATCCCAGCAGGAAAGGAGGTTTTTCCATGTACGAAGCCTTACTCAAGGCCACACCGGAATATCAGAAGATCGCCGCCAGCTTTGCAAAGCCCGGCCCTGCCGCGCTGTTCGGTCTGCCGCCCGCAGGCCGTGCCCTGCTGTACGCCGCGCTGCAAAAAGACCTTGGCCGGGTGCTGTGCATCGTGACCCCCGGCGAGGCCGAGGCCACCCACTTTGCGGACGACCTCAAGGCACTGGGGCTTGCCGCTGCGGTGTTCCCGCCCCGGGACTTTATGCTGCGCCCAGTGGAGGGCGCGGGCCGCGAGTACGAGTACCGCCGCCTTTCGGTGCTGGGCTCCCTTGCAGGCGGGCGGCTGAACGCGGTCTGCGTGCCCGCCGAAGCGCTGTTGCAGTACACCGTGCCCCGGGATGAATTTTTAAAGAACACTCTTACCCTCAAACCCGGCATGGTGTATAACCGTGAGGGTCTTGTGGCCCGGCTGTTCGCCGCCGGGTATGTGCGGCGCAGTCAGGTGGACGGCCCGGGACAGTTCAGTGTGCGCGGCGATATCGTGGATATCTATGCGCCGGATATGCGCCAGCCTGCCCGCGTGGAGTACTGGGACGACGAGATCGATTCCATTTCTTCCTTCGACCTGCTCACCCAGCGGCGGGACAGCGCACTGGAAAAGATCTATCTTTCCCCTGCCCGCGAGGTGCTGTTCGGCGATACCGCCGAGACTGCCGAGGCCCTGCGTGCCGCCATCAAAAAGGCACGTGGCCGGCACCGCACCGCACTGGAAAAGGCCACGGAAGCCGACCTTGCTCAGCTGGACTCCGGCCTGATGCCGGAAGCCATGGATAAATACTACGGCCTGCGCTATCCGAGCCCGGCCACCCTGCTGGATCATCTGGACACACCGCTGTTCATTCTGGACGAGGTGGGCGGCATCCGGGATGCCCAGAAGGCCACCGAGTTCCGTCGCAGCGAAGAGCTGACCGGCCTGTTGGAAGAGGGTGTGCTCTGCCCCGGGCTGGATGTACTCTACCAGACCATGGACGACCTTGCCGCTGCCGCCCAGAAGCAGAGCACCCTGCTGTGCGAGAACTTCCTGCGCGGCATGAACGAATTTAAGCTGAAAGACCTCATCAACGCCGAGGCCTTTGCCGCCCCCAACTGGAACGGCGACCTTGTCTCCCTGCGAGAAGACCTTGACCCGCTCATTGCGCAGGGCTATGCCGTCACCCTGTTTTCCGGAACGCCCAAGGGTGCCGCCGCCCTCACCCGCGACCTTGCCGACAAGGGCTACTCCGTGAGCATGAGCCGGGATGTGCGGCCCACAAAAGGCATCGTACAGGTGTTGCCGGGCCATCTAACCGCCGGGTGCACCTTTCCGTTTGCCCATGCGGCAGTGCTGTCCAGCCGCAGGCACGGTCTGGAGGAAGAGACCTCCGCCGAGACCAAGAAGCGCAAAAAGAACAAGAACGCCCTTTCCAGCCTTTCGGACATCAAGCCCGGGGACTATGTGGTGCACCAGAGCCACGGCATTGGCATGTATGCGGGCATCCAGCGGCTGGAAGTGCAGGGTGCCACGAAAGATTACCTCAAGGTACAGTATTCCGGCTCGGACGTGCTGTACGTGCCGGTGACCCAGCTGGACCTGCTGAGCCGCTACACCGCCCCCGGCGACGAGGAAAAGGTAAAGCTGGCAAAGCTGGGCGGTGCCGAGTGGCAGCGCACCCGCGCCAAGGTAAAAAAAGCCACCGAGGAAATGGCGCAGGAACTGATCGAGCTCTACGCCCGCCGCCGTCAGGCCACGGGCTACGCCTTCCCGCCGGACGGCGACTGGCAGCGGGACTTTGAGACCCGCTTTGACTACGACGAGACAGACGACCAGCTGAACGCCACCGCCGAGATCAAGCAGGACATGGAAAAGGGCTGGCCCATGGACCGCCTGCTGTGCGGCGACGTGGGCGTGGGCAAGACCGAAGTGGCCCTGCGCGCCGCCTTCAAGTGCGTGATGGGCGGCAAGCAGTGCGCCATCCTTGCCCCCACCACCCTGCTGGCGTGGCAGCACTACAACACCATTCTTTCCCGCATGGAAGCCTTCCCCGTGAAAGTGGAGATGATGTCCCGCTTCCGCACCACAAAACAGCAGAAGGAGACCCTCCGGGGCCTGCAGGCGGGCAGTGTGGACATCGTGGTGGGCACCCACCGGCTGCTGTCCAAGGACGTGAAGTTCCATGACCTCGGCCTTGTCATCATCGATGAAGAGCAGCGCTTCGGTGTGAAGCACAAGGAAAAGCTCAAGGAGAACTTCATCGGGGTGGACATGCTCACCCTGTCGGCCACTCCCATCCCCCGCACGCTGAACATGGCCATGAGCGGCATCCGGGACCTTTCCACCATCGAGCAGCCGCCCATCGAGCGGCAGCCCGTGGAGACCTTTGTGCTGGAATACAACGACGTGATCCTTGCCGAAGCCATGAAGAAGGAGCTTGCCCGGGGCGGGCAGGTGTACTACCTGCACAACCGGGTGGACAACATCGAAGCCTGCGCCGCCCATGTGAGCAAGCTGGTGCCCGGCGCACGCATCGGCATTGCCCACGGCAAGATGACCGAGGAAGAGCTGAACCCCGTGTGGCAGCATCTGCTGAACGGCGAGATCGATATTCTGGTGTGCACCACTCTCATCGAGACCGGCATCGATGTGCGCAACTGCAACACCCTCATCATCGAGGACGCTGACCGCATGGGCCTTGCCCAGCTGTACCAGATCAGAGGCCGGGTGGGCCGCTCCGGCCGCAAGGCCTATGCCTACTTCACCTTCCGGCGGGACAAGACCCTGACCGATATCGCCCAGAAGCGGCTCTCCGCTATCCGGGAGTTCACGGCCTTCGGCTCCGGCTTCCGCATCGCCATGCGGGATCTGCAGATCCGGGGTGCGGGCAGTCTTCTGGGCCACAGCCAGCACGGCCACATGGAGGCCGTGGGCTACGACCTCTACGTGAAGATGCTGGGGCAGGCCATCGCCCGGGCCAAGGGCGAACCTGTCCGGCGGGACAAGAGCGAATGCCTTGTGGACCTGCGGGTGGATGCCTTCATCCCGGAGAAATATATCGCAGACGGCCCGGGCCGCATTGAAGCTTATAAGCGTATTGCCGCCATCCAGACGGCAGAGGATGCCGCCGATGTGCTGGACGAGCTCATCGACCGCTACGGCGACCCGCCGCCCTCGGTAAGCGATCTGGTCAACGTGTCGCTGGTACGCGTGCAGGCCAGCACTGTGGGCGTGACCGAAGTGACCCAGAAAAAGGACACCCTCACCCTGCAGCTGGAAAGTCTGGAGCTGCCCATGATCCGGGGCCTGCTGGTGGCCTTCAATGGCCGCGTCACCGCCGGTGCAGGCAACCGGCCCTATCTCTCGGTCACGCTTCAGCCCGACGAAAAGCCGCTGGAGCTGCTGCAAAGCATCCTCAAGGCGATGGCAGAGATCCTTGCCTCCGCCGAGCAAAAATAAACATCATAGGAGCATTACCATGAAAAAGAAACTTCTCGCGCTGATCTGCGCACTTGCACTGGTGTTCAGCCTTGTGGGCTGCACCATTTCCGCCCCGGACACCGTGGGCAGCATCGGTGATTTTGAGATCACCTCCGGCATGTATCTGCTGGCACAGTACGGTGCTTACCAGCAGGCCGCCCAGCTTGCCGGCACCGATCAGGACACCACCGACGTAAAAGCCTTCCTGAAAGAGACCATCACCACCGACTCTGACAGCGGCGAGACCGCAGTTGTGAGCGACTATGTGGCCCAGAAAACGCAGGAAACGTTGGAAACGCTGGCCGCTGTGGATGCCCGCTTCAAGGCGCTGGGCGGTGAGCTGACTGCAGATCAGCTTTCCACTGCCGACCGTTATGCCCAGCAGATGATGGACCAGTACGGCGACACCTACACCGCCAACGGCATTGGTCTGGAGACCGTCAAGGCATATGAACGTCTGCAGGTGGAGCACACCGCCCTGCTGGATATGGTCTACGGCCCGGACGGCGAGACCCCGGTGGAGGACGACGAGCTGACCAGCCATCTGGACGACAGCATGTATGAGATCTGCTACATCAGCATCCCGCTGTACAATACCAGCACCTACGCCTTTGCGGACGATGACCAGAAGGCCGAGATGCTCAAGCTGGCACAGGCCGCTGCCGACAGCGTCAACGCCGCAGGCGGCGAGACGGTCTCGGATCAGGTGAGTGTCCTGCATGAGACCGCACAGAATGCCCTGCCGGACATCTACGCTGTGCTGGACGGCGAAACTTCCGACGACAGCGCCAGCGTCCAGACCGAGCTGCTGACCGAAAGCGATGTTGCTTCGGCCTTTACGCAGGATGGCGCAGCCGATGCTCTGCGCAGCCTTTCCTACGGCGAAGCCGCTGCCGTGCAGATCAACAGCCACACCCTGCTCCTGATGGTGCGTGTAGACCCGCTGAGCGTTTCTTCGCTGGACGACCTGCGCAGCCAGATCCTGAGCGATATGAAGGGCGGCGAGCTGGACGACGCACTGGCCGCAGGCGGTGCAGAGCTGGCACACGATCTGGACAGCTCTGCCATGAACAAGCTGCCCGCCAAAAAGATCGTGAACAACAGCGCCAACAGCTGAGAGCTGCTGTAACATAAAACTCCCTCAGTCATCGCTGCGCGATGACTGAGGGAGTTTTTTCTTTCACCGCGTCACTTTTGCGAACTCTGCGGCAAGGGCAGCATTCACCGAGCGGACGGCATTGGCATCCGGCTTGATCTCGGCCCGGTCATAGGTAAACAGACCGTTCACCTCATCTTCCACATCCGTCAGCTGGGTGTACACCAGCGCCGAGAGTCCTTTTTTGAGCTGCGGCAGCACCGTGCCCAATTGCAGCTTTTTGCAGCGGGCGGTCAGGTCTGCGCGGCTCTTGACCGTGCCGTAGCCGTAGGTTTTGCCCGGTGCTTCGTGCCCCGGCATGGGCCATGCAATGCCGCCGTATTCACTCAGGGCCACAGTGCGCTTTCCGGGCTTTACATGCAGCGGATAGAAATAGTTGTGGATGGAGCACACATCTCCGCCGCCCTGATCATACCAACCGCTGGCCTCGTCCACAAGGCGGGTATCGTCCAGCGTGCGGATGGCCTGCACTGCCCCGGCCGCATCAAACTGGCCCCAGCCTTCGTTGAAGGGTACCCAGCAGCCGATGCACGGATGGCAGCGCAGGGCTTCCACGGTGGCTTGCAGCTCTTTGCGGTATGTTTCCCGGCTGGATGCTTTTCCGCGGCTCAGCAGGCCCCAGAGCGGCTCTGCGTCGGGCAGGCGGCGCACAAGGGGCTGCAGCACATTGGTCAGGTAGGTGACGAACCACAGGTTGTATCTGCTGCCGCCGTTCACCATGTCCTGCCAGACCACAAGGCCCAGCCTGTCGCAGTGGTAGTACCAGCGCTGCGGCTCGATCTTGGCGTGCTTGCGCAGCAGGTTGAATCCCAGCGCTTTCACCTCGCTCAGCTCCCGCTCCACCGCTGCATCGGAAGGCGGGGTATACAGGCCCTGCGGCCAGTAGCCCTGGTCCAGCAGGCCGTTGAGCAGGATGGGCTTTCCGTTCAGGCAGAAGCGCAGCACGCCCCGCGCATCCGGCTCACAGCTCCACTTGCGCAGGGCAAAGTAGCTGTGCACGGTGTCGAACTGTTCCTCTCCTCCCTGCGTGGTGCCCACGGTCAGGTCATACAAAAACGGGGTATCCGGGCTCCACGGAAAGAAATGTTCCTCCGGGATGTTCAGCGTCACCTCGCCGTCCCGGTCCGCTTCGTCGCTGCCCCAGTCCTCGGCAATGGTCACGCCCCCGGCCCGCACCACGGCCCACAGGTTCACTGCACCTCCGGGCATGGAAGTATGGGCTTTCACGGTCACGGTGCGGGCATCGTAGTCCGGCGTGACCGTGAGCGACTGGATGTAGTTTTCCGGCACACGCTCCAGCCAGACCGTCTGCCAGATGCCGCTCTGGGCCGGATAGAACATGCCGCCGGGCTTCAGGGTCTGCTTGCCCCGGGCCTGCGTACCGCTGTCCGTGGGGTCCTGCACGGCCACCCACAGGCTGTTGCGGCCCGTATCGTTGAGCTGGGCGGTGACATCCAGTGTGAAGGGCCAGTAGCCGCCCCGATGGCCGCCCACCAGATGACCGTTCACCTGCACCGCACAGGCATCGTCCACCGCGCCGAAGTGCAGCAGCACCCGACCCCCTTCTCCCGGAGGGGGAGCAAAGGTGCAGTGGTAGTGCAGCCACTGGCCGGGCTGCAGGGTGCGGCCCACGCCGGAGGCCTTTGTTTCCGGAGAGTAGGGCACCAGAATGCTGCCGTCCCACGCAGCGGGGTATTCTGCCGTCTGAGTAATGGCGTACTTCCACAGGCCGTTCAGGTTCTCATAGCTGTCCCGGCGCATAGCCGGGCGAGGATATTCCGGGAGTGGGTGCATGGTTTCACCGCCTTTGATTTGTTGGTTTCATTCTAGCACAGGGCGGGTGGCTTGTATAGACTAAGCAACGACGATTTAAAATTGTCTCCGCGTTCGCTTTGGACGAGTTGTGGCACCCAGCGTCTGCTGGCCACGGCCCCACGCGATTACGCTCTGCACCGGAAGCATTTTCCACATACAAAAAGGCTGCTGCACCAAATGGCGCAGCAGCCTTTGCTTTTGCAATGATAAAACAGAAAACCAGAAGTCAGAGCTTACTCTTCGTCCTCATCCTCGTCATCCTCTTCGTCATCATCGTCCTCTTTCGGCTTATAGAAGATGCCGCTCAGGAGAATGCTGATGAAGTACAGCAGCACCATGGGGCCGGCCACCATGCACTGAGACACGATATCCGGCGGGGTGACAACGGCCGCGATAAAGAAGATGATCACGATGGCAACGCCGCGCACCTGCTTGAGCAGCTGCGGGTTGATAATGCCCATCTTGGACAGGATGATGGTGATCAGAGGCATCTCAAACACGCAGCCAAAAATGATGAACATGGTCAAGCAGAGGTTGACATAGCTCTCGATACTGGTGGTGGTCTGGATGTACTCGGCACCCTCGATGCCGGTGCTGAGGAAACGCAGCATGAAGGGCATCATGAGCTTGTAGGCGAACAGCACGCCCACGCAGAACAGGATAAGGCCCAGCAGCATGACCAGCTTGAAGAAGGTGCTCTCGCTCCGTTTCAGACCCGGCCTTGCAAATGCATAGATGTGGTAGAACGCCACCGGCACAGTGACCACCACGCCTGCCAGAATGGAGACGCGGAAATACTGCATCAGCTTTTCCTGCGGGGCAATGGAAACAAACTCGTAATAGTCGCGGCCCATGGCAGTGAGCAGATCGATCAGACGGTCGGCATATGCCAGCGAGACCACAACACCCACCACGAACACCACCGCGCAGATGATCAGCCTGTTCCGCAGTTCTTTCAGATGGCCGGTCAGCGTCATGCTGCCGTCCTCTGCCATGACTTCGGCTTTTTTCTTTTTGCGCTTAACGTTCGTAGCCACAATTACTCCTCGTCTTCGTCCTTCTTGGAAACCTGCTTCTCGGTCTTCTCCGCGGAATCATCGGAGCCTTCCTCGTCCTCCATGCCCTTCTTGAAGCCGTTGATGGTCTTGCCGAACATCTTGCCCAGCTTCGGCAGGTTCTTGGGTCCAAAGATCAGCAGAGCGACGACCAGGATGATCAGCAGTTCGTTAGTACCAATACGCATAATAAAAATCTCCTTTTTACTTTGCCGCGCCGCGTGGCGGGCTTATTGCATGTATCAGGCAACCGCGGGCGCGGGTGCATCCAGTAAGTAATCAGTCCTTCGGCAGAACATCATTCTGACGAGGGTCTTCCTCCACCGGCTCGGCCGCAGGAGCAGCCTCGGCAGCTTCCTGTGCGGGAGCCGCTTCTGCAGCAGGCTCGGCCTTTTCCTCTGCGGGTGCAGCGGCAGGCTCAGCCTTTTCAACCGGGGCGGCGGGTTCTTCGGCCTTCTCGGCAGGTGCAGCGGTCTCCTCAGCGGGAGTGCTCTCCTCTGCCTTGGCGGCAGATGCAGCGTCCTCTTCCAGCTCTTCCACCGGCTCCTCGGTCAGCTCGGTCACTTCCTCGGCGGCTTCCGCCTTGGCAGCTTCCTCCTTGCTGGTCTTGCCGATACCGGTAAAGCTCTTGGTCACATCCTTGACGCTGTTGTCGATATCCTTCTTGATATCGGTCAGCGGGGCAACAGCTTCCTTCAAGGGAGCTTGGATCTCATTCAGCGGCTCCACAACGTTCTTCTGGATCTCCTCAGAAGCAGCGCCGGTGTACTTTTTCAGTTCACGCAGCATCTTGCCGATCTTCTTTGCGTAGACGGGCAGCTGATCCGGGCCGATGAACACGAACGCCACGATCACGATGACGACAAGTTCCCAAAAACCAATTTTCATACTAACTCGTTTCCTTTCCTGTGCGGCGGGACGTTTTCCGGGGCCGACGCACCTGCATTGCAGCGCGTGCCGTGAACCGTTCTTTGCCCTGTTCTTCGTCCGCTTCCGTGGGAGTTCGGCGCTCTTTGCGCCTGTGTTGCCCTACTTATACCGAAAAGTGGTGAACTCATTCTGAACAATATATGAATTTTTCGTGAACGAGTAGGTGAACAGGGTGTTTTTATAAACTTATGATATTTTATAGTCAGTTTATTACAAATCGGATAGGATACAACAGTGCCAACTTTTCAAAACGGCCTGTTCTCACAGTTCAAAAGTCATGCCAGCGCTTTGCGCAATACGTCCGGGCTGACAGAGCACATAAGATTGTAGGCATTCAGTACATCCGTGATAGCCTGACGATTTTGCTGCGTTAATACATAGTCATAGTTCTGATATCCGCTAAATCGGAAAATTGCTTCCTGTGAACTTAATGCATCCCGCAGCAGTTCAATATCGAAATCTTCTGCTCTTGTTACAAAACCCTCCACCCATTTGAGTTTACCCGTATTGATTTTACAAATATCTCGGCCGATCGCACTAAAGGCATCTTGATTATAAGTATATTTGTTATCCCCTACTCGCACGATGACCCTATTTGCATTTAGGAGTTCATCTCCAACATAGACAAAAGAAATCATTAAAACCAGTTCGTCTCTATCACCATAAACACGAATGCTCGGTGCAATCATACATAGCCCTGTATTCAGCGTACTCTCAACATAAGAATCCGATATTGTGTAATTATTTTCTACTCTATCGTGTTCGACATTCAATTTCGCCAGCGCGTCCTTGATGCCAAGAATCTGCTGTGCTTCGGCCAGCACATCAAAATTTGACACGCCCGCTTTAGAAGCATCGTCTAACTGGTTATAAGCATTGACAGCCTTTTCGACTGCACTGCGGTTCTCGCGCGTGACTGTCCCGATCTGTGCAATCAGCGTTTCCACTTCCTGCACCGAAGGCACTGCCGCAAAAGCCCCCATTGGCATTACCATCAGCATTATCAGCACTGTTACAAGGATCGCTGAAATTTTTCTCCGCATTCTTATCTCCTCCTATTCACGATTCAACTTCTGTATACGAAATATCTGCAAGTGCTTTTGCACGCACCTTCTCACTGGCATTCAGATACAGGTAATACGCATTCAACACATCTGTGATAGCCTGTCTATCTTCTTCCGGCATTTCGCATTCTACGAAAACCGGCTTTGCGGTGTTGTATTTTGCGAATGTCAGACCAACTTCATCCGATTCCACAATATCCACTAATGCATCCAAGTCATCTTCTGTCGCAAGGCGAAATGCAGCCTCTTCTGTTTTTTCATCGCCATTCGGAGATATTGTCAGCTTGTCCTTCTGAACATCAGTTATAAACGTTGTGTTTCCATAGGTATATCTATAGTTAACCGTATCAATTTCCACCGTATCCATATCCAGATACGTATCACCTATGTAATCAAACCCTATACATGCTATTGGGTCCACCGACGGACCAAAAACATAAATAACTGGGACAATGCAGCTTTTTCCCTGTTTTTCGTTATTTTCGCAATTGGGGCTTACCCCCATCAGAGCATCACCGCCGTCAAATTCTTCATAATAGAAATTAACTGCATTCAGCGCATCTTGAAGTTCTTTTACCTGCTGTTCTTCGTCTGCCGCAATCTGTTTTGTTTCATCTTCTTTCTCACGAAGTATCTCATAGGGCTGTTTTTCTTCCGCTGTGCTTTCGCTTACAGCCGTACTTTTTACCTCGCTAGTGGAACCAGCAGACACCCCCGCAGAATTGCCACAGGAAGTAAACAGAACAATACATACACTTAACCATGCCATCGCCGCAAGTTTGCATTTTTTCATATTTCCTCCTTTTTTGAAAAGGCAACAATCTTTTCTCTATTATATCATTTTTCAATATGCTGTAAAGGATTCCCATTTCCACAAAAAAGAAGCCTGCCATCGGGCACATTGTCCAATAGCAGGCTTCCATAATGCGGGGATCAGTGGCCGCAGCTCTCGCAGTGGTCGCAGTCCTCTTCGAGCTTACCCACGATGGGTTCCGGATCGATGCCCTGACGGCGGTAGTAGTCGGACAGAGCAGCCTTGACGGCCTGCTCGGCCAGAACAGAGCAGTGCACCTTGATGGGAGGCAGACCTTCCAGAGCTTCCACAACGGCCTTGTTGGTCAGCTTGAGCGCCTCGTCGATGGTCTTGCCCTTGATGAGGTCGGTGGCCATGCTGCTGGTGGCGATGGCGGCACCGCAGCCGAAGGTGAGGAACTTGACATCCACGATCACGTTGTTCTCGATCTTCAGGTACATGCGCATGATATCGCCGCACTTGGGGTTGCCCACTTCGCCCACGCCGTTTGCGTCGGGGATCTCACCCACATTGTGCGGATTTGCAAAATGCTCCATGACCTTTGCGCTATACATGCTTGCCATAATTACTGCTCTCCCTTCAGGCTGAACTGGCGGGCCGTGTTCTGGCCCTGCAGCCACATACAACTCATAGCACGGCGGCGGGGAATCACTTCCTCCAGCACGTCGCACAGATATTTTGCTTCTTCCATGGTGTTCTGCGGGCCAAAGGTGAACCGCATGGAGCCGTGGCCGATCTCCTCAGGCACGCCGATGCTCAGCAGGACGTGGCTGGGGTCCAGACTGTCGGAGTTGCAGGCAGAGCCGGTGGAGGCGCAGATGCCGTGCATATCCAGATCCAGCAGGATGGTCTCGCCTTCCAGACCCGGGAAGCTGATGTTCACATTGTTGGGCAGACGGGGGCTGCGGCCGCCGTTCAGGCGGGCTTCCGGGATGTTCTTGAGGACGCGGTCAATGACATAATCGCGCAGCTCGCTCTCGTGGGCCATGCGCTCATCCAGATGCGCAGTGGCGATCTCCAGTGCCTTGCCCATGGCAGCAATACCAGCCACGTTCTCGGTGCCTGCACGGTGGCGGGCCTCCTGACTGCCGCCATCGATCAGGTTCTGGGGCCATACGCCCTTGCGGCAATACAGGGCACCCATGCCCTTGGGGCCGTTGAACTTGTGGGCGCTCATGGACAGCATATCCACGCCCAGTTCCTTCACATCCACGGGGATGGCACCCACAGCCTGCACCGCGTCGGTGTGCATCCACACACCGTGCTTGTGAGCGACCTCGGCGATCTCCTTGATGGGCTGGATGGTGCCGATCTCGTTGTTGGCCATCATGATGCTGACCAGCGCGGTATCGGGACGGATGGCAGCTTCCACGTCCTCGGGACGGATGTAGCCCTCGGCGGTGGGCTTGATATAGGTCACTTCAAAGCCCATGCGCTCCAGTGCAGCCATGCTGTGCATGATGGCATGGTGCTCGAAAGCGCTGGTGATGAGGTGCTTTTTGTTCTGGCGTGCCTTGGTGAAGGCGGTGCCCTTTACGGCCCAGTTGTCGGCCTCGGAGCCACAGCTGGTAAAGAAGAGCTCAGCCGGACTTGCATTGATGGCCTTTGCCACCTGCGCACGACCGGTGTCCACGAATTCCTTAGCCTCATAGCCCACACTGTAATGGCTGCTGGGGTTGCCGCAGGCACCGCTCAGGGCTTTGACCATCATTTCCAGTGCCTCGGGAGCACAGGGAGTGGTGGCAGCATTATCCAGATAAACCACTTTTTCCATGTTTTCCATAGGAATGATCCTTTCTTATTGAACGCGTCTGCGGGAGCCTTGAATGCCCTGTGCAGATGCGGAATCCTTTCAACGGATAAGTTATACCATATCATTCCCTAGTATGTCAATATGAATACTGGATTTTCGTGATTCAGTCACCTTTTTTGCCCTTTCCGGTCAGTTTTCCCAGTACCACCTTCCACTTGGGGTAGCCCCAGCGCTTATCCTCGGCAAAATCGTCCGCCAGCTTCCACGGAAAATTGCTGCCGTCAAAGTAAAGATTGCCCGTCTCGTCCACGCGGTCCAGCTTTTTGGGCAGATACGCCTCGTCGTAGTAGCTCTTGCGGCGGTCGGGCAGCACCCAGTGCAGGGTGCCGTCCTCGTCCATGCCGGATGCCCATACGCCGAACACGAAGGTTGCGGCTTCGCCGTAGCAGTGCTGCTCAAAGCGGATGGCACCATCGTAATAGAACTTGATGACCTCCAGCGTGCCGGATTCCTTTTTGCCGTCGCGGCCCAAGGTGGGGCGGTAGTCCTGCTGGTAGCGGCAGCCGCAGTGACTGCCGGCAAAATCTTTTGCGTGGAACGACATGGAGTGATCCTTCTTTCTTTTTAAAAATGCCCTTCAAAGTCGCCCTCAATCTCATAGGGCCAGCTCAGGATGCCGCCCAGATCGTACAGGCGGGTGTAGCCAAGGCTTTCCAGCTTGCGCACGGCATCGGCACTGCGGCGGCCGGTGCGGCAGTAGATCAGCCATACAGCGTTCTTATCCGGCAGCACCTCAGCCGCACGGCTCAGCACCTGACCCAGTGGCAGCAGCTTTGCGCCGGGGATGTGGCCCACGGCAAACTCGTCCGGCTCCCGGACATCTACAGCAGCCGCCTCGTGTGCATCCAGCAGACGGATGGCATCGGCAGCCGTGATCTTCTCACTCATACTCTCACTCCTTATAATATCCTCTTATCCATCCTATGATAACAGACCTTTTTTGTTTGCACAAGAGGATACCTTTGCAAAATCCGAGCAACGTGCTATACTATAGGAAGCAATAAGGAGAGGATCGCCATGAAATTTTCGACCAAAAGCCGTTATGCCCTGCGCCTGATGGCCGAGCTGGCACGTTATGCGCCGGGCACCACCGTGAGCCTGAAGGAGATCAGTGAGCGGCAGAACCTGAGCCTGAAATATTTGGAGCAGATCGTGACCCCGCTGGCCCGTGTGGGCCTTGTAAAAAGCGAGCGCGGCAGTCAGGGCGGCTACCGCCTGACCAAAGCCCCTGCCGACTACACCGCCGGCGAGATCCTGCGCGCCATTGAGGGCAGCGTGGCACCCATTCCCTGCCTTGGCAGCGAGACCAACGAGTGCCCCATGTGGGAGCAGTGCTTCACCCTGCCCTTCTGGACCGGCCTTGATGAGGTGATCAACCAGTATATCGACAGCGTAACGCTGGAACAGCTTTCCAGCCAGCTGCCTGCATCCGATAAAAAAGAAGGCTGTTGCAGCTGCGGCACGAAAAATGCCTGAATCTTGAAAGAAATGCTTGACATTCGCCTTTGCATCGGCTATAATAACAAAGCATTCAGCGAATGCCTATAGGGGTATAGCTCAGCTGGTAGAGCAGCGGTCTCCAAAACCGCGTGCCGTGAGTTCGAAACTTACTACCCCTGCCATAAACGCACAGGTTCTTCGGAGCCTGTGCGTTTTGTTTTTGTACTCAAAGCAATCCGCACTCCGTCAGCCTGCTTTTGCAGTCATACAACAAAAAAACACCCCGAAGTCCTAAGGCTTCGAGGTGTCTGCTGTGGAGCTGCTATCCAGATTCGAACTGGAGACCTCATCCTTACCAAGGATGCGCTCTACCAACTGAGCTATAGCAGCAAATGGCGACCCGGATCGGGCTCGAACCGACGACCCCCAGCGTGACAGGCTGGTGCTCTAACCAACTGAGCTACCGGGCCATGATCGCTCAAGTTTCGCGCGGCGCTTACCGCCGGAACGTGCTTTATTATATCGAAAAAGCGTCCGCTTGTCAAGCATGAATTTACGAAAAACGCAAAAAAGCCTGAAAGAGCCGTTCAAAGCCCGCTCTGCCCTGTTCCGGACCCGCACAGCAGAAACGATCTACAAAAGAAAAACGCCCCGAAATCTTTCGACTTCAGGGCATCTGAGCTGGAGCTGCTATCCAGATTCGAACTGGAGACCTCATCCTTACCAAGGATGCGCTCTACCAACTGAGCTATAGCAGCGCAATCACAGCTCAGTTATAATACCACAGTTTCCACCGTTTGGCAAGAGGTTTTTGCAAAAAAATCTGGATTTTTGCAAAAAAGTCGTTTTTTACGAAAAAACTCCCCCAGTCTGCTTACGCAGACAGCCCCCTCGGAGATGGGGCCTTTGGCAGTACGGACAACTTTCCGGTTTTGCCAAGGGCTCCCTCTCTGAGGGAGCTGGCATCGCGCAGCGATGACTGAAGGAGTCTTACTTTATCACTCGATCAGGCCGTTCAGCAGGGACAGGCACTTGCGGCTGTGCAGCTTGCGGATCGCCTTTGCCTCGATCTGGCGCACACGCTCACGGGTAACGCCAAAGTCACGGCCAACCTCTTCCAGCGTACGGGGACGGCCATCGTCCAGACCAAAGCGCAGGCGGATGACCTTCTCTTCACGAGGGGTCAGGCTCTTGAGAGCCAGATTGATCTGCTGTGCCACCATGGCGCGGTCTGCGGCCTTGCCAGGGGCTTCGGCGTTTTCGTCTGCGACGAAATCGCCCAGAGAGGAATCTTCTTCCTCACCCACGGGGCTTTCCAGACTTGCCGGCTCCTGTGCCATGCGCTGGATCTCGCGCACACGCTCCACGCTCATATCCATGGCCTTTGCCAACTCTTCCGGGGTCGGCTCGTGGCCGTTCTGGTACACCAGCTGGTTGGTGGCCTGACGCATCCGGTTGATGGTCTCCACCATGTGCACCGGAATGCGGATGGTACGGGCCTGATCCGCAATGGCACGGGTGATGGCCTGACGGATCCACCAGGTTGCATAGGTGGAGAAGCGGAAGCCGCGGTCACAGTCGAACTTCTCGGCAGCCTTGATCAGGCCGATGTTGCCCTCCTGGATCAGATCCAGGAATGCCAGATTGTGGCCCACATGCTTTTTGGCAATGGACACCACCAGACGCAGGTTTGCTTCGCTCAGGCTGCGGCGGGCGTTCAGGCCATCGCGGCGGGTCTTGAGCAGCTCAGCGCGCTTTTCGTCGCTCAGGGGGCCGTTCTCCACAGCCTCCATAGCTTCCTCTTCGGCAGCCTTTTCCTCGGCATCCTCGCTGGGCTTCTCGTTGCCCTCCTCGTCCAGATCTTCGGTATAGCTGCGGCTGTTCTCATCCTCTTCAAACGAGAAACGGGCGCTGTTCTTTTTGATGTACTCCGGCCCGCCGTACTTCTGGCGGTCGGCCTGCAGGATGTGCGCCGCCTCGGCACCGGCATGGATGCGGCGGCTCAGCTCCACCTCCTGCTCCGCGCTCAGCAGCGGGATCTGGCCGATCTGCTTGAGGTAGTTCTTAACGGGGTCGTCCAGCAGTTCGTCCATGGCAGCCTTCAGGTCTGCAGGGTTCTCCTCGCTCTGCTCTTCCTCGTCCTCGCTGATGCCCATATCATCGTTGTTGTTCTCGGCATTCTCGACCTCGGCCATGATGCTGTCCACATCCAGCGTAGGCTCTGCATCCTCTTCCAGAACCTTGATGCCGCGTTCTTCCAGAAGGGTGTAGAGCGTTTCCTCATCCATTCTGCACTGTGCAGCCAGCGCCTTGGCCTCCTTGGCCGAAATGGTGCCTTCGCCTTTCGTCAACAGTTCCTTTAAAGTCATGCCCATTTTGCTCTCTCCTTCTTGCTCCGGGGATGCTCCCGCCGGGGGAAATCCTGTAATAAAGTGTTCCTGCGCATCAGATCACAAGTCCTCCGTTCACGCCGAACACCTGACCGGTGATGTAGCCCGCACCCTCGCCGGCAAGGAACACCAGCAGCTGCGCCACTTCGTCTGCGCTGCCAAGACGGCCCACAGGGGTCTCTTCGGCCAGCGCGGCCTTATCCTCGGCGGTGAATGCTGCCATCATATCGGTATCAATGACCCCGGGCGCAACACAGTTCACTGTGATGCCGCTTGGGCCTTCTTCTTTGGCCAAAGCCTTGGTCAGGCCGATCAGGCCTGCCTTTGCTGCAGAGTAATGCACCTCGCAGCTGCCGCCGGTCTGGCCCCACATGCTGCTCACGGTCAGGATGCGTCCGGCCTTGCGGCGGATCATACCCGGCAACGCCAGCTGACACAGGTGGAACGCACCGGTCAGGTTCACGTCCAGCATATGCTGCCACTCTTCCGGGGTGATGTCGGTGAACAGCTTCTGCTGGGCGATGCCCGCATTGCTCACCAGCACATCCACACGGCCCAGTGCCTGTTCTGCGGTGCGGAACGCAAGCTCGCAGCTGGCGCGGGACGCCACATCGCACTGCACGGCGGTGATGCCGGGCAGCTGTTTTTCCAGCTCTGCAGCGGCTTTGGCATTGCTGTGGTACAGCACCGCCACGCGGTAGCCCGCCGCATAGAACGCCCGGGCCGCAGCGGCACCAATGCCGCGGTCGCCGCCGGAGATCAGCACACAGCGGCCATTGGCTGCTGCCTGCACGGTAGGTGCCGGTGTTTTCTCCGGCTCTTCCTGCACAGGCTCCGGCATTTCCGGCTGCGGCGCAGGCTGGGGCTTTTCCAGCACCATCACCCGGGTGGGTTCGTCCACCACGGGTGCTGCCGCCTTTGGCTTTGGCGGTACGGGCGGCTCCTGTGCAGCCTGTTCCGGCTGCGGCTCCTCACCCGACAGATTGAACGTCAGTTCAAATTCATCTTCGTACAAGAGTATAGTCCTCCTGTCGTGATCTCTGCACTGCAAAGGTATGCCGTGCAGGAGATGTCTGTGCGGCCCATCGCCGTCCGTTCAGCGTCCATTTCTTATCCGGTCAAAGTCCGGTGCTCGGCGCGGCAGACAGCTGCATAAGATGGGTTTCGACAAAACACCATTAAATAATATAGCACAATTTGCCGAAAAAAGAAAGTGGAAGCCGCCTACTTTTTCACGCAGCTTCCACTTTTTTACGGTTTCTTCATATTCCATGCCGGTCATACAGGCGGTTTCCACTTCGGCCGGGCCGCAAGCCGTGCCCGCAGATCCTTGAAAAACGCCTGCAACAGCTCCTGTGCTTCCTCTGCGCGCAGCCCCTGCTCTACCACCGGGTGGTGGTTGAAGGGCATTGCAAACAGGTCAGTCACACTGCCGCAGCAGCCCGCCTTAGTGTCTGCCGCGCCGTATACCACCCGCCGGATACGGCTGTTGATGATGGCCCCGGCGCACATGGGGCACGGCTCCAGCGTGACGAACAGCTCGCACTCCCACAGCCGCCAGCCGCCCAGCTTTTTGCAGGCGGCATCAATGGCCAGCAGCTCTGCATGATGCAGGGCGTTTTTTTCGGTCTCGCGGGTGTTGTGGGCGGCAGCTACCACTTCGCCGTTGCGGGCCACCACGGCCCCCACCGGCACCTCGCCCAGTGCAGCCGCCTTGCGGGCTTCTTCCAGCGCAAGGCCCATCAGTTCAGAATCGGTCATAGGTTCCCCTTTATCCTGCTGCAAAAACCAGCAGATTATTCAATGTATGCAAAAGCATCCCCGGCCATACCCTGCCGGTGCGTTCACGAAGTGCGCCCAGCACAAGGCCGCAGCCAAGCGCCCACGCCATGCCCGCCGGGGTGCCGTGCTGCACCGCAAACAGTACCGCCTGCAGCGCCGCGGCCTGCCATCTGCCCAAGGGCTGCGCCAGCTGCTGGATGACCCCGCGGAACACCAGTTCCTCCACGACAGGTGCAGCGATGCAGTGGTACACAAAACTCAGCGCCCGCACATCCCACGCCGGGGCAGGCAGAAATGCCAGCACTTTTCCTGCCAGCAGGTAGGCCAGTGCGCAGCCGAACGCAGCCAGCAGCGCCCTTGTTTTTGCCTTTTGCTCCATGGCCTGCCCTCCCTGCCGTGCGGTTCTCAGCGCCTATCTTATCATAAGCAGCGGCTTTTACGCAAGTATTTTGCGCTGGGACGAAGCAATTTTCGCTCAGGTAATTGACTTTTCCCTGTGGATTCTGGTATAATGTTTCCCGACGTTTTGTTGCAAAGCGTCGGGAAACATGACTTGAATTTGTTTTTACCGGAAATCCGGAGGTATTTTATGATCCGTATTCTCACCGATTCTGCGTCCGACATCCTGCCCGCCGAAGCCGAGCAGCTGGGCGTGACCGTGATTCCTCTGAACGTGACGCTGGAGGATGGCAGCATCCTGCGGGATGGCATCGACATGACCCCAACCGAGTACTATGCCCATCTGGCCAGCTGCCGCAAGCTGCCCACCACCAGCCAGCCCAGCCCGGAGCTGTTCGAGAAGTTCTATCTGGAAGCCGCTGCCGCCGGGGACGAAGTGCTTGGCATCTTCCTGTCCCACGAGCTGTCCGGCACATGGCAGTGCGCAAAGCTGGCCGCAGACCTCGCCAATGTAGACAACGTGCTGTTTGTGGACAGTGCCACCGTGTGTCTGGGTGAATCGCTGCTGGTGCGTCTGGCCGTGCAGCTGCGTGACGCAGGCAAGACGCTGGTGCAGATCGCCACCGATCTGGAGCACGCCAAGGAGCACCTGCATCTGGTTGCCGCCATCGACGATCTGAAGTATCTGCGCAAGGGTGGCCGTCTGCCTGCCGCTGTGGCCGTCGCGGGCGGGATGCTGGGCATCAAGCCCCTCATCACCATCAAGGACGGTAAGGTAGCCATGGCCGGTAAGGCCCGCGGCCTGCCCGGTGCCTATGTGGCCCTGTTCAAGAAGATCGAAGAGCTGGGCGGCATCAGCCCGGACTTTGCCGCTGTTGCCGGTTATTCTTCCAGCCTGCGGGAAGTGCAGCCCATCGAGAACTACTTCCGTGAAAATCTGCACATGGGCGAACCGCTGGTGCGCCAGATCGGCTGCGTCATCGGCACCCACGCAGGCCCCGGTGCATTTGGTCTGGCATTCTTTGACAAAGGGCTGGTGCTGGAATAAGCGACCACCGAAAAAAGATCATCCGAGCAAAGTCGGGCAGCCTGCGGGCTGCCCGACTTGTTTTTTTGCAGCGGGAAACGGGCGCAAACTCCCTCAGTCAAAACCTGACGGTTTTGCCAGCTCCCTCGGAGAGGGAGCCTCTGGCGCGCCCGGCGCTCACAGCACTGCGTCCGAGATGAGCTTGCCCAGCAGCAGCACCAGCACCACCAGCATCATAGGACGGATGAAGCGCGCACCCTTTTTCAGGGCGAAATGGGACCCCAGCAGGTTGCCCAGAATGTTGCTGACGGCGCAGGGGATGCCGATGTGGAACACCACCAGACCGTTCATCAGATAGGTGAACAGGCTGGCGTAGTTACTGGCAAGATTCAGCACCTTGCCGTTGCCGTTGGCGGTGCGCAGGTCAAAGCCCATCAGGGTGGTAAAGGCAATGATGGCAAAGGTGCCGGTGCCCGGGCCCACGATGCCGTCGTACAGGCCGATGCCCAAGCCGATGCCCAGCGCCAGCAGGATCTTTTTCAGGTTCAGGGTGCCGTCGTCCCGGTTCTGGTCCGGCAGGTCGCGCTGCCACAAAATGACCACTGCCGCCACTGGCAGGATGAGGAACATCATGGTGCGCAGCAGTTCATCGCTGAGCAGCAGCACGATATGTGCCCCCAGGGCACTGCCCGCAAAGCTGCCAATGGCTGCAAGGATGCCCACCTTCAGGTTCATTGCACCGTTTTTGAAAAAGTTGGCTGTGGCAAAAGTGGTGCCGCAGGCGGCGCTGAATTTGTTGGTAGCATAGGTGTAGTGGGGCGGAAGCCCGGCAAACAGATAGGCCGGCAGGCTGATAAGACCGCCGCCTCCGGCTGCCGAATCCACAAAGCCTGCAAAGCCCGTCATCAGAACGAGAAACGCCATCATCCATGGCGAGAGCGTGATACCCATTGTTATAATTCCTTTTATTTTTCCAATTTTGTTCTTTGGGAGAACGTGCGTCTCAGGACAGGGACAGTCGGCCCTCACAGGCCAGCACCTGATCCAGGATCATCCGCGAGACGCGGGCACCGTACACCATGGCGGGGTGTTCATTGTACTCGATGATATCGTGAAAATCCTTGTTCATCAGCACGATGACATACTCGCCGTAGGGGGTGTGGACGATGCCGCCGTCGTTGCGGCAGGCGTTCATGCTGCCGCTCTTGCTGGCTACCCAGATCAGCTCCGGCGCGCCGGTCTCCTCGCAGTCGAGGTAATACTGCGGGAAGTCGTGGGTCAGCATGGTGTTGTAGTGCTGCTGGCGCAGGATGGCAAGCATCTCCGCGCTGGCTTCCCGGCTGACAAGCTCCCCTTTTGCAATGCGGGCGAACAGCGCCGCGTAGTCGCGCGGCGTGGTGGTGCCAAGCCGGCGGTAGCGGTCAAAGTGCAGCGGATTGTGCAGCACAGTATGCGCAAAGCCCAGCTCCCGGATGCAGGCGTTGATGGTATCCAGTCCCAGATAGTCGATGATCATATTGGTGGCGATGTTGTCCGAGCAAATGATCATCATGGTGGCGGTGTCCTTCACCTTGAGCTTTGCGCCCACGCCCAGCGCGCGCAGCATACCGCTGCCGTCCACGAACTGGCTCTGCTCATAGGTGATCTCTTCGGCAAGGTCTGCTTTGCCGCGCTGCGCCTGCAAATACAATGCAGCGAGAATGAACGCCTTGATGGTGGATGCCGTCTCAAATTCTTCGTCCGCGCCCACCTCCACGGTATGGCCCTGCAGGTCGTCCACGAACACGCTCATTTTGCCCTGATAGCAGTACAGCTCCGCAGCAATGCGCTTTTCCAGCGTCATGTTTTTATCCATATCGGCATATTCTCCGTTGTTATTACAGGTTCTCCTCAAAAAAGCGCATGGCATTGCGGTAGTAGATGCCTTCCACCTCGTCCTCGGTGAAGCCCTCTTTGCGCAGGGCATCCGCCAGCAGCGGCAGGAAGGCAGCATTTTCCAGCTGGTGGGGGCCATCGATGCCATCAAAATCGCTGCCAAGGGCAATCATCTGTGCACCGCCCACCTGTTTGTAGTGGCCCGCATGCTTCGCGATCAGCTCCACCGTGCTGCGGCAGTTTTCCGGGTGGGTGGGGTCGGTGTCCAGAAAGGGCGCATAGTAGTTCAGGCCCGCAATGCCGCCGCGCTCCGAAAGGGCGCGGATCATCTCATCGGTCAGGTTGCGGGTGTGGGGTGCCAGTGCGCGGCAGTTGGAGTGGCTGGCCGCAAAAGGCCGGGTGCCGTGCTCCACGATATCCCAGAAGCCCTTGTCCGAAAGGTGGCTCACATCCACGATCATGTGCATCCGTTCCATCTCGGCCAGAAATTCAAAGCCCTTCCCGGTCAGACCCTTTTCGGTCTGGGGCACCAGCACGCCGCCGGGGTTCCGCTGCGGGCTTGCCAGCTCGTTTTCGTGGTTCCATGTCAGGGTCATCATGCGCACGCCCAGCTCATACATCCGGCGCAGCACCCCCGCGCTGCCCTTGCAGCAGGCGCCTTCCTCGATGGTGAGCATCCCGCTGATCTTTCCCGCCGCAGCATTCCGGCGGATGTCCGCCGCCGTGTACACCGGAGCAATTTTTTCCGGGTATGCCGCCATGATACGCTTGAACTGGTCGATCTCTTCCAGCGCTGTCACCAGCGGGTCCGCTCCGGGCGTTTTGTCACCCAGATTGACGAATGCTGCAAAGCACTGCAGCAGATAGTCGCCTTTCTGTAATTTTTCAAGGTCGATATGCAGATCGTTCTGCGCGAAGCTCTTGGGCCGGCCCGCATGTTCGGCTTTGCGCAGCTCGCTGAGGGTATCGCAGTGCAGATCCCAGACTTTCATGATGTTTTCTCCTCTTTATTCCTCTTGCAGCAGCTGCAGCAATTCCTCTGGTTTCATGGACAGGATCGCTCCGTCTGCCGAGCCGGTGACCGTCTCGGCAAGGTCCTGCTTTGCCTGCTGCAGCTCCACGATCTTTTCTTCAATGGTGTCCTGCGCAATGAGCTTGTACACCTGCACCGGATTGCGCTGGCCGATGCGGTAGGCGCGGTCGGTGGCCTGATTCTGCGCAGCCACGTTCCACCACGGGTCGTAGTGGATGACGATATCTGCCGCCGTCAGATTCAGGCCGGTGCCGCCCGCCCGCAGCGAGATGAGGAACACGTCCGCTTCGCCGCTGTTGAACCGGCGCACAAGCTCCGCACGCACCGGCTTTGGGGTGGAGCCCTGCAGGGTAAAGTGGCTCACGCCCGCTTCGTCCAGCCGTTTTGCCAGCAGTTCCAGCATGGAGGTGAACTGGCTGAACAGCAGGATGCGGTGTCCGCCCTCCACAGCAGCCGTCACCAGCTCCATGCAGGCATCCAGCTTGGCACTGCCGCCGTCCCAGTTGTCTGCCACAAGGCGCGGGTCGCAGCAGATCTCCCGCAGGCGCATGAGCACTGCGAACACCGCCATTTTATCCTCCGGCTTTGCAGCGCGCAGCTTTTCCCGCGCGTCCACCACAGCGGCAAGGTAGAGCTTGCGTTGCTGCTCGTCCAGCTCGATACGGTGGAGATTCTCGGTCTTGGGGGGCAGCTCTTTGAGCACCTCGGACTTCATGCGCCGCAGGATGAACGGCCCGGTGAGCTGGTTCAAACGGCGCAGTGCGTCTTTGTCGTCCTCCTGCACGATAGGCTTTTCAAACCGGGCGCAGAAGGTCTTGTAGGGCGGCAGATACCCCGGCATCAGGAAGGAGAAGATGCTCCACAATTCGCCCAAGCGGTTCTCCACCGGGGTGCCGGTAAGAGCAAACCGCACTTTGCTGTTCACCCCGCACACCGCCTTGTACTTTTGGGTAGCGTGGTTCTTGATGGCCTGCGCTTCGTCCAGAATGCAGGCGTAGAATTGCTGCCCGCTGTAAAGCTCCTCGTCCCGGCGCATCAGGTCATAGCTGGTCACCACAAGGTCGGCTTCCGCCCACTGCTTTGCCAGCTCTGCCCGGTGAGTTGCGTCGCCGTCCACAGCCACGCAGGAAAGCTGCGGCGTGAACTTCTGGCATTCCTCCTGCCAGTTGAGCACCAGCGATGCCGGGCAGACGATGAGGCTGGGCAGGCGCTGGCCGCTTTCCTTCATGGCCAGCAGGTAGCTGAGCACCTGCACGGTCTTGCCAAGGCCCATATCGTCGGCCAGAATGCCGCCCATGCCGTAGCCGTCCAGCGTGCGCAGCCAGCGGTAGCCATCCCGCTGGTACTTGCGCAGCACATTGTGCAGGCTTTCCGGCGGAGTATACTCGCTGTCCTTCACGGCGTGAAAGCTGCGGCTGATGCGGCGGAACGCATCGTCGCGGTTGAAACGCAGGCCGTTCTGGCCCGAGAGCGCCCAGTCGAGACTGGGTGCACGGTAGAGCGGCAGCTCGGCGTGGCCGCTCTTGAGCTTGGCCCCGGAAAGTTCCAGTGTATCGTTCAGTTCGTCCAGCCCTTCCAGACTGTCGTCCAGCCGCAGCAGACGGCCGTCCCGCAGGCGGTGGTAGCGCTTTTTCTGGTGCAGGGAGCGCAGCAGGTCTTTCAGCTCTGCCACCGGGAACTCGCCGGTATCCACTTCCAGATCCAGCACACTGCCGTGCACCGAAACGCCCACCGTGATGCGAGGCGGCGCGGCCTGCAGGCTGCGGAAGGCATCCGTCAGGTATACTTCACCCTCGGCCAGCAGGGCCGGCACGCCCTCCTCCAACATGCGGTAGATCTCGTCCTCGTCAGCGGTGCCGTACACTTCCTCTCTGCCGCCCACACCGGGCTGCAGATAAGAGGCCAGCAGCCGCTTTGCCCGGCTCTCGGCGCGCACATCCCGCAAAAGCCCTGCCGGAGACGGCACGAACGGCGTGACCTTATCCTCCCCGTACAAAAACTCCGCGTGTGCTTCGATGCGGAAGCTGTCCGGTGCGTCCAGATAGAACTGCACCACCGGTTCCAGCGGGATCTGGTTCAGCAGCAGACGTTCCGGGTCCACGATGTTCAGCTTGCTGCCCAGCTCCGGCAGCACATAGCTGCAAAAGGCCGTGGCATCTGCGCTGGTAAAGAACAGGCTTTTGCCGCCCAGCGCCTGCAATGCGGGCAGGATGCGGGTGCACCCGGGCCGCTGCAGCCGCCAGAGCGTATCCTCGCTGAACAGGTAATCATAGTCAAGGCCCTGCACAGCGGAAAGTGCGGGTTCGCCTTCCACCTGCACACCGCCGCGGCGGCGCTCCACGGTCATGGTAATGACGGGCAGACCTTCCCGCAGCTCGTACCCGCCCAAAAAACCGGTATGCTCGTACAGCTGCACAAGATCATCAAAGATCTCGCCGGTCAGGATCATGCCTCCCGCCGGGCCTTGTTCGGCCCCGCCGTACACCCGCACGGCGGCTTTGTCCATGCTCTGCCTTGCGTTCACCTGACGGCGCAGCAGCTGCAAAAGTGCACGGGACTCTTCATCAAAGGCATCCCACCGGTGCACAAAAGCCAGTGCCTTGCCGTAGCTGACGCTTTTGCCCATCTCGACGGCTTCCATCAGGTTCGGGATGCTTTTTACCACATACTGCCGCCCGCCGTCCGAGATGCGCAGCCGCAGCCATGGCTGTGCGCCGGGCACGAGGGTCAGCTCCGGTTCCAGATGGGCAAAGCCGGTGCGCTGGGCGGTCTCGTCCACACCAAGGTTTTCAAGGGCTGCTTCCTTATAGGTATCCAGCAGCCTGAGGGCCTCGTGATCCGACACCGGCGTTTCGCCGTGCCACTTTTTGCCAAACAGCATTTCCAGCCCGGAGGCATAGCTGTCCCGCCGGGCCGGTTCCGGGGCAAGGCCCGCCGCGCCGCGCACAACACCGGGAATAGCATCCGGCTTTGCCGCCGGTGCAGGGGCATTCTTTTCGGCATCGTCCAGCAGCAATGCGCCGATATGCTTGCAGTAGGTGCCCTCGCCGTTCTGGTTATACGGGCAGCTGCAGGACGCACTGACAAAGCTGCCGTTCTCCCGCAGCCATGCCTGCGTATAGTAATAGCTGCCGCCGCTGCCCTGTACCATGGCCGAAATATGCCGCACGCCATCGGCGTTCACGGTACAGGTGCTCTGCTGGATGCGCTTGCGGTATTTCTTGGCCCGCTCAAAAATGTTATCGCCCAAAAGCGTGCGGATCTCGTCTGCATCCATGGCTGTTTCCTCCCGGTTTGGCTGTAAAACCTTCTTATCTTATAAGAATACCGCACCCGCACCCCGGATGCAAGAGGGATCTGCCGCCCAATTTCCATACAAAAAAATCCCGTTCCTTTTCAGGAACGGGATCATTTTACGATCTTGGAATGCTGCGGGGATCACTTGACAGTCTTGCCAAGCTCAGCATCCGTCTCAATGGCGCGCTCACGGATCTTTTCCAGCGTCTGCTCACTGAGGATATGCTCTGCCTTACAGGCATCTTCGGCGGCAGTCTTTTCGTCCACGCCCAGCTGCATAAAGAAGTGGGTCAGCAGACGGTGACGGCTATAGATGCGCTCTGCGATCTCGCGTCCCGGTGCCAGCAGGGTCAGGTTGCCCTCGCCGTCCACCGCGATATAGCCGTTCTCGCGCAGCTTCTTCATGGCAATGCTGACGCTGGCTTTGGTAAAGCCCAGCTCATTGACCACATCGATGGAGCGCACACGGCCCATCCGCTGGGTGAGCATAAGGATCGTTTCAAGATAATCTTCTGCGGATTGGTGGATCTGCATGGTATGTTTGCCTCCTGTCTGTGCCGGGATGCAAAGCACCACGGTTTCATATAGTACAAGATATCACACTTTTTGCCGATGTGCAAGCAATTCGCGGAAGTTTGTTAAAACAAACCAAATTTATCCTGCGCAAATCTGCTGTTTTGCCGGTTTTTAGTCGGCCGCGTTTTGTGCAAAGGCGATAAATTATTTTGCTTCCAGATATGCCGTCGGGCCGGACTGGTACAGGTCACCGCCGTGGGCATCCAGGATCACCGTCAGCGGCATATCTTTCACAGTCAGGCGGCGCACGGCTTCACAGCCAAGGTCCGGCCATGCGATCACTTCCAGCGTCTGCACGCTTTTTGCCATCAGCGCACCGGCCCCGCCAAGCGCTGCCAGATACACAGCCCCGTTGCGCACCACAGCTGCCTTTACAGTATCGTCCCGCTTGCCCTTGCCGATCATGATCTTATTGCCAAGGTCCAGCAGGCGCGGGCTCATGGCATCCATGCGGCCGCTGGTGGTGGGTCCCGCCGAGCCGATCACCTGGCCCGGGCGTTCCGGCGTGGGGCCAACGTAGTAGATGGCACTGCCGGTCAGATCAAAGGGCAGCGGTTCGCCTTTTTCCAGCGCTTCAATCATCCGCCTGTGGGCCTGATCCCGGGCAGTGTACACCACGCCGGAAAGCAGCACGGTGTCGCCCGCCTTGAGCGGGGCAAGGTCCTCGGCCGTGCAGGGAGTCGTCAGTCTGTATTCCATCTTTGCCCCTCCTTACAGTTCCGCGCTTGCACGGCGGGTCACATGGCAGGAAATATTCACCGCCGCAGGCAGGCCCGCCACATGGGTAGGCATCTGCTCAATGGCAAGGCCCAGACAGGTGGTCCTGCCGCCAAAGCCCTGCGGGCCGATGCCCAGCTCGTTGATGGCGGCAAGCAGCTCCTGCTCCAGCTGTGCGTAATAGGGGTCCGGGTTTGGCACATCCAGCGGACGCAGCAGGGCCTTCTTTGCCAGATACGCCACCTTGTCAAAGCTGCCGCCCACGCCGATGCCCAGCACGATGGGCGGGCAGGGGTTGGAGCCTGCCAGCTTCACCGTGTCCAGCACGAACTTTTTGAAGCCCTCCACGCCGTCGGCGGGCTTGAGCATTTTGATCTGGCTCATGTTCTCGCTGCCAAAGCCCTTGGGTGCCACCGTGATGCGGCAGCCCTCGCCGTCCACCAGATGCACTGTGATGGCCGCCGGGGTGTTGTCGTCGGTATTGCCCCGGCGCAAAGGGTCTGCCACGATGCTCTTGCGCAGGTAGCCGTCGGTGTAACCCCGGCGCACGCCCTCATGGATGGCAGCTTCAAAGCTGCCGTCAATGTGCACATCGGTGCCAAGCTCCACAAACACGCAGGCCATGCCGGTATCCTGACAGATGGGCAGGTTTTCTTCTTTTGCGGCGGAAAGGTTCGACCACAAAAGGTCGAGAGTGCTCTTTGCCAGCGGCCACGGCTCTTCCTGCCGGGCCTTGTCCAGCGCCGCCTGCACGTCCTGCGGCAGGCGGGTGTTGGCTTCGATGCACAGCCGTGCAACGGTATCCGTGATCTTCTGTGCGGAAATGGTTCTCATAAACGCTTCCTCCGCTTACAGACGGGCAACGCCGGTCTCGCGGGCAGCCTTTGCCACGGCATTTGCCACAGCTTCGGCCACGCGGGGGTCGAACGCGCCGGGGATGATGTTCTCCTCGCTGCGGTCGGCATCGGTGATGAGGTCGGCGATGGCGTAGGCGGCGGCCAGCTTCATCTCATTGTTGATGTCCCGGGCGCGGACGCTCAGTGCGCCCTTGAACAGGCCGGGGAAGCACAGCACGTTGTTCACCTGATTGGGGAAGTCGCTGCGGCCGGTGGCCATCACCCGCACGCCGCCGGCCTTGGCCTCGTCCGGCATGATCTCCGGGGTGGGGTTGGCCATGGCAAAAACGATGGCATCCTTGTTCATGGTCTTGCACAGCTCAGTGGTCAGGATACCGGGCTTGGAAACGCCGATGAACACGTCGGCACCTTCCAGTGCTTCCTTCAGGCCGCCCTTGACCTGACGGGGATTGGTCACCTCACCCAGCCAGTTCTTGTGGGCTTCGGCGCTGTTGCAGCCCTTGTACAGGGTGCCGAACTGGTCCACTGCAATGATGTCCTTTGCACCGGCGGTCATGAGCATCTTGATGATGGCAGTACCGGCAGCACCGGGGCCGTTCAGCACGATGTGCACATCTTCCATCTTCTTGCCCACCACACGCAGGGCGTTGATGAGGGCAGCAGTAACGACGATAGCAGTGCCGTGCTGGTCATCGTGAAACACAGGGATGTCCAGCTCACGCTCCAGCGTTTCTTCGATCTCAAAGCACTCGGGGCTCTTGATGTCCTCCAGATTGATGCCGCCAAAGGTGGGCGCAATGGCCTTGCAGGCAGCAATGACGCTGGCAGCGTCGTGGGCATCGATGCAGATGGGGAAGGCATCCACGCCGCCGAACTCCTTGAACAGCACCGCCTTGCCCTCCATGACCGGCAGACCGGCTTCCGGGCCGATATCGCCCAAGCCCAGCACGGCGGTGCCGTTGGAAACGACAGCCACCATGTTGCCCTTGAAGGTGTACTTATACACGTCGTCGGGGTTTTCCTTGATCTTGCGGCAGGGTTCGGCCACACCGGGAGTGTAGGCGGTGGACAGGTCATCGCGGGTGGCGACCTCCACCTTGCTTACGATGCCCACCTTGCCCTTGTGGGTCTCGTGCATTTCCAGAGCAGCTTTATTGTAATCCATTTGAATTTCCTCCAATATCTTACCGTCCTCGCCCTCTCCATTGCACAGCGATGACGGAAGGAGGAACTCCTCCAGTCTCGCATACGCTCGACAACCCCCTCAGGGAGGGGCCTTATATTCCCGGGAAGGCTCACTTATTTTTATTGTAACAGAACCGCCCGCCCATTTCCACCGGTTTTGGTCACTTTTGCGCCTGTAGACGGGCAAAAGTGATACAAACCCGCCGCAGGATTTGTGGAAATTTTGCAAAGAACTTTCCTTTTGCCGTCAGAACGTATATAATAAATGGGTATCTGTTCTGCCTGTACCGGTCTTTTGCTGTGCATCAGGCCGATTTTTATGGAGGTATTTCTTTTGAAAAACAACACCAAAAAACTCCTGTGCATCCTGCTGGCCATCGCCGCAGCGGTGTGCGTCATTTTTGCCTGTTTCATGCTGACAAAGCACAAGCAGACCGACAGCGCTTCTTCAGCTGCCGCATCCGTCTCGCAGTTTGGCTCTGTTGCCGACTTCGACTACGAGGCCTTTGATTACAGCGATGGTCTGGACGAAAACGGCTATTGGAGCGGCATCAAAGCGCTGGACTATGTGACCCTGCCGGAGGACTTCGGCTCCATTGCCCTGAAGGAGAACGACCTGAACCCCACCGAAGATGAACTGCAGCAGCAGGTGGACAACCTGCTGAACCAGTACACCTCTTCCCAGCCCGTTACCGGCCGTTCCGCCCAGAGCGGAGATGTTGCCAACATTGATTACACCGGCACCGTGGACGGCGTGGCCTTTACCGGCGGCACTGCCACCGGCTACGACCTGACCCTTGGCAGCGGTTCCTTTATCGATGGCTTTGAGGATCAGATCATCGGGCACAATGTGGGCGATACCTTTGATGTGACCGTCACCTTCCCGGACGGCTACGGCGATTCCACCGATGCCGAGGGCAACACGATCACCCTCAGCGGCAAGGAAGCCGTGTTCAGCGTGACCCTGAACTCCATTTCCGAAAGCGTGACCCCCGAGCTGACCGACGAGTGGGTGGACTCCAACTTTGGCACCAGCGATGATCTGCACACCGCCGACCAGTTGCGCAGCTACCTTAACGATGCGCTGTATGCCACCAACTACGAGAACGCCATCGTGGACTACCTGATGTCGAACTCCACCTTCAAGGAGCTGCCCAGCGAGATCACCAGCTATTACATCCGCATGTTCCTGAACTACTACAACCAGTACGCCACCGCCTACGGCATGGATCTGAATGCTTTTGCCCAGACGCAGGGCTACACCGATGCCGATGCCATGCTGGCCGCATCCGACGCTTACTTTGAGCATCTGGCAAAGCAGGACCTGATCCTTCAGGCCGTGGCCGAAACCAAGAGCCTTGCTCCCACGCAGGAAGAGCTGGACGACGCCAAGAGCACCTATGCCGACACCTACGGTGAGAACCGTGCGCACCTGAACGCCCTGCAGTCCTGTGTGCTGGACTGGCTGGAAGAGAATTCCACCGTAGCGTAAAAACACAAGAACTATTTAGATGCCCTCCGCTTCGCTCTGGGCATATTCAGAGGATAATTTATCTTTAATTTGCAGCTCCGAAAAGCCTGCGGGCTTTTCGGAGCTGCTTTTTCACAGGAAGGGCCGGAGCTTTCAGATGCTGTTTTTCTTTGCGGCCCCTTCTGTGAAAAATGCAATACCGGACAGACCGCAGTCTGTCCGGTATTGCTCTAATAAAAAATAGTATTTCCGCTATTTATGCCCAGAGCGAAGCGGAGGGCATTTCAGATCGTCAGGCTTTTTCTTTCTTCCCGCCGTTCAGCTTCCAGAGCAGCCATGCATAGAAGTAATTCATCAGCAGGATGGCGATGCACCACAGCACCGACGCCTGCACGCTCTGGTCATACACCTTCATGAAGGGATATGGCCCATCTACCACGCGCTGGATGTTCAACCACAAAATGATGCCGCCGTACAGCACCGTGGGCAGCAGCGCCCACTTGACCGTACTGCGGGGCAGGCGCGGTGAGCGCTCCAGCAGCACAAAGGAGAAGATAGCCGCCAGCGGGTTGAGCAGATGATGGTACAGCATGGAGCTGGTGCACAGCATGATGTACCAGCCGTTGCCGTCCTCATACATGGGGCCCAGCACGAACACCACCGTGAGAAAGGTCATGGTCAGGCAGCAGGTGGCGATATACTTGAGGGTGTGCAGCCAGCGCGGCAGTTCCCTGCCGGTAAAGATGCACACCAGCTGGCCCACCGCCACCATGGCGCAGATGCAGGCCGAAAGGATGTTGGAATCCTCCGTGTAGAAAATGAACATCTGCTCTTTGCCCCAATCCCAGCTCATGGGCAGGGCAATGGGCTCTGCCCAGACGATGAACAGGTTCAGCGCGATGGAGAGCAGGCGGCGCGCCGTATCAGCAAATTTTTTCATGGAAAGCCTTTCCGTCTTGTAATATTTCCTCGAAAATTTGAAAAAGGGCAGGTCTCCCTGCCCTTTTTCAAAAAACGCTTTATTTTGCGGTGTTGATGAAGCTGCGGTTGTCCCACAGGTATTTGATGCCGGAAATGGCCGTCACGGCAGCCACCAGCCAGCACAGCACCACCGAGGCCCCCACAACCATGACCGTGGCATCCCATGACACATTCGCCGCAATCGCCATGCCGAAGAAGTAGAAGATGATGCTCAGCATCTGCAGCACGGTCTTCACCTTGCCCCACATGTTGGCAGCGATCACCTTGCCGTCCTTGGCGCCGGCAGCCACCATGCGCAGGCCGGACACGGCAAATTCGCGGGCCAGAATGATGCACAGCACCACCGGGCTGCACACGCCGTCCCGCATCATGTAGATGAAGGCCACGGTGGTCAGCAGCTTGTCGGCCAGCGGGTCGGCAAACTTGCCGAAATCGGTCACCATGTTCCACTTGCGGGCCAGATGGCCGTCCAGAAAATCGGTAAAGCTGGCGGCAGCAAAAACGATGCCTGCGATCAGGTAATACGTCGGCTGGAAGGAGCCATCCGCGATGCCGCTCAGACCGGTCAGGGACGCAAAAATCATGAACACGGGCACCAGCAGGATGCGGGTCAAAGTGAGTTTATTGGGCAGATTCATACAGATTCCTCCAATTTGTTATTTTGCAACAGTACCATACAGATCGTAAAGGTCGCTGTCGTCCACCAGAACATCGTAGAACTGGCCGGGGTACAGCGGCTCCTCGCTGGAAACGCACACATTGCCGTCCACCTCAGGAGCATCGCCAGTGGTGCGGCACAGATACAGGCCGCTCTCCTCGTCGATGCCGTCGCAAAGCACATGCACGGTCTGGCCCACCTTTTCGGCCTGCTTCTGGGCCATGATGCCGGTCTGGATCTGCATCACCAGTTCGGCGCGCTTGTCCTTGACTTCCTGCTCGATCTGGCCGTCCATCTTGGCAGCAACGGTGTTCTCCTCGGCAGAGTAGGCAAAGCAGCCCAGACGGTCAAACTTTACTTCCTTGACAAAATTGCACAGATCTTCGAACTGCTCCTCGGTCTCGCCGGGGAAGCCTGCGATCAGAGTGGTGCGCAGGGTGATGCCGGGGATCTCGCGGCGCAGCTTGCCGATCACCTCCAGCAGCTCGGCGCGGTTGGAACGGCGGTTCATATTCTTGAGGATGGTGTCATTGCAGTGCTGGATGGGCAGATCGAGGTAGGGCACCACCTTCTCATTGCGCTTCATGGCGGCAATGAACTCATCCGTGATGCGCTCCGGGTAAGCGTACATAATGCGGATCCACTCGAGGCCCGGCACCTTGTTCAGCTTATCCAGCAGCTCGCAGATGCTGCCGGGCTTGCCCCAGTCCTCGCCGTAAGCGGTGGGGTCCTGTGCGACCACGATCAGCTCTTTCACGCCCTCACCGGCCAGCCAGCGGGCTTCGGCCACGCAGTCGGCCATATCGCGGCTGTGCAGCGGGCCGCGGATGCCGGGGATGGCGCAGTAGTGGCAGCGGTTGTTGCAGCCTTCAGCGATCTTTAAGTACGCATAGTGGGCAGGCGTGCCGATGACACGCTTGCCGCCCAGCGGAAAGTCCTTTTTGGCACCGTAGCTTTCCAGATGATCCTCACCATGGAACAGGCGGGCCACGATGGTGTCGATGGCCTTGTTGGAGGCACAGCCCACCACCGCGTCCACCTCGGGGATCTCTTCCTCGATCTGGCTGCGGTAGCGCTCGGCAAGACAGCCGGTGACGATAACCTTCAGCTCCGGGTTCTGCTGCTTGTAGGAGCAGGCTTCCAGAATGTTTTCAATGGCTTCGGTCTTGGCGCTCTCGATGAAGCCGCAGGTGTTCACAAGGATCACATCTGCTTCGGCCAGATCGGCCACGGTCTCGTGGCCGGCAGACAGCAGGATGTGCACCATCACATCCAGATCGACCTGATTCTTGGGGCAGCCAAGGGAAATACACGCAATTTTCATAGGGGATGATACTCTCTTTCTCTTTTGAGGGGTGCTTTTTATTCTTCTTCCGCTCTTTTTATCGCTTCTTTTATGACCGAATACGCAAAGCCGCGGCGCTGCAGGGCGGCCACCACAAGGTCGCGGCGGCCATCGGCCAGCTTTTTCATGTAGCGGCTGCGCACCAGAGCGGCGGCAGCTTCCAGCTCCGGGCTTTCGCCGTCTGCGTCCGGGGCATAGACGCTTTCCAGCGCCTGCTCGATCTGCGCGCCGGAAAGGCCCTTCTGCCGCAGGTTCTGGGCCGCCGCACGGCGGCTCTTGCGGGCGGCAAGCAGGCTGTGTGCCCGGGCTTCGGCATAGCGGTCATCGTTTACGTAATCCAGCTCCACCATCTCAGCCACAGCAGCCGCTGCAGCCTGCTCGGTAAAGCCATAGCACAGCCGCTCGTACAGCTGGGCCGAGGACATCTCCCGCGAGGCCAGCGCATCCAATGCGCGGGCGCGGGCCTTGGCCGGGTCGGCACACTTTTCCTCTTCCGGCTTCGGGCGGCGGCGTTTATAAAAGGACATTTAATCCTCCACCATGATATCCAGCTCGCTCTCGCTGCTGCGGGCAGGTGCTTTGACCACCGGCTCCTTAGCGTCCTTTGCCGCTTCTGCAGGCTCTTCGGCCTTGGAAGAAGCATTCTTGCCGGCCGGGCGGCGGGATGCGTACAGCTTGTCGGCATTGGCGCGGATCTGGCCCTCGATGTCGTTTGCGATCTCGGGATTGTCCTTCAGGAACTGCTTTGCGTTGTCGCGGCCCTGACCCAGACGGATATCGCCATAGTTGAACCATGCGCCGCTCTTCTGCACGATGCCCAGCTTCACGCCCACATCAATGAGTTCGCTCATCTTGGAAATGCCCTCGCCGAACATGATATCGAACTCTGCCTCACGGAACGGAGGTGCCACCTTATTCTTGACGATCTTGGCGCGGGTGTGGTTGCCGATGAACTGGCCGGAAGAGTCCTTCAGGCCCTCCACGCGGCGGATGTCGATGCGCACCGAGGCGTAATATTTCAGGGCGCGGCCGCCGGTGGTGACCTCCGGGTTGCCGTACATCACGCCCACTTTTTCACGCAGCTGGTTGATGAAGACGCAGACCGTGTTGGTCTTGCCGATGACCGAAGTCAGCTTGCGCATGGCCTGACTCATCAGGCGGGCCTGCAGGCCCACATGGCTGTCGCCCATTTCGCCCTCGATCTCAGCCCTCGGCACCATGGCGGCAACCGAGTCCACCACGATGGCATCGATGGCACCGGAGCGCACCAGTGCTTCGCAGATTTCCATGGCCTGCTCGCCGGTGTCCGGCTGGCTGACCAGCAGATTGTTGATATCCACGCCCAGCGCTTCGGCATAGGTGGGGTCCAGTGCGTGCTCCACGTCAATGAAAGCCACTTCGCCGCCCTGCTTCTGGGCTTCGGCCAGAATGTGCAGAGCCAGCGTGGTCTTACCACTGGATTCCGGGCCGTACACCTCAATGATGCGGCCGCGGGGCACACCGCCCACGCCCAGAGCCAGATCCAGACCCAGACTGCCGGTGGAAATGGCATCCACCTGCATGGAGGCGTTATCACCCAGCTTCATCACGGCACCCTTGCCGAACTGCTTTTCGATCTGGGCCAGCGCAGTGGCCAGCGCATCCTTTTTGGCCTCCGGCTCGGTCTTTTTGGTCGCCGGGGCAACGGTGTTGTTGTTCTGATTTTTTGCCATAGCGTGCTGCTCCTTTTCTTCCTGCTGCCCGCCGTGCGCGGGCTGTCCGTATACTTTCCAGTATAGTATACCACAAAATCAAAATATTACAACAAGAAGTTGTTTCTATTTTCACTTTTATTTTTCGGGTCTATGGGCGATCATGCACCGATCATTGTCGCCAAAATCCTTGCGGCACTCAATGTCTGCCCAACCGTTTGCAGCCAGCAGTGCCGCCACAGCCTGCCGCTGCTGCCAGCCGATCTCCAGCACCAGTGCGCCGCCGGGCCGCAGTGCATTCTGGTAATGCTCTGCAAGGGCACGGTAGAACACAAGGCCGTCCTTTCCTGCTTCCAGCGCCATGGCCGGTTCCTGCGCCACCTCCGGCTGCAGATGCCGCATCTCCTCGGCGGTGAGGTAGGGCGGGTTGGATACGATCAGATCAAGCTGCCCTTCCGGCAGGCCCTGCCAGTAGGTGAACAGGTCGCCCTCCACCGGCTGCACCGCATAGGCTGGCTTTGCCTTTGCGCGCAGAGCGTTCAGCGCCGGCCCCCAGTCAAAGGCCGGGGCATCTGCCTGCTCAAACGCGGTAGGCTCCAGCAAGTCCTCCGTCTGCCCGCCCTGCCCTTTCAGGGCGCAGCGGCAGTTCTTTTCCAGATAAACAAAAGCTTCCGGGCTTTTTTCCACACAGGTCACCTGCGCCGCCGGGCAGAAGCGCTTGACGCCCAGCCCCAAACAGCCGGTCCCCGCGCAGAGATCCAGCACCCGGGGCGCTGCAATGCCCGTCAGGGTATTGGCAGCCGCTTCCGCTACCACCTCAGTGTCTGCCCGGGGGCAGAGCACACCGGGGCCAACGGCAAGGTCAAAATCCAGAAAGCTCCAGATCCCGCACAGGTATTGCAGCGGTTCCCGCTGCTCACGGCGCGTGCAGAGGGCTTCCAGCTTTTCCGCTTCCTCCGTGGTCAGCACCCGGTCGGAAAGGCGGGCATCCCGCCCGGCTGCCACGCGGAACAGCTCCCGTGCATCGTAATCGGCATCCGGACACCCTGCAGCGGAAAGCCGGGCTTCCACGGCCCGCACCGCTTCGCGCGGGGTCAAACCAGCAATTACCATCTGCCATCCTCCGGGTCCTCGGGCAGCACAGGGGTCACGGCGGCAATGGCCACCTCGATCATGCTGTCGTCCGGTTCAAACACGGTCAGGTGCTGCACCCAGATGCCGGGCTGGCGGATGATACGGGTAGCAATGTTATCGGACCGGCCGCACCACTTGAGCAGCTCATAGCTGATGCCCATGACCAGCGGCAGAAGCAGCAGCTTGAACAGCACCCGCAGGCCGATGCTGCCCCACGGCAGCACGCTGTAGAGGAACACGCTGACGATGACCACCAGAATGAGGAAGCTGGTGCCGCAGCGCGGATGGAACCGAGTGTACTTGCGCACATTCTCCACGGTCAGCTCATCACCGGCCTCATAGCAGGCAATGGTTTTGTGCTCGGCACCGTGGTACTCAAACACGCGGTGGATCTCCTTCATCTTGGAGATGGCCACCATATAGGTGAGGAAGATGCCAACTTTCAGCACCGCTTCCAGCACCACCTTGGCCCAGCGGCCCAATGTTACAAAATGGTTCACGCCGCCCACGATGAGGGTGGGCAGCACGGTGAACAGCAAAATCGCCAGCAGGCCGCCCAGTACGGCGGCACAGGCCAGCAGTGCGTCCTCTGCCTTTTTGCCCAAGTGGTCGCCCACCCATTTTTCAAAGGCAGTCTCTTCCTCTTCGGGGTCGTAGTCGTCACCCATGCTCACCTGAGCCGAGTACATCATGTAGCGGTAGCCCACGATCAGGCTTTCGATCATGGAGATGGCACCGCGCACCAGCGGGATCTTTGTCCAGATGCCGTGGTTCTTCACAGGGTCGATCTTGGTCTCAATGGTGCCGTCCGGCTTGCGCACGGCGCAGCAGATGAGCTTCGGGCCGCGCATCATGATGCCTTCCATCAGCGCCTGCCCGCCGACGCTGGTCTTAAAACGTTCCTTTTTGGGTTGATTCATTGGGTTCTCCTATCGGATCATATTTTTCCCGGTTATTTTACCACAGAATTGTGACAAAATCTTCACGCCTTATGGTACAGCGGCAAGCCCAGTGTGACCACTGTGCCGCGGCCCAGCGTGCTCTTGATGTCCATGGTGCCGTCCAGTGCAGTCATGATGGAATCCACCAGCGCAAGGCCGATGCCGCTGCCCCGCACCGAATTGCTGCCCTTGTAGAACTTGGTCTTGACATTCTCAAGGTCTTCCGGCGGGATGCCGCGGCCCTGATCGATGATCTCCGCAAAAGCCTTGTATTCGCCCGCCCACAGCTTGACCGTGATGCGCCCGCCAGGGGCCGAGTACTTGATGGCGTTGTCCATGATGTTGATGAACACCTGCCGCAGACGGTCCGGGTCGGCATAGACCGGGATCATCTCCTCCGGCTCGGTGTAGCTGAGCACAAGGCCCTCGCGCTGGATGCGTGCTTCACAGAACAGCACCGCATCGGTCAGCTCTGCCACAAGGTCCAGCGGGCGGCAGTCCATACGGATGCGGCCGTTCTGCAGACGGCTGAAATCCAGCAGCTCTTCCACCATGTTGTACAGGCGGCCCGTCTCATTGTTGATGATCTCAAGGCCCTTGCGGTAGTTCTCGTCTGCCGGGTCGTCCAGTGTGCGCAGGGTCTCCACCCAGCCCCGGATGGAGGTGAGCGGCGTGCGCAGCTCGTGAGAGACGGAACTGATGAACTCGTTCTTCATCTTCTCGGTCTCTTCCAGCCCTTCGGCCATCTGGTTGATGGTGCCGCGCAGGCGGTCCACCTCGTCGTGCTCGTTGCCGGTGACCGGCAGGCGCACATCCAGCTCACCCCGGGCGATGCTGGCTGCGGTGCGCTCCACCTGTCCCAGCGGCACCACGATGCTGCGGATGAAGTACAGGCCGGACATCACGGTGAAAGCAAGGATCACCGCCGCGATCACAACACTTACCGCGATGGCGTTCTTGATCTGCGCTCCCACAAGGGTCAGGCTGGTGACAAGACGCATCGCCGCCACATCCTCGGCAGCATAGGGCACCAGATAACAGGCCGCCATCACCAGCTCGCCGGACTGGGTGCGGTAGACCGCCACACCAAGGCCATCAGAAGCCTCCTGCGCCTGCTCAAAGTCGATGCCGGTCACAATGCCGTCCGCATTTGTGCCGCTGGAGGACGCAATGACCCCGCCATAGCTGTCCAGCAGCATGAACTCGTATTTGTCCTTATCGGCAAACTGCTCCACCATGCGGCGCAGGGCCACGCTGCGGGTAGCCGCCGTGCTCTGCACCGTATCGCCGGTGTACATTTTCAGCTGGCCGGACACCGAAGAGAACCGCCGGTACATGGTCTGCTGCACGCTGTTATAATAGCTGCGTGTGTAGTTGTACAGGAACATGGTTTCGGCCAGCAGCACCAGCAGCACGGTGATGAGCAGGTTGCCCCGCAGCCACCGGCGGGTGATCCCGCTTCTCATTCTTCCCATCTGTAACCGTAGCCCCACACAGTAAGGATATGGGTGGGATGGCTGGGTTCATCCTCCACCTTCATGCGCAGACGGCGGATGTTCACATCCACGATCTTCACGTCACCAAAATAGTTCTCGCCCCACACACCCTTCAAGATCTTCTCGCGCACCAGCGCAATGCCGGGGTTGCGGAAGAACAGCTCCATGATCTGGAATTCCACCTGCGTCAGCTCAATAGGCTGGCCTGCCTTGAGCAGCACGCGGCGGTTCTCGTCCAGCACAAATTCGCCGCTGGTGAGCATCCCCAGCGGGTTTTCCTTTTCTTTTTCGTCCCCGCCTGCAGTACGGCCGACGCGGCGGCACAGCGCTTTCACACGGGCCAGCAGTTCGCTTACGCTGAAAGGCTTGGTCATATAGTCATCGGCACCAATAGAAAGGCCGCGGATCTTGTCCTGCTCCTGTCCCTTGGCGCTGAGGATGATAATGCCGATCTTCTGATCGGTGCGGCGGATGGTCTCGCACAGGGAGAAGCCGTTCATGCCCGGCAGCATCACATCCAGAATGGCCGCATCGCAGCCCGGCTTCTTCTCCAGCAGCGGCAGAGCCGCCTCGGCGCTTTCGGCCTCCACAGCCTCCATGCCCGCAAGGCGCAGGTTCAGCGCGATCATCTCGCGGATGTTGGCTTCATCTTCAACGACAAGCACTCGTACCATGAACTGTTCCTCCGTTCTTTAGTTGAGCAGATACAGCGCCTTGGACAGGCGGTAATTTTTATCACGGATCTCCACATCCGGGGCAAGCTTCGCCTGCATCTGGCGGGATGCCACGATGCCAAGGCGGGTCCAGCCCTTCAGGCTGGAGGTGGTGCGCACCAGACGCAGGGTCATTACCAGCTGGTCTTCGTCCATCGTGCGCAGCTCCACTGCACCATCATATTGTTCGCTGTCGGTCAGTTTAAGGTTGCCCTCCCACTCCATGGGCAGCTCGATATAGCAGTTGGTCTCTTCGTCCAGCAGCCCGAAGCTTTTTTCCGGGTGCGGGCTGGTATAGTCCATCCACACGATAAAATCCATGCGGCGGCTCTGGCTCATGTTCAGCAGGCCCGCTTCGTCCGGCTGGGTGGGGATCTCCACGATGCCGTCGCCGTCCAGATCCTGACTGACCAGACTGGGCACATTGCGCAGGGATGCGGTGTAAAGCTTTTCGGTGCTGATCTGATCGGCAGGCACCATCTGCTGCGTGTCCTCGTCAAAACGCAGCAGCACGCTGGCCAGATTGTTGCCGGAAATGCCGGTCCAGCCATCCAGCACCAGATAATGCCTGCCGTCCGCACCCACACCCGCCGCCACCGAGGCGCAGCCGGCGAACCGATTGGCGGAAAGGCCCATAACAGCCACCTGCTGGAAGCTGCCCTCTTTATCCACGGTCAGCAGTTCGATCTGCACGCCGCCGTCCTCCAGCGTAGACATCAGGATCAGGTCCTGATTGCCGCCGCCGGTGATATCCTCCACCAGATACTGCTGGTACTGCTGCTCCAGGATCGTGGAAAGCACGCCGTCGGTGTAGGAATACACCGCCAGATAATGGTCGCCCTGTGCCGCTGTATAACCCACCACCAGTTGGGTGGCATCGCCGGGCTGCAGCTGGGCCAGCCCCACCGACTCTACCGTGTCCGCAAGGCCCTCTACGTTCTGGCGCACATGCCAGATGTCGGCATCATCCTTCTGCAGGATGGCAATGCACACGTTGGAGCTTTGGGCGGTGGTGTAAAGCACGGCGGCATCCAGCCTGCCGTCACCGTCCAGATCCTGCAGCAGGAAAGGCGAAAGCAGGTCGCCCTGCATGGGATATTTGAGCTGTGCGCTCTCCCCCAGCCAGTCGTTCAGGGCAGTCTGCACATCGCCGTAATCGCCGGAAAGCTTGGGCGCACGCAGAAGCTCTTCCACCTGCACCTGTTCACCGGGCATGCTGCAGCCTGCCAGAAGCAGGCACAGCAGCACGCAAGCCAACCACCGGCCAAAATGATTCGGATGTTTCAACCGCTGCGCCTCCTCTGTGTGGAAAACTTGTCCGGCCAAAGGCCGAAAACATGCTATTGTCAGTATACCACGGGGCGGGCGCAATTCCAACACCCGAAAACGAGAAAAGGGGCTGCTGCACCACATTTGGTGCAGCAGCCCCCTCGGGGTCCTGATTTTTATTCTTCGGTCTTGGCAAACAAGCCTTTTTCTTTTGCGGCGTTCCAGGTCAGGCAGGTGCGCAGCTTGCTGACCGGGAAGGCCGGGTGGAATTTATTGTTGTCCGCATCGTCCTTCATCAGGCCCTGCTCCACAGCCCAGTGAGCAGCTTTCTGGGCATCGGTGTCGTCCTGCTCGATGTCGCTGTAAAGAGCGGTGCTCACAGGTTCCGGCTTCCCGGCGTGCTCCCACAGCAGCTCGGCCAGCTCGATGCGGTTGGAGGGCATGGGGATGCTGGGCATATTGATGACGCGGTAGATGCCGGTACCGGCTTCGTAAATGATAACACCTGCGGCAGCACCCACGACCACAGCAGAGATCGCGCCCTGAATGTTGCCGGTATCGCTGGGTCCAACCGGGTCGGGTTCAGGAATGGGGTCCTCCGCGAAGGTTGCCTTTACTTCCACGTTCTTATCCGGCATGGTAAAGGTCACCTTGGTGGGGTCGTTCTCGTCCGGGGTCGTCAGGAAGGTGTCTGCTTTCTGTTCCTCACCGCCTACCAGCACCGTCCAGCTGATGAAGTGCTGTCCATCCGGCACATTGGCTGTCAGGTGCACAATTTTATTCTTTGGCACGGGCACAGTGCTGCCGCTCGGTACGGACGCATCGCTGCCTTCAATGGTCGCCGTCACATGGTCGCCGACCCTCAGAGTGGGGTTCAGAGTGGGGTTGCTCGCAAAGTTTGCCTTTATTTCCACGTTCTCAGCCGGCATGACAAAGCTCACTTTGGCGGGGTCGTTCGCGTCCGGGGTCGTCAGGAAGGTGTCTGCTTTCTGTTCCTCACCGCCTACCAGCACCGTCCAGCTGATGAAGTGCTGTCCATCCGGCACAGTGGCTGTCAGGTGCACGGTTTCACCCACCGGCACAGCGCTGCCGCTCGGTACGGACGCATCGCTGCCGTCAATGTTCGCAGTCACATGATCGCCGACCCTCAGAGTGGTGTTCAGCGTGGGAATCCCCTTGAAGTTTGCCTTTATTTCCACGTTCTCAGCCGGCATGGTAAATCTCACTTTGGCGGGGTCGTTCGCGTCCGGGGTCAGGAAGGTGTCCGTGTCTTGCTCAACACCATTCACCTTCACCGTCCAGTCGATAAAGCGCTCGTTGGCTTTCAGCGCCCTGCGCGTTGCTGTTACAGTATCGCCCATAGGAGCTTCGGTCTTATCCACAGTGCAGTTTACAGCCGTGATATTATACGGAATATTGCTATAATACGGTTCCACCTTAACATTATAGGCGGGCATGGTCAGGGTCGCAGTGGTTTCGGTGCCATTCTTCAGCAGCTTTGAAAGCTCTGTTCCGTCCGTGATTTCAGTCTCAGTACCATTTACGACTTTATACAGCTTCCAGCCTTTGAACTTCTTGCCCTTAGGTGCTGTATCCGCTGCTTTCAGCGTTACTTCCGTATCTTTTGCAATCAGCTTTGTACTGTCCAGCTGATTCAGCTCGCCGTTTATTTCTGCGGTGGCTACAGCCTTCTCAGAATCCACATAATAGCCACGGGTCAGGTAACGATACTCTCCTCTATAATCATTTTTGTAACCGATAACATAGCCCGGGTTCGCACTGGTCAGCTTCAGGTTTTTCTGGTATGCCTTTCCATTCGTGTATGTCGTGATTCGTCTGCCTTCGTAGGGATTTTGCACCTCAATTTTTGCCTCGCTCGTAAAGGTCGGGTCAATCGTTACATACGGATTTCCAAACTCCTCACTATCTTCCCCACTAGACAAATATATATCTGTATCGTTGCCCTCAAAGGTCACATTCTTTATGAACAGTTCGTGTTTCTTATCTACCCGACAGTCAACACCGTATTTACCGTTTTTAATCGTAATATTATCCAGCGTAACATCTGCATTCAGACCTCCGCCAAAAACCACAGTCATTCCGCCCGCAAGTGCTTCATAAGTTCCTCCGTTTGTGATCCGTATCTCTTTCGCCGTATCATCATAAAGTTTTCCACATAAATCCAAAACTCTGCTGTTGTGACTTTCTTCACCCTTCGCGGATACGTTTACATTGTTAAGGGTAATCGTTCCTCCCTCAATTGAAACACAATATCCGTCATTATTTTCCAAAGTACTGTTCTTAATTTCAACACTTCCGTTTTCACTACCGACGAATCCATTTTTTATTTTTGCACCGTCTATAATAACAGTTCCTGCCTTTTCAATTCCCGCCCAAGGCCATGGTGCATTGTATACCATGTAATACCCTTCTGCAGTTAAGTCACCGCCATTGATATAAACTTCACTGCCATTCAAAATCGGGAAAGTCGTTTTTTTCGCGGCAATATACACGTCATTCAGTTCAAGTGTTCCCGCGACAACGGTAAAAAAAGATAGACGTTGTTCACCATCCAGATAACGTCCGTTCTGAACAACCACCGTTGCACTCGAGGCATTCAAATTCATAAAAGCGGCGGCATCTGTATTTTTCACTTTTGCAACGACTTCATACTGCCCTGCATTGATCTTCAAATCGCGGGCATCCTTCACATTCAGCAGTGCAGACCCCATATTGACATCCACATTACCAACAATGTTCAGCGTAACATTTTTTGTCGTATAGACCGTGATACTCTTTGTATAGGGTCCGCTCAGTTCATACACATCGCCATGCGCTGCTACAAATGTATCATTAACAGTCTCCCCGCCTTTCAAGCGGTAGGGTTCCGTCTCTTCCTGCGCACTCACGCCATTTTCCGGTTCTGCCGCCCCCGGCTCCGCCGCAAACGCGCCCACCGGCAGAACCGACAGCATCATGCACACCGCAAGTGCTGCACTGAGAAGTCTCGTACTCTTTTTTCTCATGTTCTCTTCCTCTTTTCGTTTGTTATTTTGCAGGCACCCACCCCAAAAGGCACCGTCTGCTCTTTAAGTTTACCCCCCCATACAACATATCAAGAGGCATTTTGCTAGAAAATAGGTTCGAGTTTTTAGTGGAATTGTGAAAATGTTTGCGGTTTGGCCCGCTATTCCCGGGAACATTCAGAAGCAATGAAAATGCCACGCAAAAAAAGCCCTCTCCCATTGCTGGGAAAGGGCTTTTGAACACTGTATCAAACAGTCAGAGCAGATCAGACGAGCTCCAGAACTGCCATCTCAGCTGCGTCGCCGCGGCGAGCGCCGATCTTGATGATGCGGGTGTAGCCGCCGTTGCGGTCAGCGTACTTGGGGCTGATCTCATCAAACAGCTTCTTTGCAACATCTTCCTTGGTGATGTAGGCATAAACCTGACGCTTGGTGTGCAGGTCGCTTGCCTTGCCAAGGCTGATCATCTTCTCGGCCATGGAACGAACGTCCTTAGCGCGAGTGACAGTGGTCTCAATCTTGCCATTCTCTAACAGGTAGGTAACCATAGCGCGCATCATAGCGTTGCGGCTGTCGCTGGTTCTACCGAGCTTTCTGGTACCGGGCATCCCGTTTCACTCCTTAATTATTTTTAGTTATCGTCATCCGTGTTCAGCTTGAAGCCCAGAGAATCCAGCTTTGCCATGACCTCTTCCAGGCTCTTGCGACCGAGGTTGCGGACCTTCATCATCTCGTCCTCGCTCTTGCTGACCAGATCTTCCACCGTGTTGATGCCTGCGCGCTTCAGGCAGTTGAAGGAACGCACGCTCAGATCCAGCTCTTCAATGGTCATTTCCAGAGCCTTTTCCTTGTCGTCGTTGGTCTTCTCCACCATGATCTCAGCGCCGGCTGCCTCATCGGACAGGTTGACGAACAGGTTCAGGTGCTCGGTCAGCACACGGGCAGCCAGAGAAACGGCTTCCTGCGCATTGATCGTGCCATCGGTCCAAACCTCAATGGTCAGCTTGTCATAATCGATCGCCTGGCCAACACGGGTGCTCTCGACGTTGTAGTTCACCTTGAGCACAGGGGTGTAAATGCTGTCAACGGGAAGAGTGTTGATATCGTTCTTCTCGATGATAGCCTGTTTGTTGCGCTCTGCGGGCACATAGCCGCGGCCCTTATCGAAGGTCAGCTCCATGACGAGCTTGCCGCCCTCGCCCAGGGTTGCGATGTGCCACTCAGGGTTCAGAATTTCGATGTCGTCGCCCTGCTTGATGTTGTCAGCGGTGACCTCACAGGGGCCGACTGCCTCAACACGCACTGTCTTCGGACCATCGGTGTACAGCTTTGCAGCAATACCCTTCAGGTTCAGGACAATTTCGGTAACGTCTTCCTTGACGCCCTCAATGGTGGAGAACTCGTGAACCACGCCATCAATCTTGACGCTGGTCACGGCGACACCGGGCAGAGAGGAAAGAAGCACACGACGCAGGCTATTGCCCAGTGTGATGCCAAAGCCACGCTCCAGCGGTTCTGCCACGAATTTGCCGTAGCGGCCGTCCGGGGACAGGCTTGCCGTTTCGATTTTGGGACGTTCAATCTCCATCATATCTATGCCCTCCTTGTCAAACCGGCGCTGCCGCCGGCCCATTATTAAATTCTTTCAAAGAAAAGAATGCGAAAGTGAGCCGTCCATGGGGAAGGCCCAGCCTTCTTAATGGATTACTTGGAGTACAGCTCGACGATGAGGTGCTCTGCGACTTCGTAGTCGATATCGCTGCGCTCGGGCAGCTTTGCGACAACACCCTTCAGAGAACCGGTCTCACGGTTCAGCCATGCGGGCAGAGCAACAACGGGAGCCTCGGGGCCGGTCAGCTTTGCAAACTTTGCAGAGCTGCGGCTGGACTCGCGCACTTCGATCACGTCGCCAGCCTTCACCTGGTAAGAAGGAATGTTGACCTTCTTGCCGTTGACGGTGAAGTGAGCGTGGGACACCAGCTGACGAGCGTCGCGGCGGGTCTGAGCAAAGCCCAGACGGAACACGACGTTGTCCAGACGGCACTCCATGATCTGCAGCAGGTTCTCACCAGTCTTGCCGGGGCGGGCCTCAGCACGCAGGTAAGCATTGTGGAACTGCTTTTCCAGAACGCCGTAGATAAACTTGACCTTCTGCTTCTCCTTCAGCTGAGATGCGTACTCAGACTGCTTCTTGCGCATGTTGCCATTGGAGTTGCGGGTGGTATTCTTCTTTGCATAGCCCATGACCGCAGGAGAAATGCCCAGGGCCTTGCAACGCTTTGCGATAGGCTGCGTATTCTTTGCCATAATTCAATTTCCTCCTTCGATCAGACACGACGGCGCTTCGGGGGACGGCAGCCATTGTGGGGGATGGGAGTCACGTCCTTGATCAGGGTGACTTCCAGGCCGGTAGCCTGCAGCGCACGAATAGCGGACTCACGGCCAGCGCCGGGGCCCTTGACGTAGACCTCAACGGTCTTCATGCCATGCTCGATAGCAACCTTGGCTGCGGTCTCAGCAGCAGACTGGGCTGCGAACGGAGTGCTCTTACGGCTGCCGCGGAAGTTCAGGGAGCCGGAGGAGCACCAAGACACTGCATTACCCTGCAGGTCGGTGATGGTGACAACAGTATTGTTGAAGGTAGACTGGATATGAGCCTGACCAGCAGCAATGTTCTTGCGCTCTTTGCGCTTCATGCGGACATTAGCGCCCTTCTTGGCATTATTTGCACTTGCCATTTCTCAAATCCTCCTTACTTCTTCTTGTTAGCGACAGTGCGCTTGGGACCCTTGCAGGTACGTGCATTGGTCTTGGTACGCTGGCCGCGGCAGGGCAGATTCTTGCGATGGCGGGTGCCACGGAAGGACTGGATCTCAACCAGGCGCTTGATGTCCAGAGCAACGTTGCGGCGCAGGTCGCCTTCAACGATGATGTTAGCCTGATCGATGTAGTCACGGATCTTAGCCTCTTCTTCCAGAGTCAGGTCCTTGACGCGGGTATCGGGGTTGATGCCAGTTGCTTCCAGGATCTTGTTAGCAGTGGTCTGGCCGATACCATAAACGTAGGTGAGACCCACCTGAACGCGCTTCTCGCGGGGCAGGTCAACGCCGGCAATACGTGCCATAGTAGTTTCCTCCAAAAATCATCCCATGTCAGTGTCGGGGTCTGCGCCGGGACTCTACGCACTTGACCCCCAGGCGCCCGAATTAGCCCTGGCGCTGCTTATGCTTGGGGTTCTGGCAGATGACCATCACGCGGCCTTTGCGGCGGATGACCTTGCACTTTTCGCAGATGGGTTTCACGGAAGGCTTGACCTTCATGATGTTGAACCTCCTTTTGGTTGATACCCTGGTGCTTATTTGGAGCGCCAGGTGATGCGGCCCTTAGAAAGATCATAGGGCGACATTTCCACGGTAACCTTGTCCCCGGGCAGGATACGGATGAAATTGGTCCGCAGCTTGCCGGAGATGTGCGCTAAGAGGATGTGACCGCTGGGAGTGAGCTTCCCGGTGTTCTTATCCTCGCTCAACATTTCCACCTTAAAGATGGCGTTGGGCATGGCTTCACGCACAATGCCTTCGATCTCGATAACGTCTTCCTTAGACAAGCTATTTGCCTCCTCATTGGATCTGCTCAGTTTGTCGTTGAACCTGAACCGGTGCCTTTGCCTTGGAACCCTGAAAGCGCCGCGGTTTTCACGTGCCTGCGCCCGTTTGACCGCAGCTTGCCGCTTCAGCGTTCTCCAGTTCCAGTGCCGGTCCACAGACGGACAGGCGGCGATGATCGCCACATACTTCATCTTTCGCGGCACAAAATCCGCAAAACGGGCAGAAAATCCCTGTCCGCCGAGGAAGTATCTGGCTTCCACAGCCATTTATAGATTATACACCTTTTGTTGTCAATTTGCAAGAGCTTTTTTCCGTATTTCCGATAAAAAATTCTCGAAATTCAAAAGCTGTCCTTTCTCTCCCCGGTCTTGGTTTTTCTCCACCGCAAAGATGAAACTTTTTCACCAAAAGTTGTCATAATTGCACAAACAGCAGGTCTGTCCCTGCAAAAACGCCGCCTGCGGCGGAGCATTTCTGCTCTTCACAGGCGGCGCTTCTCATATTTCAGGGATCAGCTTACTTCAGGCTGAACTTTTCCGGGTCAAAATCCGGGTCATCCCAGAAGCGGGTCATGATCTCAGTGTGATCCTTCAGGATCGCATTGGAGTGCTCAAAGTGCGCAGCCAGACCACCGTCCTTGGTCTTGACGGTCCAGCCGTCCTTGGACTGGGTGATCTTGCAGTCGTACTGGCAGATCATGGGCTCAATGGCAATGGTCATGCCGGGCACAAGGCGCGGGCCGCGGCCCTGATGGCCGTAGTTGGGCACTTCCGGGTCCTCGTGCAGCTCACGGCCGGTGCCGTGGCCCACGAACTCGCGGACGACCGAGAAACCGGCATCCTCGCAGTAGCTCTGCACGGCATAGCCAATGTCGCCGATGCGGTTGCCGGCCACAGCCTGCTCGATGCCCTTATACAGAGCAGCCTTGGTCACATCCAGCAGGCGCTGTGCTTCCAGATCGACCTTGCCCACCGCATAGGTGCAGGCATTGTCGCCGTTGAAGCCGTCGATCTTTGCACCGGTGTCGATGCTGACGATATCACCGGGACGAATGACGATGTCATGCGAAGGGATACCATGGATGATGGTATCGTTCAGGCTGATACAGGCCGTGCCCGGAAAGCCATACAGACCCTTGAAATTAGGGGTGCCGCCGTGCTTCACGATGAAGTCGTAGATCAGCTTATCCAATTCCCATGTGGTCATACCTGCTTCGATATGCTCACCGCCGTACTTCAGGGCAGCTGCGCTCAGGGCATTTGCCTTGCGCATGCCGTCCAGCTCTTTCGCATTTTTGATCTGAATCACGATTATGCCTCCAAAGCTTTCATGACTTCAGCCGTGGTCTCCTCGATGGAGGGGCAGAACTTGATCTCTGCCAGCTTGCCGCGGGTACGGTAGAACTCCACCAGAGGCTCGGTCTGCTCATGATATGCTTTCAGACGATCCAGCACGGTGGCAGGCTGGTCGTCCTTGCGGATGACGGTCTTGCCGCCGCACAGGTCGCATACACCCTCGACCTTGCTCTTCTTGTTGACGATGTGGTAGCTTGCGCCGCACTTCTCGCAGACGCGGCGGCCGCTCATGCGGTCAACGATCACATTGTCCTCGACCTGCAGCTCCAGCACCTTGTCGATGCGGATGCCCATGGTCTCGATGGCCTCGGCCTGAGCGATGGTGCGGGGCACACCGTCCAGGATAAAGCCGTTTGCGCAGTCCGGCTGAGCCAGACGCTCTTTCAGGATGCCGATGATGACCTCATCGGGCACCAGAGCGCCAGCGTCCATAAAGCTCTTTGCCTTCAGGCCCATCTCGGTGCCTTCCTTGACAGCAGCGCGCAGAATGTTGCCGGTGCTGATGGAGGGGATGTTCAGCTTGGCGCAGATGATCTCGGCCTGAGTGCCCTTACCAGCACCAGGTGCGCCCAACAGGATCAGATTCATAGGATCATTCCTTTCCTTTGCTAGAGGATGTAAACTCCAAAAAAGTAAAAAAGCACTGAAAAGTTCGAGCGTACTCTCCTTTCCAGTGCTTTCTCACATCTTAATTATTGTGGATCAACCAAGGAAGCCCTTGTGGTTGCGCATCGTCATGAAGCTGTCGAGGCTGCGGGTGGTATCAAGTGCCACACCGACCACGATCAGCAGGCTGGTACCGCCCAGCTGGATGCTCATACCGGTCAGGTTGCCCAGAATGATCGGCAGCACAGCCACCGCAGCCAGGAAGATGGCACCGATGAGGGTGATCTTGTTCAGGGTGCGGGTGATGAAATCGCTGGTCGGCTTGCCGGGACGGAAGCCGGGGATCGAGCCGTTGTTGCGGCGCAGATTGTTGGCGATCTCAACGGGGTTGTACTGGATGGCCACATAGAAGTAGTTGAATGCCAGAATCAGCAGCAGGTAAATCACAACGTACAGCCAGGAGGTGTAGTTGAAGGTGTGGAAGAATGCATACCACACCGGGTGTGCCTGCTGGTCGATCTGCAGGAAGCTGCCGATGGTGCCCGGGATGGACACCAGAGCCGAAGCGAAGATGATGGGCATAACGCCGCTCATGTTCAGCTTCAGGGGCAGATAGCTGTTCTGACCGCCCATCTGCTTGCGGCCTACCACGCGCTTTGCGTACTGAATGGTGATGCGGCGCTCTGCGTTGGTCATGACGACCACGAAGACCACAGCCACCAGTGCCAGCACGATCAGCAGCGGCAGGAAGAAGTAGTACTGGGGCTTGCCGGACGCTGCCTGAGTCAGCAGACCCTTGACAGAGGTGTACAGCGAAGACCAGTTGGAGACGATCGAAGCAAAGATGATGAGCGAGACACCGTTGCCGATGCCCTTGTCATCGATCTGCTCACCGCACCATGTGATCAGCTGTGCGCCGGCCACAAAGGTTGCGATGATGACGATGGCGGCAAAGATGCCGGCACCGCCGGAAACGTACTTCAGTGCGCCCATATTGCGGATCACGAAGTAGTAGCCGATGCTCATGATCAGAGCGACCACAGCACCTGCGTACCGGTTGATCTGCTGCAGCTTCTGCTGGCCGTCGGCTTCCTTTGCCAGATTTTCCAGCGCGGGAATTGCCACGGTGAGCAGCTGCACAATAATGGAGGCGTTGATATAGGGTGTCACACCTAACGCGAAGAGCGTGCAACGGGCCAGAGCACCACCGCTCATCATGTTCAGATAGGAGAGCATGTCGCCGTTTGCGAACATCTGCGTCAGCGCAGAGCCGGAAACGAACGGAACGGGGATGGCACAGCCCAGACGGTACACCACGAGGATCGCCAGCGTGAACAGGAGACGATTTTTAAGCTCGGGGATCTTCCATGCGTTACGGAATGTCTGGAACACCTTACATCACCTCAGCCTTTCCGCCTGCCTTCTCGATTTTCTCTTTGGCAGAAGCGGAATAGGCTGCGGCCTTCACGGTCAGAGCCTTGGTCAGCTCGCCGTTGCCCAGAACCTTAACGCCGTCCAGAGTCTTCTTGACCAGACCCTTTGCCTTCAGAGCCTCGGTATCGACGACATCGCCGGCATTGAAAGCAGCTTCCAGATCAGCCACGTTGACGATGGCGTACTGGGTAGCAAAGATGTTGTTAAAGCCAACCTTGGGCAGGCGGCGTGCCAGAGGCATCTGGCCGCCCTCGAAACCAGCGTGCTTCACGCCGGAACGGGCCTTCTGGCCCTTGCTGCCGAAGCCGGCAGTCTTGCCATTGCCGGAGCCAATGCCGCGGCCCTTGCGGGTCACAGCCTTGTTTGCGCCGGGAATCGCGTGCAATTCATGAAGTTTCATTATGCGTATACCCCCTGCTATTAGGCTTCGGTGACGCTGAGCATAAAGCCGATCTTTGCGATCTTGCCCTGCGTAGCGGCATTGTCAGGCTGAACGGTAACGTCGCCCGGCTTCTTCAGGCCCAGAGCCTCAGCGGTAGCGATCTGCTTAGCGCCGCGGCCAATCAGGCTCTTCTTCAGCTCGATCTTGAGCATCTTATCTGCCATGGTTTGTTACCTCCTTAACCCAGAATTTCTTTCACGGTCTTGCCGCGCTTCTCAGCGACAGACTCAGCGCTGACCAGGCCGCACAGACCTGCGAAGGTAGCAGAAACAACGTTGATGGGGTTGTTGGAACGCATAGACTTCGCACGAATGTCCTTGATGCCAGCAGCCTCAATGACGGCACGCACAGGGCCGCCGGCGATCATACCGGTACCAGGTGCAGCCGGCTTGAGCAGAACGGCGCCTGCGCCGTACTTGCCGACGATCTCGTGGGGGATGGTGGTGCCCTTCAGGGCAACCTTGTGCATGTTCTTCTTAGCAGCAGCTTCGCCCTTGCGGATTGCCTCAGGCACTTCGCCGGACTTGCCGATGCCGTAACCAATGGTGCCCTTGCCGTCGCCCACGACAACCAGAGCGGCAAACTTCATGATGCGGCCGCCCTTGACAGTCTTGGAAACGCGGTTGATGGAGACAACCTTGGTGATCATGCCGTCGTCTTCACGGTTTCTCATAGCCATAATGTGTTTCCTCCTCTCATTACAGCTTCAGGCCGCCCTCACGGGCGCCATCAGCCAGGGCCTTAACACGGCCATGATAAACGTAGCCACCACGGTCGAACACGACCTCGGTGATGCCCTTTTCCAGAGCCTTTGCTGCGATCTTCTTGCCGATCTCAGCAGCGGCCTCGACGTTGCCGCCGTTGCCGTTGAAGTCCTTGTCCATAGTAGAAGCCGACACCAGAGTCACGCCCTGCTCATCATCGATGATCTGAGCGTAAATGTGCTTGGCGGAGCGGAAAACATCCAGGCGAGGACGTGCTGCGGTGCCGCTGATCTTGTTACGAACGCGGCGATGACGACGAAGACGAGCTTCGTTCTTGTCGATCTGCTTAACCATTGTCTTTCACTCCTTACCTTATTTCTTGCCCTTGCCGGCCTTGCCTTCTTTGTGCTTGACAACCTCGCCCTCGTAGCGAATGCCCTTGCCCTTGTAAGGCTCGGGCGGCTTCTTGGCGCGGATCTCGGCAGCATACTGGCCGACCTTCTGCTTGTCAATACCGGTAACGGTGAAGTGGTTGGGATCCTGCCACACGATGGTGCAGTCCTCAGTATCAGGAATGTTCACCTGATGAGAGAAGCCCAGGTTCATGACCAGGTTGGAGCCCTGCTTCTGGCAGCGCAGGCCGACGCCCACGATCTCCAGCTTCTTCTCGTAGCCGTTCACAACACCGTTCACCATGTTGGCGATGTTGGTACGGGTCAGGCCGTGCAGGCTGCGGGCCTGGGGTTCGTCATTGGGGCGGGTAACCAGAACTTCATTGCCCTCGACCTTGACGGTCATCAGGGGATGATAGTTGGAATTCAGGCTGCCCTTGGGGCCCTTGACGGCGACGTGATGTGCTGCCTCATCGACAGTGACAGTAACGCCGGCAGGAATGACGATGGGTTTTCTTCCAATTCTCGACATTGTCTTTTACCCCTTTCTTACCACACGTAGGCCAGGACTTCGCCGCCGACGTGTGCAGCACGTGCAGCCTTATCAGTCATGATGCCCTTAGAGGTGGAAATGATTGCGGTGCCCAGGCCCTTCATGACCTTGGGCATATCCTCGCAGTTGGTGTAGATGCGCAGGCCGGGCTTGGACACGCGGCGCAGACCAGCGATAACGGGCTCGCCGTTAGCCTGATACTTCAGGGTGACAACGATGGTGCCCTGAACGGTGTCGTTCTTGACCTGCATGCCCTTGATGTAGCCCTCGTCAACCAGAATCTGGCAGATAGCCTTCTTCATGTTGGAAGCGGGGATCTCCACAGAAGGGTGTTTGGCAGTGCTAGCGTTGCGGATGCGAGTCAGCAGGTCCGCGATAGGATCAGTAATCTGCATTTGCCACTAACCTCCTTAGATTAGCTCTCGTTTGTTTTATAATGATACCGCCCCGAAACATCGTTGCCCCGGGGCGGATATCCGACAAATTATCCGGCCCTCTGGCTTGATTACCAGGAAGCCTTCTTCACGCCCGGGATCTCGCCCTTGTAGGCCAGCTCACGGAAGCACACACGGCACACGCCGTACTTGCGCAGCACGGAGTGGGGACGGCCGCAGATGCGGCAGCGGGTGTATGCACGGGTAGAGAACTTAGCAGGACGAGACTGCTTCAGCTTCATAGACAGTTTAGCCATTGTAGAAATCTCCTCCCTTAGTTGTTCTCTGCGAACGGAGCGCCCAGAGCCTTCAGCAGCTCCTTGCCCTCTTCGTCAGTCTTGGCAGTGGTGACAAAGCAGACATCCATGCCGCGGACTGCATCGACCTTCTCGAAGTCGATCTCGGGGAAGATGATCTGCTCCTTGATGCCGCATGCAAAGTTGCCGCGGCCATCAAAACCGTTGCCGTTGATGCCGCGGAAGTCGCGGACACGGGGCAGTGCGATGTTGAAGAAGCGATCGACGAACTCATACATACGCTCACCGCGCAGGGTGACCTTGCAGCCGATGGGAGTGCCCTGGCGCAGCTTGAAGTTAGCAACGCTCTTCTTGGCACGGCACACAACTGCCTTCTGGCCAGTGATCTGGCCCAGATCCTTCATGACAGCTTCCAGGATCTTCTCGTTGTCCTTGGCTTCGCCGCAGGCAACGTTGATGACGACCTTGTCCAGCTTGGGGATCTGCATAACGCTCTTGTAACCGAACTTGGAGTTCAGAGCAGGAGCAATTTCATTGACATACTGTTCTTTCAAACGAGCCATTGTTCCTTACTCCTTTCTTACAGCTCAGCGCCGCACTTCTTGCAGACGCGAACCATCTTGCCGTCCTTCTCGACGTGGCCCACACGCACGGCCTTGCCGCACTTGGGGCAGATGGGCATGACCTTGGATGCGTACATAGCACCCTCAGCCTTGACGATGCCGCCCTGCTCGCCCTGACGACGAGGCTTGACGTGCTTGGTAACCATGTTCTGGCCCTCAACGATGACCTTGTTCTCAGAGGGGCTGACCTGCAGGACCTTACCAGTGTGGCCCTTGTCCTTGCCGCTGATGATCATAACGTTGTCGCCGGTTTTAACATGAAGATTATTCATTTTTAAAACCTCCTTACAGCGATTCCGGAGCCAGGCTCAGGATCTTGGTGTAGCCGGCATCACGCAGCTCGCGAGCAACGGGTCCAAAGATACGGGTACCCTTGGGGCTCTTGTCGGCCATAACGATAACGGCGGCGTTCTCATCGAAACGGATGTAGGAGCCGTCGTCGCGGCGCACGCCATGCTTGCTGCGCACGATGACAGCCTTCACAACGTCGCCCTTCTTAACGGAGCCGCCGGGGGCTGCCTTCTTGACAGAGCAGACCACGACGTCACCAATGTTTGCGTATCTCTTGCGGGTGCCGCCCAGCACGCGGAAGCACATCAGCTCCTTGGCACCGGTGTTGTCGGCAACTTTGAGATAAGTTTGCATCTGAACCATATCAGATATCTCCTTTCAAACTGTTCAAAGCAGCGGGCAAATTACTTTGCCTTCTCAACGATACGGACCAGGCGCCAGCGCACATCCTTGGACAGGGGGCGGCACTCCATGATCTCAACACGGTCACCGATGCCGCACTCGTTCTGCTCATCACGAGCCTTGAACTTGGCGGTACGCTTCAGGATCTTCTTGTACAGGGGGTGCTGCACGCTATCCTTAACGGCAACCACGATGGTCTTATCCATCTTGTCGGACACGACGACGCCGACGCGGGTCTTTCTCAGATTACGTTCTTCCATCGTTTAACCTCCTTACTGCTTCTCAGCCAGAACGGTCATCACGCGGGCGATGTCCTTCTTGACTGCTTCGATGCGGCCGGGGTTCTCCAGCTGGTTGATGGCATGCTGGAAGCGCAGGTTAAACAGCTCGGCCTTCAGGTCTGCCAGCTTGCTGGTCAGCTCTGCGGTCTGCATTTCGCGGAGTTCATTAGCCTTCATTGGTGCCATCCTCCTTCACGGAGTCCTCACGGACAACAAATTTGCACTTGATGGGCAGCTTGTGCATAGCCAGGCGCAGTGCCTCACGAGCAGTTGCCTCATCGACATCTGCCAGCTCGAACAGAACGCGGCCGGGCTTCACAACAGCGACCCAGTATTCGGGAGAGCCTTTACCGGAACCCATGCGGGTCTCAGCGGGCTTTTCAGTCACGGGCTTATCGGGGAAGATCTTGATCCACACCTTGCCGCCACGCTTGATGTAACGAGTCATGGCAACACGAGCAGCCTCGATCTGGGTGGAAGAGATCCATGCCGGCTCCAGAGCAACAAGGCCGTACTGGCCCTGGCACACCACGTTGCCGCGGGTAGCCTTGCCGGTCATGCGGCCGCGCTGGACGCGGCGGTACTTAACACGCTTAGGCAGTAACATTACTTGTTGCCTCCTTCCTTCTTCTGAGCGGTCTTAGCGCTCTTCAGGACTTCGCCCTTGTAGACCCACACCTTGACGCCGATGCGGCCGTAGGTGGTAGCAGCCTCTGCAAAGCCGTAGTCAATGTCAGCACGCAGGGTCTGCAGGGGGATGGTGCCCTCGTGATAGCTCTCGGTACGAGCGATATCAGCGCCGCCCAGACGGCCGGAGCACATTGCCTTGATGCCCTTTGCGGGAACGGTTGCGCGATCGCGGGGGCTCATGGCATTGCGCATGCACTGCTTCATGGCACGACGGAAGGTCACGCGGTTCTCCAGCTGACGAGCGATATCCTCAGCAACCAGCTGAGCGTTGGTAGCAGCGCTCTTGACCTCGATGACGTTGACGATGACAGTCTTGCCATACTCTTTGGTCAGCTTGTTCTGCAGAGCAACGCGCTCTTCGCCGCCCTTGCCGATGACCATGCCGGGCTTAGCGCAGTAGATGTTGACAGTTACGCGAGGAGCGGAAGTGGACGGGTCCACAGTACGCTCGATCTCGATCTTGGGCACACCAGCATCCTTCAGCTGAGCCTTCAGCTCAGTGCGGATCTTGTGGTCCTCGACGAGGTTATCGCTGAAATCCTTCTTGGAGGCAAACCAGCGGCTGTCCCAGTCTTTAATAACGCCGACACGAATGCCGTGCGGATTTACTTTCTGGCCCATTGTTTTCCCTCCTTACTCTTTCTCTTTCAGAACAACGGTCATGTGGCTGGTGCGCTTCAGGATGCGGTAGCCGCGGCCCTGTGCACGAGGCATCATGCGCTTCAGCGTCGGGCCGGGGCAGACGTAGCACTCGGCGACGTAGAGGTTGTTCTTGTCCATATTGAAGTTGTTTTCCGCATTAGCGGCTGCAGACTTCACCAGCTTCAGAAGGGGCTCACAAGCTGCCTTCGGGGTGTACTGCAGGATTGCCAGCGCTTCGTCCAGGGGCTTGTTACGGATCAGGTCCATAACGATAGACACCTTACGAGGACTAATGCGGGCATAACGAAGAATTGCCCGAGCTTCCATGTTGTGTTCCTCCCTCTATTACTTAGAATTACCAGTGTGGCCCTTGAAGGTACGGGTGGGAACGAACTCACCCAGCTTGTGGCCAACCATGTCCTCAGTCACATACACAGGCACATGCTTGCGGCCGTCGTGAACGGCAAAGGTGTGACCAACGAATTCGGGGAAGATCGTGGAGGCGCGGCTCCAGGTCTTGATGACCTGCTTCTTGCCGGAAGCGTTCATCGCTTCAACGTGCTTCATAAGAGCAGCCTGGACGAAAGGTCCTTTTTTAATGCTTCTACCCATTGTCTTAAACTCCTCTCTTACTTACCTGCACGCTTCACGATCAGCTTATCGGAGCGCTTATGATGCTTGCGAGTCTTGAGACCCAGAGCGGGCTTGCCCCAGGGAGTCATAGGACCGGAGTGACCAACAGGTGCGCGGCCCTCGCCACCACCGTGGGGATGGTCGCAGGGGTTCATGACGGTACCACGGCTGCCGGGACGAACGCCCATGTGGCGCTTGCGGCCAGCCTTGCCCAGGTTGACGTTCTCGTGGTCGATGTTGGAAACCTGACCGATGACTGCGGTGCAGTTCACGGGCACGTTGCGCATCTCACCGGAGGGCAGACGAACCAGAGCGTAGCCGTTCTCCTTAGCCATCAGCTGAGCCATGTTGCCAGCGGAACGAACCAGCTGAGCGCCGCGGCCGGGATACAGCTCGATGTTGTGGATGATGGTACCGACGGGGATGTTCTCGAAGGGCAGGCAGTTGCCGGGCTTGATGTCGGCAGACTTGCTGCTGATGACCACATCGCCCACCTTCAGGCCATCGGGAGCAATGATGTAGCTCTTGACGCCATCGGTGTACTCGACCAGAGCGATGAATGCGCTGCGGTTCGGATCGTACTCGAGAGTCTTGACGGTAGCGGGCATATCGGTCTTCTGACGCTTGAAGTCGATGACACGATACTTGGTGCGGTTGCCGCCGCCCTGATGACGGACGGTGATGCGACCGGTGTTGTTGCGGCCGCTGTGCTTCTTCATGGGCTCCAGCAGGCTGCGCTCGGGAGCGACCTTAGACAGGACGCTGTAATCCGTGACGGTCATGCCGCGGCGGCCCGGAGTAGTGGGGCCATACTTCTTGATAGCCATAGTGCTATTCTCCTTTGTTTATCTTATGAATTATTATCGGGGTCATATCCCCATAGAGGAACCCTCGGCGGGTTCGGCTTAGACCATGCTGTTGAAGAACTCGATTTCCTTGGAGTCCTTGGTCAGGGTCACGATAGCCTTCTTGGATGCAGCGGTGTAACCGGCGTGCATGCCCTGGCGGCGGAAACGGCCGCGCACAGAGATGGTGTTGACCTTTGCGACCTTAGCGCCCGGGAACAGGACCTCAACGGCCTGAGCGATCTCGACCTTGGTAGCATCGGTAGCGACCTTGAAGGTGTACTTCTTGTCAGCGATGCCAGCCATGGAGTTCTCGGTAATGACCGGCTTCAGGATGATATCATGTGCGGTTTTCATTAGCCAAGCACCTCCTCGAGCTTCTTAGCTGCGTCGACGCTGATGATCAGCTTGTCGGCGTTCAGCACATCGTAGGTGTTCACGCTGCCTGCGAAGGTGGTCTTCACACCGGCAATGTTGCCAGCGCTCTTGACGAACTTTGCATCGACAGTCTCGTTGACCAGCAGGTTCTTCTTGCCGGCACCAACAGCGTTCAGCATTGCAACCACGGTCTTGGTCTTGTACTCATCGCAAGCGAACTTGTCAACAACGACCATGTTGCCATTGGCAGCCTTGTCGGACAACACGCTCAGCAGAGCCAGGCGCTTGACCTTGTTGTTGATGTGGTAGTTGTAGCTGCGGGGCTTGGGGCCCAGAGCGACGCCGCCGTGAGTCCACTGCGGTGCACGGATGGAACCCTGACGAGCGTGGCCGGTGCCCTTCTGACGCCAGGGCTTCTTGCCGCCGCCGGAAACTTCCATGCGGATCTTGGTGTTCTGGGTGCCCTGACGCTGGTTGGCCAGGAAGTTCACCACAGCAATGTGGACAGCCTTCTCGTTCGGGGTGATACCGAACACGGCGTCGGAAAGCTCGATCTCGCTAACATGCTGACCGTTCATATCGACTACGTTAAACTTTGCCATTGTAGCTTTCCTCCTTACGCCTTCACGCTGTTGGCCAGAGTGATGATGGTGCCCTTGGAACCGGGGACCGCACCCTTGACAGCGATCAGATTGTTCTCGGTGTCAACCTTGACAACAGTCAGGTTCTGCACGGTGACGCGCACAAAGCCCATGTGGCCGGGCAGGCGCTTGCCGGGGAACACGCGAGCAGGGGTAGAAGTGGAACCGTTAGAACCTGCATGACGAGCAACAGGACCGGTGCCGTGGCTCTCACGCAGACGGTGCTGACCGTAGCGCTTGATAACGCCCTGGTAGCCCTTGCCCTTGGAAACGCCCACAACGTCCACCTTGTCGCCCTCTGCGAAGACATCAGCCTTCAGCACGTCGCCAACGTTCATTGCGGAAACATCTTCCAGACGGAACTCGCGCAGGGTCTTCTTGGGGGCAACGTTTGCCTTCTTGAAGTGGCCTGCAGCTGCCTTGTTGACCTTCTTGGCGGAAACCTCGCCGAAGCCCAGCTGAACAGCCTGGTAGCCATCGCTCTCGACGGTCTTCTTCTGCACGACGGTGCAGGGACCAGCCTCGATGACGGTGACGGGAACGACCTTGCCGTTCGCGTCGAACAGCTGGGTCATACCGACTTTCTTGCCGATAATGCCTTTAACCATTTTCTTTTCCTCCTGTAAAGGTTATTGGTTGGCAGCGCACGTCACTGCCAACATGACCCCTCGGGAAACGAGGGCATCGAATTTGATCGAGTGTCTTTTACAGCTTGATCTCGATGTCCACGCCAGCGGGGAGCTGGAGGCTCATCAGAGCCTCGACCGTCTTGTTGGACGGCTTCAGAATGTCGATCAGACGCTTATGAGTGCGGCTCTCGAACTGCTCGCGGCTATCCTTGTACTTGTGGGTAGCGCGCAGAACGGTAACGATCTCACGATCGGTGGGCAGGGGGATGGGGCCGGACACGCGTGCACCGGTGTGCTTTGCGGTCTCCACGATCTTCTCTGCTGCGGCATCGATCAGCTGAGCATCATAGCTCTGCAGACGGATTCTGATTTTCTCTTTGACTGCCATTGCTTACGCCTCCTGAAAAAATTGATTTTGCCCTAGGCGAGCCGATAAATTGCTCTACACAGTTCCGGGTGTTCCTCGATTTGGCACTATAAAAACCGGTGAACCGCATGGCAGTTCTCCCGGAAACATATTAGCAAATCAAATCCGAACATTGGTTCCGCCCGTTTCGCAGAGGAGTAACTTCTCTGCCGAGGGAACGTATTCCATCGCTGTCAGTAATTCTTTCGCCCGGTTCTAAGATCGGACATACTCCGCGGAAATAACCCATCGCAGCTATCGCCGGATGACAACCTCCCGCATCTACGCATATCGCTGGCCTGCACGACTTGTATCGCACAAGCCCTTTGCAGCCGAGAGTTATTCTATCACACCCTCGTGCATTTGGCAAGTGTTTTTTAGAAAAAAGAACGAATTTTCTTTTTTATTTTCTCCGTTTTGTCAAAGAGCGCATTTTCTGTGCAAGATGCACAATCCGCAGGCTTTTCTGCCGGTGGAAAACTCCCCTGCCCCGCTTTTGCAGAGGTAGTATGGACGGTTTTGCTGCGGATTATACCTATTATATAAAGGGAAGCGGCCTCACCCTCTCAGTCACTTCGTGACAGCTCTCCCAAAGGGAGGGCCCTTGGCAAAGAGGGAAACTTTTCCGTACTGCCAAGGGCTCCCTCCGTGAGGGAGCTGGCGCGTAAGCGCCTGAAGGAGTTCGTTTTTTATCTCTTCTTCAGCTGTTCCGCCAGCTCATCCCGGGGCGTGATGTAGACCGTGGTGTACACCTCGTACAGCACCATGCCGGGTTTGGCACCACTGGCTTTCCAGATGTTTTTCACCTCGGTGGTGTCCACCGCCACTTTGGCGCCGGTGCCTGCCTTGTAGGTGCTGGAGTAGATGACTGCCAGCTCCGCGGCCTCCTGCTTGGTGGTGTCCGGGATCTCCTCGCCCCGGCTCATGACCACAACGTGGCTGCCGGGGGCCTTCTGCACATGGAACCACAGGTCTTTGCCCCGGGCGGTGTGCAGGGTGAGCTTGTCGTTCTGGGCGTTGTTGCGGCCCACCAGGATCTCAAAGCCATCGGTGGAAGTGAACCGCAGGAAATCTGCAGGCTTCTGGCGCTTATCCCGCTGCTTGTAGTATTTCAGGTAGCCCTGACTCTTCAGCTCTGCCCGGATCTCGTTAAGGGCCGCTTCACCGGAAGCGGACTCCACCTCGTAGAGCACCGTTTCCAGATAGGCGATCTCCTTTTCACCCTCTGCCAGCAGATCCACCAGCATCCGGGCGGCGGTTTGCTTCTTTTTATAGTTTTTGAAGAAGTTCTGAGCGTTCTGGCTGGGGGTGAAGCGCAGGTCCAGCGGGATGGTCACCTCTTTGCCCTCGTCGTACCAGTTGGGCACGGTGATGCTCTTCATGCCCTTCTGGGCCAGATAGAGGTTTGCCGAGAGCAGCTCACCGTACAGACGCAGCTTTTCGCTCTTGCCGCTGGCAGCAAGCTCTTCCTGACGGGCGGCCTGCTTGCGCACGGCGCGCTCGTACATATTGTGCACCGCCTTGTGCAGCTCCTTGCTTTTGGTGCGCAGGCGTTCCGCGCGGTCCTTCTCAGCGTAGTAGCCCTCCAGCATGGCGTTGAAGGAGGGCCACTCCTTTATAATATATTTTTCGCCGTACTGCTGCGGGCGGAAGAAGGTATACTCGATGGGCTTTCCGCTGGGGTCGGTGACGCTGCAGGGCGTACCGCCGGTTGCGTGCTCTTCCTTCAGCTCGTCGATGGCAGCCATAAGCTTGCGCTTCTGTTCCTCGGTCAGCTCATTGGCGGGCAGATGTTCGCCGTCAAAGGCACGCCATGCAGCTTCGCGGCAGACCACCGGGCCAACACCGGCCACGGTCTTGTTGAGGGCATCTGCCACCGGCAGATCTCTCTGGCAGGCTGCTGCCACGATGGACGCACTGCTCACCAGCAGGAAGTCCGGTCTTGCAGGCTTGGGCGGCGTGGTGTAGGGCAGGCCCGGCAGCAGCTGGCGCACATCGCTGTCCTCAAAATCCACGCGCTTGAGTGCGTCAATGATCTTGCCGTTCTGCACCAGAACCAGATTGGAGTAGCGGCCCATCAATTCGGCACACAGGGTGTTGCGCACAAGGTCGCCCATCTCGTTGGTGCACTGAAAATCAAAATAGACGATGCGGTCTCCCGGCTCCATGTGCACGTCCAGCAGCCTGCCGCCGGTGAGATGCTTGCGCATCAGCATACAGAAGGAGGGCGGCGTTTCCGGGTTTTCAAAGCTTTCTTCGGTCAGGCACACGCGGGCGGAACCGCTGCGGGCCGAAAGCAGCAGCGCATAGGTATCCGTGCGGGTGCGCAGGGTGAGCACCAGCTCATCACGGGTGGGTTCAAATAGTTTTGCGATCTTGGCGTCGGTCAGCGTTGCTTTGAGCTCTGCTGCCGTAAGGGCCAGTGTCGCGGCATCCAATGCCATAGTGTTTACCTCATTTAACGATTTTAAATGGCCGCCGCATTCGCTTTGGCCATAATCAGCGGAATTTTTATTTGTATTTGTAACTCGGCCAAGCCTACGGGCTTTGCCGAATTACTCTTTCACAGAAGAGGCTGCAGCGGCAATCTTCATCTCAGCCGGAAAATCGCTGCAAGAAAAAGCAGCAGCTTTCCCTTATAAATACGTATACGGATCCCGGTTTTCAGTGCTCACCAGCACTTCCAGCTCCGGCAGGGCGGCGCGCAGCTTTGCAGCCACGGCGGCAGTCACCGGAAATTCGGTGGCATAGTGGCCCGCCGTAATGAGCGAAAGGCCCAGCCGCTTGGCATCGATGGCGTGGTGGTGGTTGGCTTCACCGGTCAGCAGGCAGTCCGCGCCCATAGCAATGGCATCTGCAAACAGGCTTCCGCCCGCACCGCTGATGACCGCCAAGCGCTTGACCGGCTTACCCGCATCCACAAACTTCACCTGCACCGCCGGGCCGTTCTTCGGCTGGTTGCAGCGCGCAGCAAGCTCCTGCTGTGCCTTGCGGGCAAGCTCCGGAACCGCGATTTCTTCAATGGCTCCCACACGGCCGCAGCCCTCGGCAAAGGTTTCCATATTCTTCATGTCAAAGATGCCTGCCAGCACTTCGTTCACGCCGCCCTCGGCAGCATCCAGATTGGTGTGCATACAGATGGCAGAAATGCCCGCCTGCACCAGCTGGAAAGGCACATCCTGCGGGCCGATCTTTTTGAGCGGATCAAAAATGACCGGGTGGTGGGACACGATCATCTCACACTGCTTTGCAGCGGCTTCGGCCACCACTTCGGGGGTGATGTCCAGTGCTGCCAGCACCCGGTGCATCTGCCCGCCGCAGTCCACCAGCAGGCCGGGATTATCCCAGTGTTCCGCCAGCTCCAGCGGCGCGATGGCCTGCATTGCTTCGTATACCTGCCGTACTGTTGTCATCCTTCTGTCCCCTCTTTTAAAATTGCATCGATCTCGGCGGCAAGCGGACTGCCATCCGGCACGCCAAGGCGCATCCGGGGCAGCTTTGCCTTCTGCCAGTCGGCGTAGCCTTTTCCCTCGGGCCACTCTCCCGTACTGCCAAACAGGCACTCGGCAAAGGTGGGCGCATACACCCTGCCAGTGTACTCCGCCGCCATCACCGCGTACCAGCGGCCCGCCGCCTGCACCGGGCGGTCGGCTGCAAAGGAGAAGCCATGCTCCCACAACCAGCGGCGCAGCGCGTCGTGGCGGGTGGCCGGGATCATGATGATCCGCGGCCCTCCCACGGTGAACACCCACGGGGCTTTCTCTAAAATTTCCCAAGTGGTCTGGGCGGAAACGCCAGCCAGCACGATGCTGCCTACTTCGTTCTCCGTAAGCACAGAAAGACCGTCGCCAAGCCGAAGCTCAGCGCGGTCTTTACAGCCTGCATGTTCCAGCGTCTGCTCTGCCTTTGCCAGCGGGCCGGGCCGCAGGTCGGCACCGATCACCTTCGGGTATTTTCCCGAAGCCGCCAGCACCGCCGTCAGCTTGCCGTGGTCGCAGCCGATGTCTGCCACCGGCTCTCCCGGCCGCACAAGCTCTGCGGCGGCAGCCAGACGCGCATCCAGTGTGGGCAGCAATTTATGCCTTCTTTGCGGCCAGATGCTCGTTCAGCTTCTCGATCAGCTCATCGCAGTCCACGCCGTGGACAGCACAGGCCTCCTCGATGCTCTCGCCGCGGGATGCAGGGCAGCCCAGACAGTGCATGCCGATCTCCATGAAGTAGGGAGCGGTGGTCTGGTCCATATCCAGGATATCGCCGATGATGGTCTCGCGGGTCACCTGCTTTGCGTCCTTGTGTTCTTCCTTCTTGAGCATATTGAAAATATCAAACATGATGGTTTTCCTTTCCTGTTGGGTAAAATCACGGCATAACCTACCGTTCTTCTATACTATACCCTAAACCGGTACTGTTTTTCAAGTATCTGCTGGGATTTTCAGCGTTTACTGGTAATTCTTATCCAGCGAGAAGCCGCGCCCGCTCACCTCGGTCACATGGCTCACGATCATAAAGCAGGTGGGGTCGATGGCATGGGCCAGCTTTTCCAGCTTCGGCAGCTGGCGGTTGCTCACGATGCTCAGCAGCACCTGCTCCGGCTCGTGGCTGTAGCCTCCCTCGCCATGCAGCACGGTCACACCGCGGTCCAGCTGGGTGAAGATGGCCTCGCGGATATCATCGGCGTGCTGGCTGATGATCTTTACCTCAGTGCGGGTAGTGCCGAAGATGAGCACCTTGTCCAGCACCACCGTATACACGATCACCATCACGATGCCGTACAGACACTGCTGCAGCGGGCTGAACGCCGCCTGCAGGCAGAGGATGAGCATATCGAACACCAGCATACTGGCCGACACCGGGATGTGGAAATATTTGTTCAGCACCAGCGGAGGGATGTCCATGCCGCCGGTGGATGCGCCTGCCCGGATGGTGATGCCCAGCGAAATGCCTACGCCGAGGCCTGCAAAAATGGTGTTGAGCACCAGATCATCGGTGAGCACAAAGCCTGTGAACACCCGCTCCCACAGGGCCAGAAACAGGGGGCTGAGCACGGTGCTGGCAATGGTGGTGATGGCAAAGTGCCGCCCCAGCAGCACCCAGCCCACCGTAAGCATGGTCATGTTGATGACGAACAACACACCGGACACCGGCAGTCCCAATGCACGGTTGATGCCCAGTGCGATGCCGGTGGCACCGCCGGTGATCAGGCCTGACGGCACAAGAAACAGCACCACCGTGAGCGCATACAGTGCATTGCCCACGATGATGGACAGCGAATTGAATGCGATCTGCTGCTCATATGAAAGCTTTATCATCTTTTGTCCCTCATTCTTGAATTTCTTTCTTCTATGATAACGAAAAAATCCGCATTTATCAAGCGTTTCGCCCATAAATGCGGAATAATCCCGGAATAAATTACTTTTTGTTGTTTACTGCGCAGAAGTCTCCTGCACCGGTTCCTCGTCCTCCAGCAGACGCAGACCGGCGGTATCCGTCACCGGCAGCGAGAACACGATCGCACCCGCCTTTGGCCCGGCACCGTCCATGATGGCTTTCATGATGCGGTTCTTTTCCGGCGTGCGGGCCACGATGAGCACCAGCTCTTTTTCATTCACCAGCTCCACGCCAAGGAACTGGGCTGCGCCTTCCATGCCGGTACCCTTGGCGTGGATCACCGTGCCACCGCCAGCACCTGCTGCGCGGGCGGCATCCATAATGGTGCCGGTGTGGCCCTGATTGGCAATTACCAGCAGCAGTTCGTAACGGGTATCCTTCAAGGTGCTCTCCTCCTTCAATGTCAGCGGCTGGTGCTGGGTGAGGAACATCAGCGCCCTTCTGCCGCCGATGCTGCTCAGCGGCACCGTGAATGCAATGCCGGTGCCCGGCACGTCGATGCGCATTTTGCGGCGCAGGTCTGTCCGGACGGCCTTCCATGTATCCTCTGTCACCACCGCCAGCAGCACGGCCTTCTCGGTCTTTTCCAGACCCAGCGTGGCCAGAGTCTCCCGCACCGCTGTGCCGCTGCCCACCGTGCGCAGGTTCACATCCACGCCGCGCTGCTGGTACAGCTGCAAAAAGGCATCGGTGGAGCGGCGGTCGGTGATGGTCACCATCAAAAACAACGAACTCATGCCGCGCCCTCCTTACAGTTCAATGATATCATCGTCCGGCAGACCGGCAAAGGCCGCACCCATGGCCGCAGGCTGCAGCCGCCGGGCCTTGCGGGTGCGCAGCTGTGCCACAAGGCCCATCAGCTGCACCGTAATGAGCGGGGTCATGGCCACCATGGCCACCACGCCGAAAGCGTCGGTGACGATATTGCCGCCCACGGCCACGCAGGCACCCTGTGCCAGCGGCAGCAGGAAGGTGGCCGTCATGGGGCCGGATGCCACGCCGCCCGCGTCAAATGCAATGGCGGTGAACAGCTTTGGCACCACAAAGGAGATGCCGATGGCAAACACATAGCCCGGCACGAGGAACCACAAAATGGAAACGCCGGTGAGCACCCGCACCATGGCAAGGCCCACCGAGATGGAAACACCTGCCGAGAGTGCCATGCCCATGGCCTTGGCCGAAATGGCACCGTCGGTCACCTCTTCCACCTGCTTGTTCAGCACATAGACGGCCGGCTCGGCCTTGACGATGAAGTAACCGATGAGCATTCCAATGGGAATGATGATCCAGCGGAAGCTCTGCCCGGCCAGCACCTGACCCAGATAATTACCGGCGGGCATAAAGCCCACATTTGCGCCGGTGAGGAACAGCACAAGGCCCACGTAGGTATACGCAAGACCCACCGCAATGCGGCCCAGCGACCGGCGGTCCATGTGCAGAGCCACAAATTGAAAAATGCCGAACATCACGATGATGGGCAGCAGCGAGACAGCGATCTCTTCCAGATACGTAGGCAGGCTGACATGGAACAGCTGCCACAGCTCCACCGAATCGCTCACCTCCGGCAGCACCGGCGGGATATAGGTGCTGTCCGAGGCGCGGAACACGATGCCCAGAATGAGCACTGCCAGAATGGGGCCGATGGAGCACATGGCCACCAGACCAAAGCTGTCGTCCGCCGCGTGGCGGTCGCCACGGATAGCTGACACACCCACGCCCAGTGCCATGATGAAGGGCACCGTCATGGGGCCGGTGGTCACGCCGCCGGAATCAAAGGCCACAGCAAGAAATTCCTTGGGCACAAACGCCGCCAGAAGAAAGATCATGCCGTAGAACAGCACCAGCAGCTTTGGCAGCGAGATGCCAATGAGCATACGCAGGAAGGCAAACACCAGAAACAGGCCCACGCCCGCCGCCACCGATAAAATAAGGGTGCGGTTCGGGATGGAGGGCACCTGATTTGCCAGCACCTGCAGGTCCGGCTCCGAAATGGTGATGAGGAAGCCCAGCAGAAAGCCGATGCCCAAGATCACCGGCAGCTTCCGGCTTTTGGTGATCACCGCACCCACGCGCTCGCCCATGGGGGTCATGCTCATCTCCGCGCCCAGTGTGAAGAACATGATGCCCACCACGATCATGGCGGCCCCCAGCAAAAAGCACAGCAGGATGCTGGGCGACACCGGCGCAATGGTAAAGCAGAGCACCAGCACGATGGCTGCAATGGGCAGCACTGCCTGCAGCGCTTCCAATAGTTTTTCCCGCAGTTTCGGGAGGGATGCTTTCAGGATAGCGTCCACCGCCTTTCACCGTTTTATATCCAGTTTGTACAAATCATAAACAAGTATATGAATAGTATACAAGGCAAAAGCCGCCCCGTCAACAAACGGAGCGGCAAAGATCGGCAAAGACGCAAAAGCTTTACAGTTTCTTCCAAGTTTGTCTTTATTTCGTCAGATCTCCTGCTTTGCCAGCACGTCCGAGGTGGGGGTCTGGAACACCGGGATATTGGCGTAGGGGTCAGCCACTTCTTCTGCAGGCAGGCTCTTCATGTAAGCATCCATGCTCTCGGCCACCTTCTTGGCCACAGCCACCGCCTCCACCACGGTGCGTGCGCCCATCACGGCATCGCCGCCGGCAAATACGCCCTCGCGGGTGGTGCTGCCGTCCTCGCTGACGGTGAGCAGACCCTTCTGGTTGGTCTCGATGCCGGTAGTGGTCTTGACGAGGTTGCTCTCCGAGCCCTGGCTCACCGAGACGATGACGCCGGTGTGGGGGTAGAAAATCTCACTGCCCTCCACCTGAGTGAACCTGCCATCTTCGCCCTTGACGGTATCGCGGCAGATCAGGCCGTTCTCGCGGATCTCCACCGGTGCTTTGCAGAAGCGGAAGCCCACGCCCTCCAGCTTTGCATAGCTCACCTCGTACTCGGAAGCACTGATGCAGCTCTCGTCGCGGCGGGCATAGCAGGTGACGTGGCGGGCACCGTTGCGGATGGCGGTGCGGGCGCAGTCCATGGCAGAGTTGCCCACGCCGATCACCGCAACATCGCTGCCCAGACGGAACGCCTTGGAGTTTGCCAGATAATCGATGCCAAAGGCTACATTTCCCAAAGTTTCGCCCTTGATATGCATGGCGTTTGCCTTCCACAGACCGGCACCGATGAACACGCTCTTGTAGCCGTCGCGGAACAGATCATCGATGGTGATGGTCTTGCCGATGGTGGTGTTGGGCCGCACCTTGATGCCCTTCAGCTCCAGATGGCGGTACTGGAAATCGTCCAGCACGCTGTCCGGCAGGCGATAGTTGGGGATGCCGTAGCGCATGACGCCGCCAATTTTATCGCGGGCATCAAAGATGGTCACATCGTAGCCCCAGCGTGCCAGCAGCACCGCAATGGTCAGGCCCGCCGGGCCGGAGCCAACGACTGCCGCCTTCATGCCATTTTTGGGGGCAGGGCCGGCGGTCATTTTGTTGGCGTAGGTCGTGGAAATGTAGTCCTCAATAATGGAGAAGTGCACCGGGTCGTGGCTGGGCATCCGGTTGCGCACGCAGTGGCCCTCGCACTGGTTCTCGTGGTTGCACACCAACGCACAAACGGTGGTCAGCGGGTTATTCTCAAACAGCATCCTGCCAGCTTCGTCCATCTGGTTTGCCTTGAGCAGCCGAATGACCTCCGGGATGTTGGTGTGGATGGGGCAGCCCTGCTGGCACAGCGGCTTTTTGCAGCCCAGACAGCGGTTGGCTTCGTCCAGAACGTGAAGTGCCATGAAGTTTCCTCCTTATTGCGTGCAGTTTTCTGATTCCGTTCTCATTTGTTGTATCCAACATTGCATTGCTTTAATCATACACCACAAACCGTCCGGGCACAAGTGTTTCTGCATAAAATTTCTTCGATTATTTTTTGTCAATTCGTCAAAAAGATAATTTTTTGACGATATACTCCCCCCATCGGCCCGGGCACCCGGCGGCACAGTGCGCCAAAATCGCTGGCTCCTGCCTGTGCCGCCGCCATGCGGGCGCAGGCATCGTTTTCTTTTTCCAGCTTTGCCAGCGAGTGGCTCAGCGGCAGGGATGCATGCTTCAGCAGCACAAGTGCTTCCCGCCTTGCCCCCAGCAAATGCAGATAGGGCGGCAGGGCAGGCACGGTATCTGCCGTATAGCCCAGTGCTGCATCCATGGCAAGGCGGCGCATCCGGGCCCGGGGGTAACGCACAGTGGTCAGCGCGTCCAGCAGCTGGGGCAGGCCGGTGCAGCTGCGCACGGCGTTTTCCAGCCGGTGGTCCAGCCCCTCGGAAACGCCCCGCACTGCGGCAAAAGGTTCCGGTCGTGCACAGGCCGCCCGCAGCAGAGCCAGCTCACACCGGCCCGCAGCGGCATAGTCGGTATACATTCCGTCGATTTCCGCTTTTTTATACAGCCCCAGTGCTTTTTCCGGCACATAAGGAGTCAGCGCATCCGCGCCCTGCTCTGCCCAGAGGGCACGCAGCGCGCTGGCACTGGCAAACTGTGCGTGGCCGCTTTCGGCAAGGGCCTGCCCGTGGCCCGCCCCCACGCGGGGCAGCGGCACCGGGGTCATGGGTGCCTCCTGTTCCAGAATGGCCTTGCAGTATTCCACTGCCAGATTGTTGTTGGGCTTATCCAACAGCGCGGCCAGTGCCGTGCCAGGGCAGAGCGTTTCCACCGCCGCTTGCCGCGCCGCCGCAAAGCTGCGGGCACCGGCTGCAAGCCGGCGCTTCAGCTCGGTGCGGTAGGCCTCGCTGTTCAGTACCCGGGCAGCTTCCATCAGCAGGGCTGCGTCCGGCGTCTCTGCCCCGAACACCAGCGCATCGCACCCGGCGGCGGCAAGGATGCGCACCCCCGCCCGGGCAAAAGCCTCTGCCCCCGCACAGGCACAGGGCGCAGGCAGGGCAAATATCAGATCTGCCCCGCACTGCAGGGCGGCCTGCACCCGCACCGCTTCCGGCAGCAGAGGCAGTGCGCCGCGCTGGGTCAGCCCGCAGCTCATGGCCACCGCCACATGCTGTGCTCCCAGCGCTTTTGCCTGCGCCAGCTGCCATGCATGGCCGTTGTGAAAGGGGTCGTACTCTGCAATGATACCGGCAAATTTCATAGATAAGCTCCTCTGCAGGGCTGCTGCGCCCTCGGAAAGATTGTTAAATTTATATCGTATATACAGAAAACTGCAGTGGTTTTGCGCATTTGTGGGCAGGATGTACAAAAACCTTGTACACAAGCTTTACCGCTTTGCCCGGGTTGCGGCTTGAAAAGCCGCCCACCCTATTATATAATAAACACAGGAATCTGTAAAATTCTGTCCTCAGGTTTAAAAAGAGGGCAGACCAAAAACATACAGGAGGCAACACAGATGAAAGTTCTGGTTATTAACTGCGGCTCTTCTTCCCTGAAGTATCAGCTGATCGATATGGACGGCGAGAAGGTGCTGTGCAAGGGCCTGTGCGAGCGCATTGGCATGGAAAGCAGCATGATCACCCACGAGGCCAACGGCCATAAGGCCACCACGCCCGCCATCTTCCCCACCCACACCGAGGCATTTGCCGAGGTCGTGAAGAAGATGACCACCGGCGAAGGCAAGTGCATCAACGACGTCAGCGAGATCGATGCCATCGGTCACCGTGTCGTGCACGGCGGCGAGAAGTTCAAGGAGAGCTGCCTGATCACCGACGAGGTCATCGAGACCATCCGCGAGCTGAGCCCTCTGGCTCCCCTGCACAACCCCGCCGGCATTCTGGGCATCGAGGCCGCACGCAAGGTGTTCGGCAACATCCCCATGGTGGCCGTGTTCGATACCGCTTTCCACAGCACCATGCCTCCGAAGGCTTATATGTACGCCATTCCGTATGAGTACTATGAGAAGTACGGCGTGCGCCGCTACGGCTTCCACGGCACCAGCCACAAGTACGTTGCTCACAAGGCTGCCGAGTATCTGGAAGAGCCCATTGAGCGCCTGAAGCTGATCACCTGCCATCTGGGCAACGGTTCCTCCATTGCCGCTGTGGATCAGGGCAAGGTCGTGGACACCTCCATGGGCATGACCCCGCTGGCCGGCCTGATGATGGGCACCCGCTGCGGCGACCTGGACCCCTCTGTGGTCAACTACCTGAAGTACACCCTGAACATCACCGGCCACGAGCTGGACGAGATCCTGAACAAGAAGTCCGGCCTGCTGGGCATCTCCGGTGTTTCCAGCGACAAGCGTGACGTGGAAGAGGCAGCTGCTGCCGGCAACAAGCGCGCACAGCTGGCTTCCGACATGCTGAACTACCAGATCAAGAAGACCGTTGGCGCTTACATCGCTGCAATGGGCGGCGTGGATGCCATCGTCTTCACCGGCGGCATCGGCGAGCACGATGCAATTGCCCGTGCAAAGGTCTGCCACCACATGGATTGGCTGGGCATCCGCATCGATACCGAGAAGAACAAGCACCCCGTGGGCGATGTGTGCGAGATCACTGCCTGGGGCGCAAAGGTGCGCACTCTGGTCATTGCTACCGACGAGGAGCTGATGATCGCCCGCGACACCAAGGAAGTCCTCGAGAAGTAATCGTTTTCCAAAGGGCTTTGCAGGGGCTGCTGCACGGAATGTGCGGCAGCCCCTTTTTCATCTTCCGGCAGTTATTTTACCCAAATCAGCCCTGTCGGATTGTGCTATCTATACAAATAACAAGGCGAATGGTTGTTTTTTGGTTGACAAATTTCAAAAAGAACGGTACAATAGAAAAGTCCTCAATTGGAGGACGTCCATTCATTCAAGCCCCTGGTAAGCTTACTGATCAGCGCGATGGTCCCAAAACCAAAGGTATGGTTACAATCCTTCCGTGGGCAAGAACTAACTAAAGAGGAGATACTACTATGTTTGAAGACAAGACTCTGGTCTGCAAGGACTGCGGTAAGGAATTTGTTTGGACTGCTGGTGAGCAGGAGTTCTACGCATCTCGCGGCTTCGAGAATCAGCCCCAGCGCTGCAAGCCCTGCCGTGACGCCCGCAAGAACGGCGGCGCACGCAGCAACAGCGGTGAGCGTCAGATGTTCGATGCTGTCTGCGCAGCTTGCGGCAAGGCTTGCAAGGTCCCCTTCCAGCCCCGTGAGGATCGTCCGGTCTACTGCTCTGACTGCTTTGCTCGCATGAAGCAGAACTAAGCGCTGATTTTTATTTAAATCGGTAACAAAAGGCCCGCTGTCGAAAGGCAGTGGGCCTTTTTGTATTCAGAGCTTCTCCAGTCTGATTACGCAGCCATAACGGAGGAAGTCTTTCACACCAGCGGCGCAATAAACTTGAGCAGGATGCCCGCCAGATGCAGCAGCTTTTTGCCCTGCCAGATACTTTCTTTCGTCTGCTCCACCCTGCGGCACCGGGTGAGCGTATCCTGAAAATCCGCTTCCATGTTGGCAATGCAGTCGGTGCCGCGCATCCAGACCGCGTTTTCAAAGTGATGGTACAGGCTGCGGTAGTCCAGATTGATGGTGCCCGCCACAGCTTCCACGCCGTCGGCGATCACGATCTTCGCATGGGTAAAGCCGGGCTGCCACTCGCTGATCTTCACACCCGAAGAAATCAGCGCCTTGTAGTGGGTCTTGGCCAGTGCATAAACGAACCACTTATCCGGCTTGCCGGGCAGGATCAGGTGCACATCCACACCGCGCTCTGCCGCAAAGCGCAGGGCCGTTTCCAGCTCGCCGTCTAAAATCAGATACGGCGTGATGATGTGCACATACTTCCGGGCGCGGTTGAGCATATCCATGTACACCATTTCGCCCACCCGCTCACCGTCCAGCGGGCAGTCTCCGTAGGGCACCACAAAGCCCTTGGCGTTTGCTGCCGCCGGGATGGGATCGGACAGGAACTGCTCAAACTCCGGCTGGCACAGGATGCTCCACATCTGCAAAAACAGTGCCGTCATGGAGCGCACGCCTTCGCCTTCCAGCATCAGGGCCGAGTCCTTCCAGCGGCCATACTTTTCTATGTGGTTGATGTACTCATCTGCCAGATTCACGCCGCCGGTAAAACTCACCTGGCCATCAATGACCAGAATTTTGCGGTGGTCGCGGTAGTTGTAGTGGGTGGAAACAAAGGGCGTGACCGGCGAGAACACCTTGCACTGGATGCCCAGCGCTTCCAGCCGGCTGGGGTAATCCCGCGGCAGGGTGGAGAACTCACAGGTGCCGTCATACATTACCCGCACATCCACCCCCTGCGCCGCCTTGCGGGCCAGCACTTCCAGAATGCGGCCCCACATCAGGCCTTCATCCACGATGAAATATTCCAGAAAGATGTATTTTTTTGCCGTTTCCAGCTGGCGCAGCATTTCATCGAACATAGCTTCGCCGCCGTTGAAGTAGGTGGCCACCGTGTCGGCATAGACCGGAAATCCGCCTCCCTTGCCCCGCAGATACCGTGCCAGCGGCATCGCTTCGGGTGCCTGCTCCTGCAAAAGCTCCACGGTCTGCTCATTCTGCGGCAGCTGGGCGCGGGTCTGGCCCTCCAGATCCAGCAGGCGGCGCTTCAGGGCATTGTGGCCCACATCACTTTTGGTGTACCAGAACAGCGGCACGCCCAGCACCGGCATCAGCGCTGTGACCACCAGCCATGTGATGCGCACGCTGTTGTCCATGTCCTGATTGAGCAGATAGACCATCATTGCCGCTGTTACCAGCAGGGTGCCGCCAAAATAATGCGGCAGCAGCTCGCCGAACCACTGCAGCAGGCTGAACAGCGCGAACGCCTGTAAAAGCAGCAGAACCAGCACTAGGCCAAAACGGCTGAAAATAGCGTGTACCACGCCCTTCTGTCCCCGTTTGAGCAGGCGGATGCCGCCATCCTCAAACACCCGGACCTTGTCCTTCATATTTTGCTGAAATTGTTTTTTCTGCATGGCATTTTCCCTTATCTCACACATTTGCAGCCCTGGGGCTGTAAAAATGTGCCGGTTTGTGTTATGATGTACAGGAACAAACCCGCCCGGCGCTGTGTCCCGGACAGGCAGCTTTGCACCTATTATAATCCATTCCTGCCCTTTTTTCCACCCAAAGCGGCAGGATGATGCAGGAGGGACCCCTATGAATAATCTGATCATTGGCATTGCAGGCGGCTCCGGCAGCGGCAAGACCACCCTTGCTCTGCGGCTGAAGGAGCGTTTTGGCGAGGATGAAGTGCGCCTGATCTCCCACGACAGCTATTACAAGCGCCACGACGAGCTGCCCTTTGAGGAGCGCTGCAAGCTGAACTACGACCACCCGGATGCTTTTGACAACGCTTTGCTGATCTACCATCTGCAGGAGCTGAAGGCAGGCCGCGCCATCGACTGCCCGGTGTACGACTACTCCAACCACAACCGCAGCGACAAGGTACAGCACATCGAGCCCGCACCGGTGCTGATCGTGGAAGGCATCCTGCCCTTTGTGGAGCCGGAGCTGTGCGCCCTGTTCGACTACAAGATCTATGTGGACACCGATGCCGACGAGCGCATCCTGCGCCGTCTGGTGCGGGATGTGAAGGAGCGGGGCCGCAGTCTGGACAGCGTCATCAATCAGTACCTGACCACCGTCAAGCCCGTGCACGAGGCCTTTGTAGAGCCCAGCAAGCGCAACGCAGACATCATTGTGCCCAACGGCGGCGAGAACACCGCTGCGGTGGAGATGCTGGCCCATCACATCCGTAACCTGATCGAGAAGGCAAATATGATGTAACGTCTTTACGATTTAAATGCCCTCCGCATTCGCTCTGGGCATGTTCAGCGGAAATCTTATTTTAATTTCATCATGCACGCAAAAGGAGCCACCGCACAGGTTGTGCAATGGCTCCTTTTTTCTTATCTCAGTGGATAGAGGTACGCACCAGTGCGCGCTTGAGACGCGCCTGAGCCAGCTCGTAGTCCCGCTTGTCGAGGTTCTTCTGCGCAAGGATCTCCTCCGCGCGCTTCTTGGAAGCCTCGGCGCGGGCCTGATCGATCTCCTCGGCCCACTCCCATGTGGTGGCGACCAGACGCACTTCGCCATCCAGCACGCTCAGCAGCCCGCCCATGCAGGCGGCGCGGCGGCGCTGGCCCTCGGCATCCACGATATGGGCTTCGCCCATGCCCAGCGCGGTGCAGTAATCCCCGTGTTTGGCAAGGATGGCCAGATCGCCGTCAATGGCGCGGCAGACGATGCGCTCGGCCTGCCCGTCAAAGGCGCAGCCGTCCGGCGTGACCACCGTCAGATGAAAGGTCGTCATGGTTTACCCTTTCTTCGCTTTTGCGAACACGTCATCGATGGTGCCCGCGAACAGGAATGCGCTCTCAGGCAGCTCGTCGCACTCGCCGTTCAGGATCATCTTGAAGCCGCGCAGGGTCTCCTTGAGCGGCACATACTGGCCGGGCATACCGGTGAACTGCTCTGCCACGTGGAAGCTCTGGCTCAGGAAGCGCTGCACCTTGCGGGCGCGGCTGACCGTGCGCTTGTCTTCCTCGCTCAGCTCGTCCATACCCATGATGGCAATGATGTCCTGCAGCTCCTTGTAGCGCTGCAGCACCTTCTGGACGGCGCGGGCGATCTCGTAGTGCTCCTGACCCACGACCTCCGGGCTGAGGATGCGGCTGGTGGAATCCAGCGGGTCCACAGCGGGGTAGATGCCCTGCGAAGCAATGTCACGGCTCAGGACCGTGGTGGCATCCAGATGGGTAAAGGTGGTGGCAGGGGCCGGGTCGGTCAGGTCATCGGCGGGCACGTAGACGGCCTGCACCGAGGTGATGGAACCCTTGCGGGTGGAGGTGATGCGCTCCTGCAGAGCGCCCATCTCGGTGGCCAGCGTGGGCTGGTAGCCGACGGCAGAGGGCATACGGCCCAGCAGTGCGGACACCTCAGAGCCTGCCTGCGTGAAGCGGAAGATGTTATCGATGAAGAGCAGCACATCCTGATTCTTCACATCGCGGAAATACTCCGCCATGGTCAGGCCGGACAGTGCCACGCGCATACGGGCTCCTGGGGGTTCGTTCATCTGGCCATAGACCAGCGCAGTCTTGTTGATAACGCCGCTCTCGGTCATTTCGCCGTACAGGTCGTTGCCCTCACGGGTGCGCTCGCCAACGCCGGTGAACACCGAGTAGCCGTTGTGCTCGGTGGCGATGTTATAGATCAGCTCCTGGATTAGGACCGTCTTGCCGACGCCTGCACCGCCGAACAGACCGATCTTGCCGCCCTTTGCGTAGGGGCAGATCAGATCCACGACCTTGATGCCGGTCTCGAGGATCTCGGTGGTGGACTGCTGCTCCTCGTAGCTGGGAGCAGGGCGGTGGATGGGCCAGTAGGCCTCCGGGGCCGGGGCGGGCTTGTTGTCCACGGGCTCGCCCAGCAGGTTGAACACGCGGCCCAGACACTGGTCGCCCACGGGCACTTTGATGGGTTCGCCGGTATCCACGGCTTCGGTGCCGCGCACCAGACCATCGGTGCTGTTCATTGCAATGCAGCGCACCACGTTATCGCCGGTGTGCTGTGCCACCTCGACCACCAGCTTTTCGCCGTGGTTGTCGATCTCGATGGCGTTGAGCAGCTCCGGCAGCTGGCCATCCTCAAACTGGATGTCCAGCACCGGGCCGATGACCTGGAGCACCTTGCCGATATGTTTTTCGGACATAGGCTACAACTCCTTTTTGATAGGTTTTAAATCTCCGCGCCGGCCACGATCTCGGTGATCTCCTGCGTGATGGCAGCCTGACGGGCACGGTTATAATACAGGTTCAAATGGTCGATCATCTCACCGGCGTTCTTGGTGGCGGCATCCATGGCAGTGCGGCGGGCTGCCAACTCACTGGCTACGCTCTCGCACACGGCACCGTAGACGATGCCTGCCACATACTCCGGGATGATTGCGCTGAATACTTCCTCGCTGCTGGGCTTGTACAGGATCTGGCTGCGGCGGGCATCCGCCTTCTGCTGCTCGGTAGGTTCGATGGACAGCGGCAGCACCTCCATGGTGGCTGCGGTCTGGGTCATCATGGAATCGAACCGGGTGTAGCAGATCTTTACCGCATCGTACTCGCCCTTGAGATATCCTTCCGTGATCTGGCGGGACAGCTGGAAGCACTCGCCCACCGAGACATCTGCCGCCAGCAGCACCTCCTGCGTGAACAGGGGCACCTCGTGATGGACGAAATACTCTGCCGAACGCTTGCCGATGGGCAGCACCAGCACTTCGCCTTCTTCGGCCCCGGCCTGCTTGAGCACGTTGGAATTGTATCCGCCGGCAAGGCCGCGGTCGCCTGCAATGACGATGAGCAGGGTGCGCTTCACTTCGTCACGGCGCAGGTAGGGGTTGCGGGCGCGGGGGTCGGCCGCGGCGATCTTGGTCAAAGTCTCATGCAGCGTTTCAAAGTAGGGGCGGCTGTGCTCCACCCGTTCCTTGGCGCGGCGCATTTTGGAGGAAGCCACCAGTTCCATTGCCTTGGTGATCTGCATGGTGCTCTCTACGCTTTTGATGCGCAGCTTGATGTCCTTCATGGAACCAGCCATGCGTTACGCCTCCTTCCTTAGTGCGCCTTGACGAAGCTGTCGGTATAGGCTGTGAGCACGCTCTTAAGCTGCTCCTCAGTGTCCTTATCCAGATTGCCGGTGGTGCGGATGGTCTCCATGACGGCGGCACCCGCAGCATTGTTGTCCAGATATTCGTACAGGCCCTTCTCATACTCGGCCACGTCCGGCACCTTGACCTTCACAAGGTGATCGTGAATGGTCGCATACAGGATGGCCACCTGCTTTTCCACAGGCACGGGAGCGGAACGGTTCTGCTTGAGCACTTCCACGATGCGCTCGCCCTGTGCAAGGCGGGCCTTGGTGTCGGCATCCAGATCGGAACCGAACTGTGCAAAGCTCTGCAGCTCGCGGTACTGGGAGTAGATCAGCTTCAGGGTGCCGGCGACCTTCTTCATGGCCTTGATCTGGGCATTGCCGCCCACGCGGGACACCGAGATGCCGGGGTTGACTGCCGGCATGACACCGGAGTGGAACAGCTCCGTCTCCAGGAAGATCTGACCATCGGTGATGGAAATGACATTCGTGGGGATGTAGGCGGAAACATCGCCCGCCTGCGTCTCGATGATGGGCAGAGCCGTCAGGCTGCCGCCGCCCAGCTCATTGGAGAGCTTGGCCGCGCGTTCCAGCAGACGAGAGTGCAGATAGAACACGTCGCCGGGGTAGGCCTCACGTCCCGGGGGACGGCGGATCAGCAGCGACAGTGCACGGTAGGCCACGGCGTGCTTGGACAGATCGTCGTAGATGATGAGGACATGCTTGCCCTGATGCATGAAATATTCGCCCATGGCACAGCCGGAGTAGGGTGCGATATACTGCAGGGGCGAAAGCTCGGATGCCGTTGCGGACACCACGATGGTGTAGCCCATAGCACCGGCCTCGGTCAGGCTCTGCACAAGGTTTGCCACGGTAGAGCGCTTCTGACCGATGGCAACGTAAATGCAGATGACATCCTTGCCCTTCTGGTTGATGATAGTATCGGAGGCGATGGTGGTCTTGCCGGTCTGGCGGTCGCCGATGATCAGCTCGCGCTGGCCGCGGCCAATGGGGATCATGGAGTCGATGGCCTTGATGCCGGTCTGCAGCGGCTCCTTGACCGGCTGACGGTCGATGATGCCGGGAGCGCGGCTTTCAATGGCGCGGAACTCGGTGGTCTCGATGGGGCCTGCGCCGTCGATGGGCTGGCCCAGCGCGTTGACCACGCGGCCGATCATGGCTTCGCCCACCGGCACGGACACCACCTTGCCGGTGCGCTTGACAGTGCTGCCTTCCTTGATGCCGACGTCGGAGCCCAGCAGAACGATGGAGACGGTGTTCTCCTCCAGATTCTGGGCCATGCCGTATTCGCCGTTATCAAACTGAAGCAGCTCACCTGCCATGCACTTTTCCAGACCACTGGCGCGGGCGATGCCGTCGCCCACCATAATGACCGTGCCGGTCTCGCTCTGCTCAATGGCATTTTCGTAATGCTTGATCTGCGCACGGATGATCTTGGAGATCTCTTCAGGTTTCAGTTGCATCTTTGTTTGTTCACCACTCAATTCTTAAAAATCTTTCGGGTGGAAATTCGATCACAGTGTCACGGAAGCAATGTCCCTGCGCAGGGCCGCCAGACGGTTCTGCACCGTGCCGTCCAGCTCGGTGCCTTCGATATCCAGCCGGATGCCGCCCAGCACTGCCGGATCGACCTTTGTTTTCAGGTCGATGGTCTTGCCGGTGAGCTTTTCCAGCTTTTCGTGCAGGCTCTTTGCCTGCTGCTCCGTCATTGCCACTGCAGTGGTCGCCGTTGCTTCCAGAATGCCGTGTGCCTGATTGTAGCGCACACGGTAAGCCCGTGCACAGCCGGACAGCTCTCGCAGGGTGCCCTTCTCGCACAGGATCTTCAAAAAGTTCAGCACATAGAGGTGGACCTGATCCCGCAGTGCTTCATCCAGCAGGCCGCAGCGCTCTCTTTTCGGGATGCTGGGGGTGCTGAGCAGATGCAGGTAGTCCGGGTTTGCCTTAAAAAGCGCCACGGCTTCGTCCAGCTCACCCAGAATGCGGGCCTCCAGCCCTTCCTCCGCCGCCAGATCGTACAGGCTTCCGCCGTACATCCTTGCAGTCTCGGTCATGATGCTTCACCCACATTTTTGATAAATTCGTCGATCAGATCCTTGTGGTCCTTCTCGCTGATCTCACGCTCCACCACCTTGGAGGCGATCTCCATGGCGATGCCGCCGATCTCGTCCTTGACCTCGTTCACGGCCTTCTTGCGCTCCTGCGCAATGTCGGCTTCGGCCTTCTGCTTGAGGGCAGCAGCCTGCGCGCGGGCCTCGCCCACGATCTCTTCGCCGCGGGCGGTGGCCGTCTTCTGCGCATTGGCAACGATCTCGTTGGCCTCGGTGCGGGCATTCTGCAGGTTCTGCTCGTACTCTGCCTTCATGGCTTCGGCTTCGGTGCGCAGCTTGGTGGCATCGGCGATCTGGCTGTCTGCCTTCGCCTTGCGCTCTGCGATCACGTTTTTGACCGGATTCAGCAGGAACTTTTTGAAGATGAACAGCTGGATCATCAGGTTGCAGATCTGGGCCAGAAAGGTCCAGCCGTCCAGCGTGATCAACGCCTGGTACAGTTCCATAAGCGTCTCCTTTCGTTATTTTGTAAAAGGTTCCGCTTATGCCAGGAACTTCATGAACATACCGGGTGCCAGGAAGATCAGCAGCAGGCCGGTGACGAAGCCGTAAATACCGGTGGTCTCGGAAAGTGCAACGCCCAGGATCAGGGTGCTGGTAACGTCGCTCTTGCACTCGGGCTGACGGCCCACAGCTTCACAGGCAGCAGCTGCTGCGTTGCCTTCGCCGATACCGGGGCCGATACCTGCGATCAGTGCGCAGCCTGCGCCGATGCCGCAGCCTGCCAGAGCGATACCACGAGCGAGGTACTGAAAGTCAGTCATAAGATTTGTCCTCCAAAAAAGTTTTTTGTTTTGGGAGATGCCGTTGTGAGGGCTTAGTCCTCACCGGCAGCACGTTTGATGAAAATTGCGGTCAGGGTGCAGAAGATGAACGCCTGAATGCAGCCGCCGAACCAGTCGAAATACAGGCCCGTAAAGGCCGGGATGCCGATCTGGAACAGCTGGATCTGACTCAAGGCACCCGGCAGCCAGCCGAAAATGACGTGGCTCAGGCTTGCCAGCGCCCAGTACAGCAGTGTGGAAATGACCGTACCGGACAAGATGTTGCCAAAGTGACGGAACGCCATACTGACGGGGGTGGAAACCTCCGACAGCACATTGATGGGTGCCATGATGAAGATGGGGTCCAAAAGACCTTTCAGGTAGGAAAGGATGCCGTTGGTCTTGATCTTGTAGTACATGATCAGCACGAACACCACAATGGCCCACGCCGCCTCGGTGTTCAGGTCGGCTGTGGGGCTCCACAGGCCGATGACACTGATGAGGTTGCAGCCGATGCTCAGAGCGAAGATCGCGCCGATGAGCGGGATATACTTATCAAAGTGATAGCCCATGTTGTCGTGCACGAACTGATCCAGCCGTTCTACGATGAACTCGGCGGCGGCCTGCCGCTTTGAGACATTTTCCAGCTTGAGGTTGCTGCCCAGCCAGATGGCAAGACCCGAAAGCAGCGCCATGACGATCCAGGTACTGACTAAGGTCTGGGAGATCTTGAAATCACCCAGCAGGGGGATGTCCGTATGGATGGTATACAGGATCTTTGCGCCGTTCAGTTCCATTTGTTACGTTTCACCCCCTTCGTCACGGGGTTCAGCTTCCGGCTCCGGTGCGGGTTCGGGGTCGTCCTCCACAGAGACGTCCACCGAAGGCCCGGCCGGTGCAAGAGGCTTGTACTTTCCGGTTATTTGCAGGTAGTAGATCGTAACGCGCGGGAAAAGCAGCGGCAGAACACCGGCAAACGGCTGGAACACCGGTGCCCCGATGGCAACGATGATCCACACCGCCTGCAAAAGCATCCGGACATTGTAGGAAGCCTGCAATGTCGCTTTGCGCCGTTTCTCATCCTGCTCGTCGATGACCTTCTGGCACACGAGGCAGATGCCCGCAAAGTTGCCGATGGCCACGGCCGCGCCGATGAGACTGCCCAGAACAACAGTGTAATCAAATTTCACCCAGCCAACCAGGTGCAGAGCTGCAAAGATCACCCACATGACGGCGGTACAGATGGCCGTGCCGCAGGCGATGCGGGTCAGCTCCTTTTTGGATTCCGGCTGCAGTTTCATAAAGGGAAACCTCCTGTTAAGTTTACTGATGCGAGTTGAACCCCACCCGCTTTGGTTTTTCCTTTTTGGTGCGGTCCATGTGTTCCTTTGCAAAATACCAGAAGTTCTGTGCCCCGGCAGCAAGCCCCAGCAGGATGGCCGGCAGGAACACCCATTCCGGCCAGCTCCAGTTGTTCACCGCCCACCATGCACCGCCCAGACACATGACCAGCGGCAGCAGCATATTCAGGCCCAGCTGGGTCAGCCAGACAAGATCCTCCAGTGCCTTATACCAGCCCTTCAACCTGCGTTTCCTCCCTGTGTGATGTGCCTTTGCAAAAGCCAGATTCTGGATTCTTTGCCAAGGATTTGCAGTCAGCGAAAAATCTTATAACGATAGTATAATTCAAACCGGCCGTTTTTTCAATCAATTTTCCACTGTTTTCTAGTAAAATTTCATAGTTTGTTTACACTAATGCCGTAACTGTACGCCCTGTATGGAGTTTGTGCGTCTGCGGGCACATCAATACCAAAAGTTTGATGGATCTGTTGTGCAGAATGCAAAAAACGGGCGAACCCTCTCAGGCGCTGACGCGCCAGCTCTCCCGAAGGGCGAGCTTTTATGCATCTTTCGGGCAGCACAAATAAAGCTCCCCCTTTCGGGGGAGCTGCTGAGCGAAGCGAAGCTGAGAGGGTCACACAAAAAAACCGCCCGGCTCTTTGGGAACCGGGCGGCAGCCGTTATGCAGTTTTCAGGACATTACCAGAGGTTTGCGGTCTCGTTGTACAGGCCCTCATAGCTCTTGGCGGAGACATCCCAGCTGAAATCGCACTCCATGCAGTGATGCACGAGGTTCTTCCAGTTCTCCTTGTCATAGTAAGCATTCTGTGCGTTGCAGCAGGCCACATACAGCTCGTGGGCATTGTAGCCCGCAAAGGTGAAGCCGTTGCCCTCACCCATGGTGCTGTCGTGGATGGAGTCGCGCAGACCGCCGGTCTCGCGGACGATGGGAGGCGTGCCGTAGCGGCAGGCCACCATCTGTGCCAGACCGCAGGGCTCGCTCTTGGAAGGCATGATGAAGGCATCTGCGCCTGCGTAGATCTCCTGCGACAGGGCCGGCTCGAAGCCGATGTAGGTGCCAACGCGGCCCGGATGGCGTGCGCACAGGTCGGAGAAGAAGTTCTCATACTGGCTCTCGCCGCTGCCCAGAATGACCAGCTCGATGCCGCGATCCACCAGGCCATCGGCGATGCTCTGCACCAGGTCAAAGCCCTTCATGCCGACCATGCGGCTGACCATGGCAAAGACGGGGCTGCCGTCCTTGTTCAGGCCGAACTTATCCTGCAGGGCTTCCTTGCACTTTGCCTTGCCCTCTTCAAAGTTGGTGATGTCGTAGTTGAAGGGGATGTTCTTATCCGTAGCGGGATCGTTGGAATCGGTATCGATGCCGTTCAGGATGCCGCACAGCTTGTACTGCTTCTCGCGCAGCAGAGCGTCCAGACCATAGCTGAACCACGGGTCGAGGATCTCCATGGCATAGGTGGGGCTGACAGTGGTGATCTTATCGGCAGTCTCGAAAGCACCTTTCATGAAGTTTGCGCAGCCGTCGTACTCTACGATGTGCTGGTCGCGGCGGCCGATGCCGCAGGTGTCCTCCAGAATGTCGGTGCCGTACTTGCCCTGATAAGCGATATTATGGATGGTGAAGATGGTCTTGATGCGGTTGAACTTATCCAGATGGCGATAGTACAGGTTCAGGTACACCGGCACCAGAGCGGTCTGCCAGTCGTTGCAGTTGATGATATCGGGGGTGAAATCGATGTAGAACAGGGTCTCTAAAACGGCGCGGGAGAAGAAGGCGAAACGCTCGCCGTCATCGTAGAAGCCGTACAGGCCGCGGCGCTTGAAGTAATACTCGTTGTCCAGGAAGTAGTAGGTCACGCCGTTCCGCTCGGTCTTGAACAGGCCGCAGTACTGGCTGCGCCAGCCCACGGGGACGGAATAATTGGTCACGTACTCCAGCGTATCACGGAACTTCAGGTCGCCGTACAAGGGCATAATGACGCGGGCATCCACGCCGTCCTTGACCAGAGCCTTGGGCAGGGCACCCGCAACGTCGGCCAGACCGCCGGACTTTGCAAAAGGGGCAGCTTCCGAAGCAGCATACAGGATTCTCATAGGATCGCTCCTTCCATATAGTGGGATATTTTCGTTCTCCCCCACCGCCCTTGCAGGCAGCACGAACCATTTTTACAAAAGAGCAGGCGGGGGCACACAGATGCCCCCGCCCCTCTCAAGAGGGGCTACCGGGGAGGAAGCCGCCCCTATGGATAACTCAGTAAAATCAGACGGTGTGCTTCTTCTGCACGTACACCGGGAAGCTCTCGGTGCCGGACAGCTTCTTGCCGGCAGTGATCTTCACGTTCTTATCGGTAACAACGCAGTCCAGCTCGGCATTGGCTTCCACAACGGTATCCTGCATCAGCACGCAGTTCTTGACGACGGCACCCTTCTTGACCTTGACGCCGCGGAACAGCACGCAGTTCTCCACTGTGCCCTCGATGACGCAGCCGTCGGCCAGAATGGAGTCGGTCACCTTGCAGCCCGGCACATAGCGGGTGGGGTTGTCGTCGCGGATCTTGGTGTAGACCGGGCTCTTCTTGGGGAACAGCTTTTCCAGATTCTCGTCATCGGTCAGCTTGAGGTTCTCGTCGAAGTAGCTCTTCATGTCACAGACATGTGCCACATAGCCGGTGTACTCCAGAGCGTGGATGTTCAGGATGTTGACATTGTGGGCCAGAATATCGCGCTCGAAGTAGATCAGGCCGCGGGAGGTTGCATCCCGGACCAGCTTGAGCAGGGTCTCGCGCTCCAGAACATAGATGTTCAGGTCAAGGTTCTGCACGCCGGGGCGGTAATCGTTGAACAGCAGCTCGGTCACACGGCCGTCGGCATCAACGGTCAGGGTGTAGTTGTCATTCTTGCGGCCCTCGGGGATCTCGGTCTTCTGGTAAGCGACGGTCACATCGGCACCGCTTGCCTGATGGGCGGCCAGCAGGGCGTTGAAGTCGTAGTTCAGAGCAACATTGGCATCGCTCATAACCACGTACTTTTCCTTCTGGTTCTCCAGGAAGTTCATGATGGAGCCCAGAGCTTCCACACGGCCGGAATAGATGCGCACGCCCTTCTCAGCGAAAGGCGGCACGATGTTCAGGCCGCCGTGACGGCGGGCCATATCCCACTCACGGCCGGTGCCCAGATGATCCATCAGGGAGTGGTAGTTCTTGCGCACCACGATGGAGACATTGGAGATACCGCAGTTTGCCATGCTGGACAGAACAAAGTCCACCATACGGTAGCGGCCCGCGAAGGGGATCGAAGCCATTGCGCGCTCGGTCACCAGCTCGGGGACGGTATTATCATAACTGTTGGGGAAAATAATACCCAACGCATTGGTGTTCTGGCTCAGCATACTTCCATACCCTCCTTGACGGATTCAAAGACTTTGGCACCTTCCTTGACGGTTGCGCCTGCGCCGACGGTCAGGCCGGTGCCCACATGGGCAATGGGGCCATCGCCGCCCACTCGTGCACCTGCACCGACCACAACATCCTCCGCCAGGATGCAGCGCTTGACAACAGCACCAGCCTTGACCACAACGCCGTCCATCAGGACTGCGTCCTCAACGGTAGCGCCCTCTTCCACAACAACGCCTGCGCTCAGCACAGAGTGATGCACATTGCCGTAGATCTTGCAGCCCTCCGTGACGAGAGAATCCTGCACCACAGCGCGGGGGCCGATCTTCTGCGGAGGCAGGACCGGGTTGCGGCTGTAGATCTTCCACTTCTCGTCGAAGATATCGATGCCGGAGTTTTCGGGGTCCAGCACTTCCATGTTGGCTTCCCACAGGCTGTCGATCGTGCCCACGTCACGCCAGTAGCCGGCAAAGCGGTAGGCGTACATCTTGCGGCCGTCGCGCAGCAGGGCGGGGATGATGTTCATGCCAAAATCGTTCTTAGAGTTGGGGTCTGCTTCGTCCTCTTCCAGATACTTCTTCAGCACATCCCAGTTGAAGATGTAGATGCCCATGGAAGCCAGATTGGACTTGGGTACCGGGGGCTTCTCCTGGAACTCGGTGATGCGGTCGTTCTCGTCAGCCACCATCAGGCCGAAGCGGGAGGCTTCCTTCCAGTCCACTTCCATAACAGCCACAGAGAACTCTGCGCCCTTTTCCTTGTGGAAGCGCAGGAAGTCGGCATAGTCCTGCTTGCAGATCTGGTCGCCGGACAGGATGATCACATACTCGGGATCGTAGCTGTCGATGAAGCCGATGTTCTGGTAGATGGCGTTTGCAGTGCCCTTGTACCAGTCGGTGCCCTTTGCCTGCTCGTAGGGCGGCAGGGTGTGCACGCCGCCGTGCAGACGATCCAGATCCCAGGGCTGGCCATTGCCGATGTACTCGTTCAGCTTCTGGGGCTGATACTGGGTCGCGATGCCAACGGTGTCGATGTTGGAGTTCACGCAGTTGGACAGCGGGAAGTCCACGATGCGGTACTTACCGCCGAAGGACACTGCGGGTTTTGCCGTTTTCTGTGTCAGCGCGTACAAGCGCGAGCCACGTCCACCGGCAAGGATCATTGCCACAATTTCTTTTGCCATAGCTTTATTCTCCCCTTTAACATTAACATTTCCGTTGTTCGGAAATGAGCGTCAACATGTGCGGTATGGGTCGGCCGAAGTGCCGGGTCATTCCTTGGGCTCCTTCGGTTTGCGGGTGCGTTTTGCGGGTGCTTTTTCCGCCTTGGGTTCTGCCTCTGCCTTGGGCTTGCGGCCGCACTTTTTGGGTGCTTCCTCGGCCTTTTCCGGCTCAACCTTTGCCTTGCGGGCGGTCTTTTTCACCGGTTTTTCCTCTGCAGCGGCAGCTTCTGCCTTGGGCTTGCGGCCCGGCTTCTTTACCACCTTTGCTGCAGCTTTCTCCGCAGCGGTCTTTGCCTTTTTGGCTGCGGTCTTTTTTCCCGCCTTATCGGTCTTGTCCGCTGCGGCCTTGCGGGTGCGCTTGGCGGGCACTTCAAAATACAGGGTGCTCATGGGCGGCAGGGTGATGGTGATGCTCTGCTCAAACCCGTGCATCGGCTTTTTGTGGGTGCGCACGGCCTTGTTGTGGACTGCGCCGGAACCGCCAAACTCTGCATCGTCGCTGTTCAGGATCTCCTTGTAGGAGCCTGCCACCGGTGCGCCCAGCGTGTAGCCCTCGCGCAGGACGGGGTTGAAGTTGCACACCACAAGGATCTGCTTGCCGGAAGTGTCCTTGCGCAGGAAGGCGATGACGCTCTGCTGCGAGTCATCCGGCACGATCCACTGGAAGCCCTCCCAGCTGTAATCCACCTGCCAGAAGGCGGGATGCTCCTTGTAGAAGGCGTTCAGGGTCTTGACGTAGGTCTGCAGCTCGGTGTGCTTATCGTAGCCCAGCAGCATCCAGTCCAGCGGCTTTGTCTCGTTCCACTCGGCGAACTGGCCGAACTCCTGACCCATGAACAGCAGCTTCTTGCCCGGGTGGGCCATCATGTAGCCAAAGAAGGTGCGCAGGTTTGCAAACTTGGCGTCGTACTCGCCGGGCATCTTGTTGATCAGGCTGCCCTTGCCGTGCACCACCTCATCGTGGCTGATGGGCAGCACAAAGTTCTCGCTGAAGGCGTAGAAGAAGCTGAAGGTGACCTTGTTGTGGTTGCCGGAACGGAAGAGCGGGTCAGTCTTCATGTAGCTGAGCATATCGTTCATCCAGCCCATGTTCCACTTGAAGTTGAAGCCAAGGCCGCCGTCCGAAGCAGGCTTTGTGACCATGGGCCATGCAGTGGATTCTTCCGCGATCATGTACTTGTGGGGGTGACGGCCCAGCACGGTGTCGTTCAGCTTGCGCAGGAAAGCAACAGCCTCCAGATTTTCCTTGCCGCCGTCCTTGTTCGGCTCCCACTCGCCCTGCTTGCGGTTATAGTCCAGATACAGCATGGATGCCACCGCGTCCACGCGCAGGCCGTCGATATGGTACTGCTCCAGCCAATACAGTGCGCTGGAGATCAGGAAGCTCTGCACCTCGCTGCGGCCGAAGTCGAACACCATGGTGCCCCACTCCTTATGTTCGCCGCGCTTCGGATTCGGGTCCTCGTAGCAGGCTTCGCCATCAAAGTTGTACAGGCCGAACTGATCCTTCGGGAAGTGAGCAGGCACCCAGTCCATGATCACACCAATGCCGGCGGCATGGAGCTTATCCACAAAGGCCATCAGGTCCTTGGGGGTGCCGTAGCGGCTGGTGGGTGCAAAATAGCCGGTGACCTGATAGCCCCAGCTGCCGTCAAACGGATATTCCATGACCGGCAGCAGTTCCACATGGGTATAGCCCATCTCTGTGATATACGGGATCAGCTCGTCTGCCAGCTCGGAATAATTGTAGGGCTTGCCGCCCTCCTTCATCTTCCAGCTGCCGGCGTGCATCTCGTAAATATTCATCGGGCTGTTGATCACATCAGCCTTTTTCTGTGCTGCCTGCCATGCATCATCGTGCCACGCAAAACCACTGATATCGTAGACCTTGCTGCCGTTGGACGGGCGGGTCTCGGCGTGAAACGCATAGGGATCGGCCTTATAGACCAGATCACCTGCGCGGGTGGTCACGCAGTATTTATAAACATCATATTCCTTCATGCCCGGGATGAACAATTCCCATACGGAATCGCCATCCACCTTGCGCATCGGGTGGCTGCCCGGCTTCCAGCTGTTAAAGTCGCCCACCACGCTGATGGCTACAGCATGGGGTGCCCACACGCGGAACACCACACCTGCTTCACCGGCACGCGTTTCCATGTGTGCGCCAAAGTAGCGGTATGCTTCACAGTTATTGCCCTGTTTGAACAGATACACCGGCAGGTCCGATGCATTGCTCTGGATCTTCTCCTCGGTCGGTTTCATAGACTGCTCCTCCCCGTACAGATGCACAAAGCGCACCTGTAGCTTTTTACCCTTTTATATTAAAGAATTTCGGTCTGTTTTTCAAGAGTTTCGCCGCATTTTACTGTAAAATTTACCATAATCTTTTCATTGATATTTTTCTCTTATATACATACCCGCTAAATTTTTACAAATTTTATGGTGAATCCTGCCAATCTGACAATAAAAAAGAGCCTCTGCGCACCCTCCCAAAGGGAAGGTGTACAGAAGCTCTCTGTTTCTGTTGAAAATTTTCAGTTCCGGTTTCCCCGGTTCTTTTCAGCCTGCTCAGTCCACCACGTAGACGTTCACCTGAATGGCTCCATTGATCACGCTCTCGGCGTAGGTCTCGTAGAACAGGTCCACAAGGATCTGGCCCTTCTGCACGGCAATGCCGGTATCGGTAGCCACCGCATAGCCGTACACGAACTTGCCGTCGGTGGAGGTGATATACAGCTTGGTGCCGTAGGGGATCACATCCGGGTCCACAGCCACAGTGCCGTAGCCCAGACCCAGACCGGAAGAACCCTTGCCGGTCTTGGAATAGTAGCCGGTGGCCTTGCCGGTGAGCACCTTGCTGTAAGAGGCGGGTGCATTGGTGGTGCCGTCCGGGCCGGTCAGCGGGGAGACCGGCGCGCCTGCGCCATAGGTCTTTACGATGTGGTTGGTCGGCTCCACAGTGGTGGTGGAATCCACCACGATGCTGTTTTCCAGCTCGCCGTCCACATAGCGGTCGCGGGTGGTGATCGTCTGCTGGCCTTCCGCACCATGGCGCACCGTGGTGGCGCGGCCGGTGTTGCGGAAATACAGGCTGGTGTAGACGTACTCGGTATCGTAGGGGATGGCCTGCGTCTCCACACGGTCGGTGTAGTCCACGCGGTGCACCGTGATGGTGGAACCTGCGCTCACCAGCTGGTCCAGAGCAGGCTCGGTGTAGTCGTCACCCTCCAGGGTGATACCGGCACGCTTCAGGGCATCCGCCACGGTGCCGAACACCATTTTGACGGGGTACTCCTGACCGTCGGCAGTGATGCTGACGGAGAATGCGCGCTCAATGTTCAGGGCGGCAAGGTTGCCGCTGTAGGCCGTGTAATAGACCTGATCGCCCTCTTCGGACTGGATGCCGGAAAGGTTCATGACCTGTGCAGGGTCGGTCTCGGAGGTGAGGATCACCTGCCGGGCACCATTGGAGTCTGTGACGTAGGTCAGCCGCAGATTCGCAGCGGTCACACTGAGTGTAGCCACAAGGCACACGACCATGACACAAAACGCCAGCACACGGGGAGAGACTGCATGCTTGCAGTCAGACAATGCTTTCTTCAATTTTACGGAAGCGATACGAGACAACTCCTCTCTTTTCAAAATTGGCTGCGGCTGCGGACATGTTTTTCATGCCCCGGCCGCCCGGACTGCAGGGCGGGCAGAAGCCATCTGGCCCCACAATCAAATACGATGCCCTCTTTTTGGTAAAATCGAGCATCGTATACAATTTGGACTCCGCTGCGGAGGGTGCAGTTACCCTCCCGGCCCGGACCCCATCTGCCCGCGCCGCGCCGTATATAAGACGGCTTTTTACTTCATCCAGATAAATTTTAAACGCTGCAACGTCTGTTGGTTCCGTTGAGCGGCTCTTATTTTACCAGTCCAATGGCCATTTGTCAAATCACCTTCTCATACTTTGTTAGTTTTTTGACGTTATTTTTTGTGCAACTTTAACATTGTTTTCTCCAAAATATTGTTTTTTCGGTTATTTCCTTCCGATTTTCGACCTGTTTTCTGGGGTGTTTTGTTCACGAATTTTTAACATTTATTTTGGACTTTTTGCACCGGAAACTGCACTTTTGGGTTCGTTTTCCCATGCGGCAAGCGGCCAAAAATCGCTGGTTTTCCGTACAAAGCCACCTCTTTTTCATCCCATTTTTCACCCACAAAGAACTGTGCGAATTACTCATGAAAAGCGCCTCCCGGCAAAATGCCGAAGCACAGAAATTTGTGCAGCAAAAGACCACACTGGCAGCTGCCGGGCAGCGGCTGTACAATCAAACAAAAAACAGAAAGGAAGGTTTTCAAGTGAACATCAAGATCATTCAAAGGCAGTGCGGCGGCACCGAATTTCTGTCCCAGCCGCACCGCCTGCACCTCGGTGCACAGAACGCTGCCGGTGTGGACGAGCTGTGCTTCACGCTGCCGGAAGCATGGGCCGGGTGCACCGTTGCGCTCTACCTGCGCCGCAGCGACGGCACCCTGCTGGCACCGGTCTCACTGGACACGCAGCACTGCGTCACCGTGGACCGCCGCCTGACCGGAAGCACCGGCGGACAGTGGATGCTGGCAGCCATCGATGCCAGCGGCTACGCCGCCTATACCCGGCCCGGCAGCTACGACACCTACGCCATCCTGCCCACCGACGGCGGCGCGGAAGAGCTGCCGCCCTCGCAGTATGAGCAGTTCGTGGCCCGCGTGCTGGAAAGCTCCAGCAGCGCCTCCACCGCCGCACAGCGTGCCGCAGCCAGTGCTGCAAGCACGGCGTCCAATGCGGCACAGGCCCAGACCGCGGCACAGCGCACCAGCGCCGACAGTGCCGCTGCATCCCGCTGTGCAGCCCGTGCCGAGGCTGCTGCCGCACGGGCAGAGGAGCTGGTGCCTACCGACGGTCAGGTAGTGAGCGTGAACGGCAAAAGCGGCATCGTAAAACTGACGGCGCAGGATGTGGGGGCGCTTCCCTGCCCGGCAGTTCCGGTCTCCGGCCAGCTGCTTCGGGTGCTGAGCGTGGACCCCAACACCGGGGCCGTGTTGACCGATACTGCCGCCATGCCGGATCTGTCGCCCTATCTGCGCAGCAGCACGGTGCCCACGGCTTCGGCCCCCGGCGCAGTGCGGGTGGACCCCGCCTGCGGCATCAACGTGCGCAGCGACGGAACCCTGATCATCGCACCAGCTGCCCGCGAACAGCTGGACAGCATGACGGATGCACTTCTGCCGCTGACCGCAGCCCTGCTGCCTTATGGCGTGAAGAAGGCTCTGACCACCGCCGCAGCCGCCGGGGAATGGACCGCTGCCGAAAAGGCAAACGCCCTGCGCACCTTCGGTGCCGATTTTTCTTCCTATTATACAAAGGAAGATGTCGATGCTCTGCTGGCCGCACCCAGCTCCGCTGCCTACCCGGTGGGCAGCATCTACCAGAGCACCGACCCCACCAGTCCCGCCGCCCGGTTTGGCGGCACATGGGAGCAGATCGCATCCGACCGCGTGCTGATGGGTGCCAGCAGAAGCCACGCGGCAGGCACAACAGTAAAGGCCGGACTGCCGAACATCACAGGCTCTTTTGTCGCGGATGTAAAAAAGGGTGAACATAAGGTATCCGGCGCATTCACTGCCGGCGATCTGATCGCATCTACGGGCGAATACAATTCCTTTTCTGATGTATATAAGTTCAGTCTGGATGCGTCCAAGTCTAATGCCATCTACGGCCGCAGCGCCACCGTGCAGCCTGCCGCCTACTATGTGCACATCTGGCGGCGCGTGGCCTGAGAAAGGAGGTTTTGAACCATGAAGATCATTGACGAGAACGGCGCAGCCATTGAAAACCCTGACCTGACGCTTGGGTATCTGGTGGACGACACCGAGCCAGTGGAGCACCCCGCCGTGGAAGGCGTGGAAGAAGTGAGCCACTACGAGACCGTAACGGAGTATCCCGGCGGCGGCAGGGATGTGCGGAAGGTCATCGACGTGCCGGGCGTGCCTGCGCAGGCCGCATGGACCGAACAGGTGCCGGTGCAGAGATACATCCGCTATACGGAAGAAGAATTGGCCGCGCGGGAAAAAGAGCGCCAGCAGGCCGAGGAAGCAGCCCGTCTGCCCGAGACGATTGCCAGCCTGACCTGCCAGCTGACCGACCTGCAGCTGGCCCTGTGTGAACTGTACGAAGACTAACTATTAAAAGTCAAGCCCTAAAATGAAAAAATCCGCCAACCATCCGCTGCCCATGACAAACATCATTCAAATGCTGGCCTTGGAGTAGCGAGGGTGACGGAG